>JBGSMU010000112.1:0-32833 GCA_041739955.1 Gallionella sp. | reverse complement strand
TGTATCAAGTTCGCTGCGCTCTTGCTCGGTAAGTGTTACCCGGTATCTCGGTGACATGGTGACCTCCTTTGATTAAGGGTTTCACCAGTATGCCACAGGGCTCTACGATGCGAAATAAATAATGTTACATGGCACTAGTTTGTTGATTGTAGACAGGCTGCCATGTACCACAAAGAGACAATAGCCTCAGCCCGTAACCCCCTTGCTTATTGAAAACCCTTGTAATACAGTGGACAAACTGTGGCTAGTTAGCAAAGTTTTTACTTCGCACCGTAGCAAACAGGGCTAACTTCCCAAAAAGTTCTCCGGAGGATCTCATAATGTCCAATGACCTCAGTATCAGTAACAGGATGATGGTTGCCTGTTCTGTAGTGGTTATTCTATTCTCGTCGACATTTGTAGCCGTAGGCATTTCTCTCTCGAATCTCACCGAGGATGTGCAGAAAATTAATGCACAAACTCTGCCTTACCTCAAAGTGGCTGAAGATACGTCCAACTCAAGTAATCACCAGTTATCCGGGATAAATGATGTCGTGATCGGCATAGTGAAAGACTCCAGATTCACAATGAATATGATGATTGCCGGCGGAACGGTTTCTGCGATCCTGGCTGCATTTTTCGGAATATGGATCGTGCTGGGCATCCGCCGACAATTGGGAGGGGAGCCCGCCTACGCGGCAGATGTGGTGACGCAGGTGGCAAAAGGCGATCTGACCGTCAAAGTGAAAACCCATGACGGCGACGACACCAGCCTGCTATCTGCCGTCAGAAACATGGTCGATAACCTAACAAAAATTTCTATTGATGTGCGTGTCAATAGCGACGCTATATCCACGGCGTCGAAGGAGATCGCGCTGGGCAATGCCGATCTTTCACAGCGGGCCGAGCAACAGGCGGCCAGTTTGCAGGAAACCGCATCCAGCATGGCGGAACTGCTGTCTGCCGTACACCGCAATGCCGAAAGCGTCAAACACGCGAGTCAACTGGCCCAGGGCACCTCCAATGTCGCCGAACAGAGCGGCCATGCGGTGGAGAACCTTGTGGCCACCATGACCTCCATTAATGCATCCTCAAAAAAGATAGAAGACATCATCAGCGTCATTGACGGGATAGCTTTTCAGACTAACATTCTGGCGTTGAATGCAGCAGTCGAAGCGGCGCGTGCCGGAGAGCAGGGCCGTGGATTTGCAGTAGTTGCAAGCGAAGTGCGCAATCTTGCATTGCGTTCCGCCTCGGCAGCCAAGGAAATAAAGTCGTTGATCGGAGAGTCAGTTGCTAAAGTTAAATCCGGAACCGATCAGGTGCAGGAGGCGGCAGACTCAATCAACGATGTGGTTACCTCGGTTCAACTGGTTGCGTCCATGATGAAAAACATCTCGGCGGAAACGGTGGAGCAAGCCGTCAGTATCGAACAGGTAAATACTGCCATTAACGAGATGGATGCGATCACCCAACAAAATGCCGCCGTGATTGAGGAGGCAGCGGCAGCAGCCGAGGGAATGCAAGAGCAGGCAGCAGCCCTGATACTCGCAGTGAGCATGTTCAAACTTGAAGGTAGCAGCGCGCGAGTTCCCGCAGTGGCCAAATCCGATACAAGACGAGGAGTAGAACATCACCTTTCGGTTTCCCCGACCAAAGGCTCACACAAGTTATCGGCAAAGGTTCGGGAAGACAACGATGGCGACTGGAAGGAGTTCTAGGCGCTTTGCCAGAATAATACTGAAGCAAAGAGAATTCATTTCTCCTTGCCTGAATATGTTTTGGCACTACAGGACCGCCGCAGCTATCTAAATCATCAAGCAGGCTTCCGTCACTTATTCATTGAACCTGATTACCAATGTTTCCTTTGTGTCCTGGATTCAACACGTGGATTAAACAGATTGAGCAACTGCAGTAATTAACTATACGGTGAGTTTTTCCCCTCCACTTACTCCGTGCGCTGCGCCCAATATCCGCCATATACATGTAAAATCCTGATGGTACAAAAATAAAATCCGCCCGGAAGGAATAAAACAGCATGATTGAATCATTGACCATCATCACCCTCTGCGTCCTGTACCTTGTATTCTTCCGGCCCGGAAAAACCCCCCCGTTGAACAACCCTCTGGTGATCGACCGACCCGGTAAATATCACGTCACCCTCGCACCGCAAATCAACCTGGCGCAACCCTTTGTGGAAGCGATTGCCCAGAAACTGATGGCGCTCGGCCAACGGTCGGGTGATAGCGACTCGCAATATTTTGACGTGACCGACAAGCATGTAAAGGCGCATGGCCACGAGAATTACCTGCTGGCGATCACGCAACGCAACGGGATATTGTTGTTCCAGGCTGCGGCCCCGCTCGGTGACCAGGATCACTATCAGACGATCTATGAGTTTGCACAAAATGTGTTGAAGCGGTTCCCTCTTGCCGGCGAACCCGATACAACGATCGCCCGGCAAATCACCAGTACGACCCAGGAAGTAGCCGGCACCAAACGCATCGAGATCACCCCGATCAACGAACCCGCGCTCTGACTACCGCAAGATCAGTATTTTCCCGAAGCAAGCTCCCTGAAAATCCTGCGCACCGGTGTCGGTATCGCGGCCTGTTCCGCCTCATTCAGCGCAAGCCAGATAAAACCGGGCTGCTGTACCCGCAACGGCTTTTCATGCAGGCGCAGCAACACTGGCGTGATGTGAAGGCGGAAATGGGTAAAAGTATGGGTGAACACCTCCAGCTCCATTCTCTCGCTTACACTGGCTCCGTTTTGTTGCAGAAAATCGTCCGTAACACCATGACCATCATCCAGCTGCGGGGGACACCACAAGCCCCCCCAGATACCGCTGCCGGGTCGTTTTTCCAGCAGAATGTCGCTGCCGTGCATCAACAGCAGGAATGTTGCATTCCTTTCGGGCACAGTCTTGCGCGGTCTGGGAGTCGGCAGTTCGGCGACACGGTCTGACTTCAATGCGATGCAGTCCTGACGCACAGGGCAAATCTCACATTTCGGTTTACCCCGCGTGCATACGGTTGCGCCCATATCCATCAGCGCCTGTGTATAAGTCGCGACATCGCGTTTCGGCAATAGCGCCTCGGCCTGTTGCCACATCTTCGTCTCGATATTTTTGTCACCCGTCCATCCCGTCATGCCGCAATAGCGGGCCAGCACGCGTTTGACGTTGCCATCCAGTATCGCGTGACGCTGATGCCAGGCGAGTGCGCAGATCGCGGCGGCGGTGGAGCGCCCGATACCGGGAAGTTCGATGATCTGCTCGTACTCGCCCGGGAATCCCCCGCCATGCCGTGCAACGATGAGCTGCGCAGCTTTGTGCAGGTTGCGTCCGCGCGCATAGTATCCAAGCCCGCTCCAGTGGGTGAGCACCTGCTCCTCGCTGGCGGCGGCAAGCGCTTGAACATCGGGGAATGCAGCAACGAAGCGCAGGTAATACGGGATGACAGTGGCGACCTGCGTCTGTTGCAACATGATCTCGGATAGCCACACGCGGTAGGCATCGGCACCCTGCCAAGGCAGATCGTGACGGCCATGCTGGCGTTGCCAGTCGACGATACGCTGCGCGAACGAATGCATCAGTTGCAACACTTCACTTGAACAAGCCTTTCAGGCCTTTTTCAAGTTCTTCCTGCAGCCTGGTCTTGGCATCGTCCACCACCTTCTTTTTGATTTCCTCAGCCCGGCTTTCGATCTTCCTGCGCGCAAGGTCTTGCAGCATCGCCGTGTAGTCCAGTTTGAACTTCAGGTTGGTGTACGGCCCACTCAGTTGCACAGGCATCATCAGGCTGTCGCCACCCACGCTTTTTTGCAGTGTGGCCCTGGCGGTATAGTCGAGACTGTCGTTACCGATGTCGACATCGCCGCTACCCGAGAGCGTAAGTTGCGGTGATTTAACTGCCAGGTCGTCGTTGTGTGCGACTCCATCTTTCACCGTGAAGCTCGCCTTGAATTCGCTGAATTCCGTCTTCTCGTTTTCGCTTACGCCCAGTGTCTGGGTAGTAGCGCCCTTGCCTATGTTCTGGGCATTCTCCATCAGCTTGGTCAGGTTGATGCCCTTGATTGCGCCATTGGCCAGATCAAGCGACGCATCGCCCCTCAATCCTTTCTTGAGAGCACTGACAACTTTTCCCTGTGTATCGAGATTGAGCGTTACATTCCCTGCACCTTCTACCGCATCGAAATCCAACATGTCCTTGATCAGCGGTGCGATAGAAACGCCGCTCAGCTTTTCATTGATGGTAAAACTGGGCGTGGCTTGCGCATCGATGCTGATGCTTCCTTTCATGCTGCCCTGATAAAGATTGGCTGCCAGCGGATTGACGCTGACTACGCCCTTGTGTGCCTTCATCTCGACTCTAACCTTGTCCATCTTGATGTTCATCACCTTGAACGAGCCGATGCGCAGGCCACCCTCGGCGTTGAGTTTATTCAGGCCGGACAAATCGATTGGCTCTTCCGGTATTGCCTGCCGCATGTCCTTGCCCGTTGCCTCCTTGGGCAGATACTGGTCAGCATCGAGTTGATCCACGTCGACGTCAAAGCGGATCGCCGGATCATCGAAATTGTTCAGCCCCACCTTGGCGGTAAACTTGCTCTGATCCAGCCTGCCCGACAAATCAGCCTGCAGGTCCTGTTTGCCGCCATCAATCTGCACACTGCCCTTCGCCTCACCTGAGTAAGTTTTCCCGTCCTGCTTGAATTCCGCATTGCTCAGGCTAATCGTCAACCTGCCGCTCACCGCGTTCCTCAGCGCCCCGACGGTGTTGCCCCTCGTGTTGAGGTTCAGCGATGCGCTGCCTTTGCCTTGCACCGTGCCAAGACCTGCCGCATCCTTGAGCAGAGCGCCTAGGTTGATACCATTAACATCCTGCCTGATGGAAAATACGGGTACGGCCTGCTGCGCATTCACGCTGAGGCTGCCATTGAATTCACCCTGGTACAGGTTGGCAGATAACGGGTTTATAACCAGCGATCCATTGAGTGCAGTCATCTCGAGGCGCACCCTGGCAAGCTTCACATTGGCAACCTTGAGCGTTCCGATGCGCAATCCACCTTCCAGATCGAGCTGTTTCAGCGCAGACAAATCCAGCGGCAGATCTGGCTCGTCTGGTGAAATTTCCGTTGTGGCAACTCTCCCATCGACAGCCTTGGACATATACAAGTCGGCATCGAACTGATCGACATCCACATCGAAACGAACGACAGGATTTTCGAATCCGTTCACCGCCAATTTGGCCGCAACCTTGCTTTGCAGCAAGCCCCCGGCAAGATTTGCCTGCACAGTTTGATTCACTGCATCCAGTAGCATGCTGCCTTTCATTTCGCTGCCCACCGATTTGCCGGGCAACCTGTCTCCTGTCGCATTGACCGCAAGGACCATCTTGGAAAGATTGAACGTCTTGTTATTCAGGCTCACCTGCAACGGCGATGACAACTTCACTTTGAAATTTTGCGCGGGCTGCATCACTTCAAGACTCAAGGTCGCGTTACTCCCAAACGACTCCATATCGCCTGACAGTTCGGGCAATACAAGCTTGGCAACCATGTTGCCCATCCCGCCGGCCAAAGTTGCGTCCACTGTCACCTTCCCGCTGGCAAATTTATCCTGCCCATAGTTGAGCTTAGTGATACCCAACTTCGCCTCAACAGCATCCTTACCTTTGATTCCCGTAACGGATATCTTGATATCGCTTGCCGAAAACTCCCGGACTTCGAGATTGCCACTGGCATTGCCACTGGCCTGAACCTTAAGGCTGTTGATGTCCAGCGCGTCACCATTGATCCGAAGATCCAGTCCTTGAACATTGACGCTTTTATCTTCCAGATTGAATTTAAGCTTTGCTTCCAGCCCTACCGCCACGTCCACTTCGGGCCGGGTGGATTTAAAGTCGGCTGAAAAATCGATTTCGCTGGCCACATCATTGGCTATTCGACCGGTCTTCAGGTTGATGTTGTTAAGTGAATACTGTGAACCGACGGATTCATCAAGATAGTTCAGCTCGGTGTCTACAATATGTACCGCGGCAATGTTGAATTGCACCGGTGCAGCTGCAGGCGCACCAGCCTGATCGCCCGATGTATTGACCAGCAGGTCATCGATATTCAGCCGGCCATCGTCGTGTTTAACCAGAGTGGCTTTCAGCCCCTTGATCACCACCTCGTCTACCACCGCCATTTTCGACAATAGCGGCATCAATGCCAATGAAACATGGACATTCTCGACCGAGATGAATTCCTTGTCACTTTCGAATTCGGAGAGTGAAACTTTACCCAGATCAAAACCCAGACTGGGAAAATAGGTCAGTTTGATGTCGCCATCGAGGCGCAGGTTGCGCTGCTGGTTATCCTTTACCGCGCGAATAATTTGCGGCTTGTAATCATTTGGATCGAAGGTGGCTGCGAGATAGGCGACGCCGGCAACAGCCAGCGCAACCAAGGCTGCAATACCCAACAAGGCATATTTGACTAACTTGTTCATGTCCTACCCTGTGAAAAGACAGGGTGGGATTATATCGGAGAGAATGATGCCGGATGTGCGGGTTGGGATTGCCAACCCCGTCTACTAGATCACCTTGGAGTAACTCGCGTGCTCTTTACGTGTCCTGAGGTATTTATCGAACACCATACAGATGTTGCGTATCAACATACGCCCCTTGGGAGTCACTGTGATCCACTGCGGTGAAATTTCCAGCAGGCCTTCACGCTCATACTCACGCAATTCATCCAGCTCTGTCGCAAAATATTTGTCGAAGTCGATCAGGTAAGCGATGTTGAACGATTCTTTCGAAAGTTCAAAATGGCACATCAGCGCCTGTATGATCGCACGGCGCACGAGATCATCGGCATTCAGCTCCATCCCGCGCATGATGGGCAACTCATCCCGGTCGAGGGCATCGTAATAATCTTCAAGTTCACGATAATTCTGGCTGTAGGTAGGCCCGATCTTTCCGATGGAACTCAGCCCTAACGCGACAAGGTCGCAATCCGAGTGCGTCGAGTAACCCTGGAAATTCCTGTGCAGCCTGCCCTGGCGTTGCGCCACCGCGAGTTCGTCCTCGGGTTTGGCGAAATGGTCCATTCCGATATAGACGTAGCCGGCTCTGGTCAGTTTGTCCACCGCCATGCTGAGAATATCCAGCTTCACTTGCCCGGGAGGAAGATCTTCCTCGTGGATACGGCGCTGTGGCTTGAACATGGTCGGCATGTGCGCATAGTTGTATATGGACAGTCGATCGGGATTCGCCGAGATGACTCTGTCCAGGGTCACGCAAAAACCTTCAAGTGTCTGTTTGGGAAGGCCATAGATCAGGTCGATACTCACTGACTTGAAGCCATTGGCGCGTGCTGCCTTGATGACACGCAGGGTTTCTTCTTCACTCTGGATACGATTCACCGCCTTCTGAACGGCATCGTCAAAATCCTGTACCCCGATACTGATGCGATTGAAGCCCGCTTGTCCGAGAAGGGCTATGGTCTCATCACTGACTTTGCGGGGATCGATTTCGATGGAATATTCCCCGTCCTCGACCAGCTTGAAATGCTGGCCTATTGCAGTCATCACCTCGCGAATCTCATCATCACTCAAGAATGTCGGCGTTCCGCCTCCAAAGTGCAATTGCTCCACCACCTGCTTCGGCCCGAGCAACTTGGCTTGCATGGCCATTTCCTTGACAAGGTAACGCACATATTCGGCCGCTTTGCTGCGATCTTTGGTGATCACTTTGTTGCACGCACAGTAGAAACACAGTGTGTTGCAAAAGGGAATATGGATGTAGAGGGACAAGGGACGGGAAATACCTCCTATCTCACGTTTCTGTACCCGGTTGCGATAGGTGTCCGCGTTGAAGGCTTCCACAAAGCGGTCTGCGGTGGGATAGGATGTATAACGCGGCCCGTTCTTGTCCAGCCTGCGTATCAAATCCAGGTCCACTACCAAATGACTTGCCACATTACCCATATTCATCTCCTTGACTTGATTGTCACTATGCCATTTACCCGATGAGTTCAGTTTGATATATGTCAAAATCCGTGGCATATTCACTGCAAGATTTTCGGAATACAAACACGTGCAACGATCCGTTTCATACCAACGACTCAAAATAGCCTGTTCCAACTGCAATTTGCGCGAACTTTGCCTTCCGGTGGACCTCAATTCCGAAGAGATGCAGCGACTGGAAGAACTCAGTCACGCCAAGCATACCCATGCACGAGGTGACTATCTTTATCGCAGTGGTGACAGGTTCGGTTCTCTTTATGCAATACAAAGCGGATCATTCAAAACCCAGATATTGCATGAGGATGGGCGTGAACAGGTGACCGGCTTCCAGATGGTCGGAGAGATCATCGGCCTTGATGCCATCAGCACCGACCGCCATACTTGTGATGCTGTGGCGATGGAAAACAGTGAAGTATGCGAATTGCCCTTCAATAAACTGGAAGCCTTAAGCCGTGAAATACCCAGCCTGCAACGCCATCTGCACAAGATCATGAGTCGCGAGATCGTGCGCGATCAGGGCATCATGCTTCTACTCGGTTCGATGCGGGCAGAAGAAAGACTGGTCGCGTTTCTGCTCAACTTATCGCAACGCTTTGCGGCTCGAGGGCTCTCGCCGACCAAATTCCAGTTGCGCATGTCGCGTCAGGAAATAGGCAGTTATCTTGGATTGAAGATCGAGACTGTCAGCCGTACTTTCACCCTGCTTCAACAACGCGGCTTGATAGATATCCATATCAAATCCATCGAAATTCTCGACCTGGCAGGCTTGCAGGCCTGCCTGAAAACCTCCTGAAGGTTTGACATTCGCCCGTCATGGGCGGATTATGCGCAACTTGATAAATTCAACACCTTTTTTTGTGGGGCACAGAATGTCGGATATTCAAACAACTGAAGCAGAAAGGAAGAGAGCGCGCCACCTGCACGCGGTTTTACTATTCAATCTGGTCGTAAACCATATTTTCCTGTTTTTGATGTCATTAACCCTTATATCTCAAAGCAAACTTCCAATGCTGGTTATGGCAATCATGTCGCTGTTCTTACTTAGCTACATCATGATCCGCGCCAAGCAATCCCTCACCAGCGAACCATCTTGGCATGTTCGCTGTCATTGGCAGTTTGCTGCCAAACGTGCCCGCCTGTTCCTGTTCCTATTCCTTGCCCTGGGCGGCCTTACACTTGGATTATTTTATGGCGGCCAGACGATGGGCATGCAGAAGGTTGCAACATGGGGCCTGACGGGCGGATTCGGTTTGTTGCCGTTCATGGTCGCGGTATTGGGGTTGATCGTTATTGAGTTCGATGCAGAGCATCAGGCAAAAACAGGTAAGGTACCAGCGGGAGCCGCTGCATATTACCCACCTCCTAAGGAAGACGAATCTATCAATGGATAAAAAGATCATTCTGGGTGTTTTCGCCCTCGTTATTTTTTCAATTACCGTATTACTGATGCTGCCGGAACCGGCGAAACAATCTCCCGAAACCTTACCTTGGCATATCACACACCCGGTTCCCGGAACTTCCCATATATTCGGCATTACCCTCGGCCAGACTTCCCTGAAGGACCTGGAGACAGAATTTTTTGAGCAGACTGTCATAAGTCTGTTCAAGACCAGCGAGGGGAAAATGACGGTCGAAGCATTCTTCGATGAACTGAACCTGAATGGGCTGAAAGCGAAATTCGTAATGACGATCGCTGTACCCCATGAGGAACTGGATGGGATGTTCCATCGGGGCTTGCGCATGAACAGCACACCCAGCGGGAAACGAATCACCCTGACTCCCGAAGATCTGGTGACAGTGCGTAACTCTCCGGTTGAAACACTGACCTATCTTCCCAGTTTGCGTATCGAGGAAGAAGTACTGACCAAACGGTTTGGAACTCCCTCACAGCGTATTCGTGAAACAGGATCAGGCGCTGAACACTGGTTATATCCGCAACATGGTCTGGATATCACTTTAGGCGGCAAGGAAAAGCCGATACTGCAATATGTCTCACCCAAAGACTTCGAGTTATTGCGCGCCCCGCTTCTGAAAAACGGCGAAGTTCTGAAATAGATTATTCCCTGGACGGGGGGGTAGTGTCCCCATCCCTCTTCTTGTCATGGCCAGGCGCGTCCGTCAACATTGCATCTTCGTCGTCATCCAGCAGGATCCGACTGGCATTCCCTTCCATGTCTTCGTATTGTCCCTTGCGCACCGCCCAGATCAAAATACCAACCATGATCAGCCCGAAAAACATCATGCCCGGTATCAGGCTATAGATAACATTCATTTCTTCAACCTTTCTGAACTACTAAACAGGTTACGGATACGTGCTGCATTCCCGATTACCAGCAACGAACTGATCGGCATGGTAATCGCTGCCATCAGCGGTGTCACATGAGCCATCATCGCCAACGGTACCATAATGCTGTTGTAGACGAACGATAGTCCAATATTCTGGCGGATCGTTCGCAATGTGCGTCTCGATAACAAGGTTGCCAGTCGTACTTTGTTCAATTCGCTTTGCATCAGCACTATATCTGCGCTCTCGACAGAAACATCCGTTCCGGAACCTAGCGCTATGCCGACATTCGCCCTTATCAGAGCCGGTGCGTCATTGATACCGTCACCTACCATCGCAACGCATTCACCACGCTCTTGGAACTTCTGGATCACCCTGTCCTTATCCTGGGGCAGCACTTCGGCGATCACCTCCATTCCACCCAATTGCAGCACAATCGCCTCTGCTACCGCTTTACGATCCCCGCTAAGCAGCGTCAAACCTATACCTTCCGAACGCAAGGAGTCCACCATGTCCTTCGCACCAGCTCGCAAGGTATCCCCCAGCACAATCACCGCAACATGGAAACCTGCAAGAGCCAAATGCACACAAGTCTTTGCTTGCGCTTCCTGTTCATCAAGCTGGATATTCAATTCGTCATTCAAAACGGCCTGATTTTGCTTCAACCAATCCAGGGTGCCTATAAATACGCGCTGCCCATCAACCTCGGCTTCCACCCCCAATCCCGCAGAAGCATGAAACCCCAATACCGGGAGATTGCGATAGCCTATTTCCCGATCGTCCGCCTCGCGGGTGATCGCCTGCGCCACACCATGTTCGGAATATCGCTCCACAGCAGCGGCTAGCTTCAGGAGATTCGCTGCATCTTGTCCCGCAGCGACTAGGACATTCTCCACTCTCATTTTGCCCTCAGTCAGCGTACCCGTCTTGTCGAATACAAAGTGAGTGACCCTGGATAAGGTCTCCAACACCAGGCCATTCTTTACAAGAATACCGTGTTTGGCTCCCAAGCCTGAGGCCACCGCAATTGACATGGGAGTGGCCATACCCAATGCACAAGGACAGGTAATGATCAATACTGATGTCGCTGCCATAAGCGCGATCTCGAAATCGTCCGCCCAAAGAAAATAGGTAACTCCCGCACAGATCAATGTGATCAGTACAAACCAGGGCACAATACTGTCTGAGAGTCTCTGAATCGGGGCCTTGGAAGACTGCGCCTCTTCTACCAGGCGTATTATTTTTGACAGAGTAGAATCCTGCAGGCCTGATCGAACTTCCACCACCATCGCTCCACTGCCATTTATTGTCCCTGCTGCAACCCTGTCACCTACTGATTTTTTTACCGGTCTGGATTCGCCACTCAGCATGGATTCGTCAACTGAACTGTGACCTTCAATCACCTCACCGTCCATTGGTAGCTTGTAACCCGGCTTGACAATCACATGCGCACCAACCTTAACAGCTCGAATAGAGGTGACCTTTTCTTCACCGCCTGAAATTACAGTTGCCACGCGTGGCTGAAGTTCCATCAACCGATTGGTAGCAGATACTGCCTGATGTCGGAACATACCTTCCAGATAGCGCCCGACCAGAATCACAAAAATAAGATTGGTCACAGTGTCGAAGTACACCTCCCCTATCGCGCTATTGTTCACAGTTACATACAATGAATATAAATAGGTCACCGACAGGCCTATCACGATAGGCAGATCCATAGTCAAACGCGCGCTTTTCAATCCACTCCACGCACCTTTATAAAACGGATATCCGGAATAAATCAGCGTTGGGGTTGCCAAAATGAAACCCAGCCAATGAAAAAAATCACGGTATTGACCCTCATTCGCGCCGCTGTAAAGCGCGATTGAGATCAGTAACATATTCATCATGGTGAAGCCTGAGAAAAACAGGCGGTAAAGCATCGCTCGATTGGTTTTCTTAATCACGCCTTCGGCAGACTCGGGATCGTAAGGCATGGCCGAGTAGCCAACTTTCGAAAGCTCCTGGATTATCCTGGAAAGCTTGACACGCCGATTGTCCCAGCGCAGATGCAGACGTTTCCCTGCCAGATTGACATTTGCTGACATCACACCCGCTGTTCGTAGCATGGATCGCTCAATCAACCATACACAAGCCGCGCAATGTATACCTTCGACCAGCAAGTGAATATCCCTGATATCACCCTGACAAACGGCGAAATCCTGCTGGACGTCATCCAGATCGTATATTTCTATGTCTTTAGGGGGAGCTGGGGGCGGCGCAAGCAAAGTGCCTTGAGGTGTGCGTTGGTAATAGCCCTCCAGTCCGACCTCGTAAATAGCAACACAGACTGACTGGCAGGCAAAACAGCAGAATTCCCGCTCTGCGCCCCCCAACTGGCAGTGATAGTCGGCATCAGCTGCAATCGGCAAACCGCAATGGAAGCACCCTGAATGCTCCATGTGGCTGGCTTCATTCTGCTGCATCTATCATCAGGGTCAGATTTTGCTTTCGATCTCGACGAACACCCTTTGCTCCATTTCAAAAGGGCGTCCATCGTGCTGCGCATTTATGATGATGTCCCAATTACCCGGACGCGGAAAATCTAATGAGCCTTCATAGACCCCCGGGGATGACTCATGCAATGTTGCGGAGGTATCGAATGATGGGTCGCCGGGCCATTGCGCGTTCAAAGTAACCTGACCACCTTTAACAGGCTTGCCGTCACGGTCATTCAGTTCCAGCCTGAAAGGAGCCGGACTCGCCATTACAAAAAATCGGGCGGCACTTTCATCAGCCAACGGATCATTGGGTAATCTTTGCGTCGAATGAATACGCGCTTGCCAGCCCAGTGTCGATCTCTCCGCTTGCTGCTGCACCCACTTTGCATCATATTGATTATGAGATTTGACGCTATAGTTATCATCCAATAACCGCATTGGATTATGGGCAACATTCCACAGCATGCGGGCATTAATCAGAACGCCGGACAATACAACTGCGGCTAGACCTATAACCCATGGATTCTTCCAACCCTGCTTGTTTTTCTGGGAAATCATTTGCAACCTCTTAACAATTCTGCAATCAAGAGTTACCTCTCTGGTGCCGTGAAGTTGGTCTCATACTCGGCAAACATCGATGGATCCTCTGTGTTCTCAACACGAAATTCTATTTTAGTGACTTCCTGTGTAATGTTTTCTTCGGGTGCTTTAACGAATATGGTGAACGCAGAAGCTTTTCCATGAGTTACATGCTGGGGCTCATCCCCTCCAACAATTACTTGACCGGGTACACCTTTTTCGGCGCTTACCCTGACAAAAATATCCTTGCCAGTCTTATTTAGCACTTTGAATTCATACTTGTTCTGAATAGACCCATCGCTCATTTGGGTATATAGCGGTTGACGTTCAGGTGCAACTCTAAGCGTCATTGAACCCAAATGCGTCAATCCGTAAACGATAGCACTCAAAGCCAGCAACAGGATCGCCACATAGACGAGAGTACGTGGGTGCTGATAAAGTTTCTTGACCGGACGCCCCTGCATTTCATCTAGGGTGGCGTAACGAATCAAGCCGCGTGGACGTTTCAGCTTATCCATCACTACATCACAAGCATCTATGCACAAACCGCAGGTTATGCAGCCCAATTGCTGGCCGCCACGAATATCGACGCCGGTGGGACAAACATGTACACACTGGAAGCAGTCTATACAATCACCGACAGTATTATCGCTGGAATCTCCCCGGCGCATCTTGGTACGGGGTTCCCCGCGCTTTTCATCGTATGTCGGAAATAGTGTTTGTGTATCACACATGACACCCTGTATACGAGCATACGGGCACAGCCACAGGCACACTTGTTCACGCATGAAGCCAGCCAAAAAGTAGGTACCAAATGTAAACGCTGTCAGCGTAGCCCATTCAAGCAGAGACAATTTGAAATTTGAAAAATCACGCCAGAATTGAAGCGCATCCTCGAGCCAGATAATTGCGCTCACACCGGTAAGAACCGATATAACAAGCCATATGCTGTGTTTTGTAACCTTGATTCGGATTTTTTCGGCATTCCATGGTGCCACATCAAGTTTGTGGCGCTTGTTGGGCGCGCCTTCGATTTTTTCTTCGATCCAAGTAAACAAATCTACCCAGGAGGTCTGGAAACAGAAATAACCACAAAATACACGGGATGCGACAGAGGTGATTGCAAACAATGTCATCGCCAATAAAAGCAATAACAAAGAAACCATCCAGATATCTTGCGGGAGAATGGTAAGGTCAAAAAAATGAAATTGACGATTATTTACGTCCAGCAAGATCGCCTGTTTACCGTTCCACCTCAGGTACGGCACAAGGAAAAATATCAACCATAACGACTCGGTGATATATTTCAGCGTCCTGAAACGACCGGGAATACGCTTCGCATGAATCGTCTCATCTCCCAAATGGACTTTCCATTCCTCATGCTCATGGTAAAGCCCTGTCAGGCCGATTGTTTCAGTGGTTGTTTCTTTTACAGGGTTATTCACTCTCTGCTCCAAATCGTTTAGTCGGCCCACAAAAGTGGGCGGACTATTTTTTGCGAGTTATTCCTACTTGGGCTCTCCACTAGCAAACGAAAGCACATGTAACAATTTTCTGTCGAAACGTTTATGCAATAAGAAAAAGGAGGATGACTAGCCCCCTCCTTTTTCATGACGGCAATCTTATTTATCGCCGCGTTTTTTTGTCAACGCATTGCGGAACAAGAAAACAAGTGCCGCTATGAATGCTGCAAATGCTCCTGCTGTGGCAATCATCAAGGCCCACCAAACAAAGTCATGTCCCATTTCAATCTCCTCTGATTAATCTGCACAACACAAGGTTGTGCAGATACATGATTTACTTAGTAGCAGGTTACTCCGCTACACCGCCACCAAACTTGTAAACGTAGACGGCCAGTTTCTTCATCTCAGTCTCGCTCAATTTACCAGCTTCTGTGAAGTTGGGCATGATTGCGACACGAGTCTGTGGATCGCCTGAGTTGACGCCGTATGTGATGGTCTGCTTGATATCATCAACAGAACCGCTGAAACGCCAGATCTTGTCAGTCAGGTTGGCAGAACCCATCATATGCATTCCCTTGCCATCCATACCATGACATCCCACGCAACCCTTTTCAGCAAACAACGGAGTTGAATTTGGATCGCCTTGCGAAACAGCATTGGCCAAAGTGTCGATCTCGGCAGCCGTCAAGATATCCTTGTGTGCCACCATCATGCCTTGGCGACCACCGGTAATTGTTTCATATATCTTGTCGATGGTGCCGCCGTACAGCCAATCGTCATCGCGAAGGATAGGCGCCATCAGACCGCGTTCACGAGCGGCAAACTTTGCACCGTCCTGTTTGGAGCCAACACCATTTTGACCATGGCAAGCAGCACAGTTATCACTGAACAGCACCTTACCTGAACGCGATACATACTCTGACAACTCTTTATCGGCCAGAATCGCAGCAGGTGTCATGTTCTTGAGTTTGTTCTCATACTTGCTACGAACTTCCTCAAGCACTTTAGTGTCTGCTTCCAATTCCTGGATTGCCGTCCATTTGCCAGTCCCCGGCAAACCAATGCCCTCGAAGTGGTAACCACCCAAAGCAACAGGTATACCCGGGTACATCAGCCAATAAACCACCACCCAAATCGCACTGGCTGTCAAACCAAGCATCCACCACTTTGGCGGCTGATTGGTAAAGTCACCCAGATCATCATCCCATACGTGTCCGGTAGTGGGTACGCCACCATCGGAGTTGTGAATATCACTCATTTTATATCTCCCGAATTATTGTATTCAGACTCTTCTCTCAGGGGCATATCACCCAGAGAGTTGAGCGCTTCCTTGTTTCTAGGATTGAACACCAGCACATAGACTGCGATCATCGCGAGAAAGGCCAGAACGGTGAAAAATACACCCAACCAGTCATTCAGCGACATTGCAGCCCAGTCCGTGTGCAGGTAGTCCAACAATTTAGTCACGGTAGTTCACACCTTCCTCGAACTTCACGTGATTGCCCAGAGATTGCAGGAAAGCGATAACTGCGTCCATTTCTGTCTTACCTTCTACCTGAGCCTTGGCACCGGCGATGTAGGCATCGGTGTAAATAGTCTTAGGTACGGGGTTAAACGGCATTTGTGTCATGACTTCCATGGTCTTGACAAGGCGGTCACCATCAACCATAGCCTTATCCAGGAAGAAGAAGTTGGGCATGACGGACTCAGGAACCACATCACGAGGGTACTTCAGATGCTTGCGATGCCATTCATCGGAATATTTGCCGCCAACTCGTGCAAGGTCAGGACCTGTACGCTTGGAACCCCACTGGTAAGTGTGATCGTACATGGACTCTTCTGCGATTGAGTAGTGACCATAGCGATCCTTTTCATCGCGGAACGGACGAATCATCTGCGAGTGACACAGGAAACAACCTTCACGGATAAAAACACTACGTCCAAACAATTCCAAAGGCTTGTATGGACGCACGCCATCACCAGGCACCCAGTCTTCCAGAGTCTTATGAGCAGAAGTCGCAGGATTCCAGATGATTTTATCCATCGGAATGGCATTCCCTTGCAGGTCTTTGTGAGAGGTGTTGTTACAAGTAGGATCGTTCTGGCACATCGCCGTATTTGGCAGATAGAACAACGGAACGATTTCCACGATACCACCCACAGCCACCGCAAGCGCAGTCAGAACGAACATCAACAGCGTGTTGCGTTCGATCTTGTCCTGCAACTTTGTCGAATATATTTTGTCGTGATCAGACATTTTTTTCTCCCCTTATGCTTTAGCTGCAACGGCGTTAACACCACGTGCAGCACCAGCCTGACGCACTGTCATCACTACGTTGAACAGCATGACCCATGTACCCAGATTGAAGATCGCACCACCTACAGCACGCATCACATAGTATGGATGCATAGCAGATACGGATTCAACAAAGGTATAGGTCAAGGTGCCGTATTCATCATAATCACGCCACATCAAACCCTGCATGATTCCGGAAACCCACATCGCTACAACGTAAGTCGTCGCACCGATCAATGCTATCCAGAAATGAACGTTCACCAGCTTGGTCGAATACATTTCGGTATTCCACAATTTTTTCACCATATGGTAGAGCGCACCAAATGAGATCATTGCCATCCAGCCCAAAGCGCCGGCGTGCACGTGGCCTACTGTCCAGTCAGTGTAATGCGACAGGGCATTTACAGACTTGATCGCCATAACCGGGCCGTCAAATGTAGACATCGCGTAGAACGCCATGGCCGTAACCAGGAAACGCAGGATGTAGTCCTCACGCAACTTGTCCCAAGCACCAGACAAAGTCATCATGCCGTTCATCGCACCACCCCATGAAGGGATAATCATTGCCAGCGAGATCGCGGCACCCAGGGAGCCGGTCCAGTCAGGCAATGCTGTGTATTGCAGATGGTGAGCACCCAGCCAAACGTAGCCGAAAGTCAGTGTCCAGAAGTGCAACACAGACAAACGATACGAGAAGATCGGACGGCCAGACTGCTTCGGAATGAAGTAGTACATGATGCCCAGGAAACCGCCAGTCAGGTAGAAACCCACAGCGTTGTGACCCCACCACCATTGAATCATGGCATCTTGAACGCCAGAATAGATGGAGAAAGCTTCTGTCAGGCTGACAGGAATCGCCATACTGTTGACAACGTGCAGATATGTGATCATCACAATCATGCCCATCGTGAACCAGTTTGACACATAGATATGCGAAGTTTTGCGAATCGCAGTGGTCATGATGTGATTCAGACCAAATGCCACCCAGACAACCGCAATCAATATATCGATAGGCCAGATCAACTCGGCATATTCTTTACCGGCTGTCATACCCAATGGCAAAGTAATTACCGCCAGTACGATGATCAGGTTCCAGCCCCAGAAGGTGAACCATGCCAGACCATTACTCCACAACTTGGTCGCACCGGTACGTTGCACGATGTAATAACCTGTCGCCATCAGTACACAACCACCAAATGCAAAGATCACTGCATTGGTATGCAATGGGCGTAAACGACCGAAAGTGATTTCGGGTATATCAAAGTTCAAAAACGGCCACGCCAATTCAGATGCAACATACACACCGATCAAAGTGCCCACTACCGCATAGACGCATGACATGATGACGAACCATCTGACAACATCCATGTCGTATTTTACTGGTGTCGCTTGAGTAGCTTCCACAGTAGTCTCCTCCTAGAGCAAAGTTTAATAACACGACGCCTACCTGCCATATTGCATGGCAAATAACACATCCTACTTACTTACAGCTTCCAAAGCTGCGCAATCATGGCACACCTATCCAGTCGCGTAAAGTGTATAGCACCCCCAAACGAAGCAATGCCCACCCGTGACGCTCAGGAATTATTGCCCAACCGCACGATAAGAATAGTAATAAAAAGAAAGCAAAAAGGTTTGATGTAAATCAAAAATATGAAGCGAAATTCACAAGACGGCCACTTGGAAGACGGGGATACTTGGCGGAGAGGGTGGGATTCGAACCCACGGTAACGCATAACGCTACGCCTGATTTCGAGTCAGGTACATTCGACCACTCTGCCACCTCTCCTAGATGAACACATCGAACGGGGCGCGCATTCTACCAGCTAGCTTCAACCATGTGCAGTGTTATCACACAATACTCTCCGGTTTGCAGCAATATCGCATTTGAAATACAGACATTGCTACAAGGTTTGGATACTCACTAAGAGCCTTTATTATCTCTCTGGTCCAGCTTCTTCTCTACCCGTTCTAACCTCGTCAATATATCTTTCAGGATGCGCATCGACTCATGCTTTTCCGACTCAATCCTTTCAACATCGCTGTCGATGAAAAATGCCGCCAGATTTGCGGTAAGCAACGAGATCAGCACGACACCAAACAACACCACAAGTGACGCAAACAAGCGCCCCGCGCCCGTATGAGGGACCACATCGCCGTAACCCACTGTAGCCATCGTCACCCATGCCCACCACATTCCATCCCAGACGTCCCCCACAGAAGGATCGATGCGCGACATGATGATTCCTGACAACAGCATGGCAACGAACGCAACAATCAGAGTGGTGCCAAGTTTGTGTTGCGAGAGTAGTTTGCGTGCTGACTTGGACATACGCACCAGCAGTGCCACGACAAGTAACAGTCGAAAGCTACGCAACAACCCGGCAAGCGGTGCATATTCCCAGAACATTGGAAAACCACCGACGATGATGACCAGATTCATCCAATTGCCAATCAGATATTCACGCTTGAATTTCACTTGAAAGGAAAGAATCGATGTTTCCAGCAGAAAAGCCAGCCAGACCAGCCAGTCGGCAATACGCGCCAACTCATTCGAAATCACATGGGTCTCTTGCAGATACCACTGCACGATGATCCACAAAGCCACGCCCACCATAGGCCATTCAAGGCGACGCGCCCAAATCCGGGCCGAATCGCGTTCATAATCCGCGACGCCTGCAATACCGAGCAGGTGGATGACTTTCACTTTGAGAGTCTCTCCATGCCGCCCATATAGGGTCGGAGCACTTCAGGAACAACCACGCTACCGTCCGCCTGTTGATTGTTTTCCAGCACCGCGACCAAGGTACGGCCGACCGCCAGGCCGGAACCGTTCAGCGTGTGCAACAGTTCCGGCTTACCGGCCGCGTTGCGGAAACGTGCCTGCATGCGGCGTGCCTGGAAGGCTTCGAAGTTGGAGCAGGACGATATTTCGCGATAGGTGTTCTGTGCCGGTAACCACACCTCGATGTCATAAGTGGTGGCGGCAGAGAAGCCCATGTCGCCGGTACACAACTTGACCACACGATACGGCAGACCCAGTTTTTGCAGAATGATCTCGGCATGCCCGAGCAATGCCTCCAGCGCGGCATATGATTGTTCCGGATGCACCATCTGTACCAACTCCACCTTCTCGAACTGATGCTGGCGGATCATGCCGCGCGTATCGCGCCCGTAGGAACCCGCCTCGGAACGGAAGCAGGGAGTATGCGCAACATACTTCAACGGTAACTGCTCCAGCGGCACGATCTCGTCGCGCACCATATTCGTCACCGGGACTTCGGCGGTGGGGATCAGATAGAAGTTTCTCTCCTCGCCGTCATCGCCCACCACACGCGGCACGCGAAACAGGTCTTCCTCAAACTTGGGCAACTGGCCGGTACCGCGCATCGATTCGGCATTCACCATGAACGGCACATAGGTCTCGGTGTAGCCATGCTTGTCGGTGTGCGTATCCAACATGAACTGCGCCAAAGCGCGGTGCATCCGCGCCAACGGGCCTTTCAACAAAGTGAAGCGCGCACCGGCGATCTTGGTCGCGGTCTCGAAATCCAGTCCGCCCAAGCCTTCGCCGATACTGACGTGATCCTGCACCTCGAAGTCGAACTGTTTCGGCTCACCGAACTTGTGCATCTCGACGTTATCCGCTTCCGACTTGCCAACCGGCACACTGGCGTGCGGCACGTTGGGGATGACGGCGAGAAAGGCATCCATGTCTGCCAGCACTTGCGGCAACTTTGCTTCCAGTTGCTTCAACTCGTCGCCCAGCGCACCCACCTCGGCCATGATGGCGG
This sequence comes from Gallionella sp., assembly GCA_041739955.1. GTDB lineage: Bacteria > Pseudomonadota > Gammaproteobacteria > Burkholderiales > Gallionellaceae > Gallionella. The sequence goes on along the minus strand of JBGSMU010000112.1, from coordinate 11,944 downwards.
AGACATCTTCGCCCTTTGCCTTGGCCTGCCCTATCATTTTGGAAGTCGCATTGCGACTTGCTTGCAGTTCCTGAGTACGCGTCTGGATGGTCTTGCGTTCCGCTTCCAGTTGCTCGAACTTCACTGTGTCCAGCGTGTAACCGCGTGTCGCCAAGCTTGCTGCCGTCGCAGCAAGATCGTTTCTCAATGCCTGAATATCCAACATACCACTTATCCTTTTTTGTTTTTTTCCGCTTCATCCAGCTCGCGCAAGTGCGCCAGCTTTTCCGATATCTTCGCTTCCAGCCCCCGCTCGGTGGGTTCGTAGAAACTCACCTCCGGCATGCCGTCGGGAAAATAATTCTCGCCCGCCGCATAGCCGCCTTCTTCGCTGTGTGCATAACGATAGTCCTTGCCGTAATCGAGTTGCTTCATCAATTTGGTCGGCGCGTTGCGCAGGTGCAACGGCACTTCGCGCGAACTGTCCTGCTTGACGAAAGCGCGGGCGGCATTATACGCGACGTACCCGGCGTTCGATTTGGCCGCCACTGCCAGGTACAGTACTGCCTGCGCCAGCGCCAGCTCACCTTCCGGCGAGCCGAGTCGTTCATAGGTGGTGGCGGCATCATTGCAGATCTGCATGGCGCGCGGATCGGCCAGGCCGATATCCTCCCACGCCATGCGCACGATACGCCGCGCCAGATAGCGCGGATCGGCACCGCCGTCCAGCATGCGGGTGAACCAGTACAGCGCGGCATCCGGATTGGAACCGCGCACAGATTTGTGCAGCGCGGAGATCTGGTCGTAAAAGGCTTCACCGCCCTTGTCGAAACGGCGCAACTTCTGCGCCAGCGTGGCATCGAGAAAGGCGGCATCGATGTTGGTCATGCCAGCCGCCGCGGAAGCGGTCTGCAACTGCTCCATCACGTTTAGCAGGCGGCGTGCATCGCCGTCTGCATAGCCGATAATGCGTTCGCGTGCTGCCGCATCGAATGCGACATCTTGCAATACAGTCTGCTGCGCGCGCGCGAACAACTCAGCCATCTCGTCTTCAGACAGGGATTGCAGCACGTACACCTGCGCCCGTGACAACAGCGCGTTGTTCAATTCGAAAGAAGGATTCTCGGTGGTCGCGCCGATGAAGGTGACCAACCCCTGCTCGACGAAGGGCAGGAAAGCATCCTGCTGCGACTTGTTGAAACGGTGTACTTCATCCACGAACAGGATGGTGTGGCGACCGCTCCGCTGCAATGTCTGCTCGGCTTGCGCGATGGCATCGCGGATGTCCTTCACGCCTGACAACACCGCAGATAGCGGCACAAAATCGGCATCGAAAGCCGAGGCCATCAAACGCGCCAGCGTGGTCTTGCCCACACCGGGAGGGCCCCACAAGATCATCGAATGCAGCTTGCGGGACTGAAAGGCGAGGCGCAGCGGTTTGCCCTCGCCCAGAAGATGCGTCTGGCCGATGACTTCGTCGATGTGCTTGGGTCGCAGGCGCTCGGCGAGGGGCGCGGCCGGAGCGTTGGGTGCGAACAGGTCGGACATTATTCGCCCAGAACGTCCGCGCCCTTGGGCGGCGTAAAGCGGAATTGCTGCTCGGGTATTTTCGGATTGCGTTGCATCAGGGAGAAACGCAATATGGTTTTATGACCGTACATATCGCTCAACTCCATCAAAACCAAGCTGGATTGGGCGTCAAAAGCCATGCGTATATTCTCGAAGCCACTTTCAGATCCTTTGGGCAAGGCCTGCAACCATTCCAGCCCGTCCTTGCTCCCGTTTTCCGTCAGGGTGAATCCACGTTCAATCTCATTGTTGCCGGAAAGCAACGCGGCCGGGCTGCTGCCCAAAGCGGCATCGAGTTTACGGACCGTCACCTGATTCAGGTCAATGTCATACAACCAGAATTTCTCACCATCGCCGACGATGACCTGCTCGTAAGGTTTCTGGTAAGTCCAGCGAAATTTACCGGGTCGTTGAAACTGCAAGATGCCGGACGCACTCTGGATACGCTTGCCATTCTGGTACATGACTTCCTGGGTGAAATCCGCCTGCGCAGAACGGGTCGAGGCAATGAAAGTCTTGAGCTTTTCGATGGCGCCTGCATGCGCGCCAAATGACACGATACAGACCAACAATCCGACAATGATTTTTTTCGGCACTAGAATTCCTATTCCGATCTTGCGGGGGCAAGCACTTCGCGGTTGCCGTTGCTCTGCATCGCGGAAACCAGGCCCGCCGCTTCCATCTGTTCAACCAGACGCGCCGCACGGTTGTAGCCGATGCGCAAATGACGCTGAACCAGCGAGATCGAGGCGCGGCGGTTTTTCAAAACGATCTCGACAGCCTGATCGTAGAGCGGATCCGCTTCGGCATCCAGGGTGGCGCCTGCTATGCCATCGTCACTCGACGACTCTTCCAATGATTCCAGGTCGATGATGTATTGCGCACCCTTTGCCTTGAGCTGCTCGGCAACGCGGTGCACCTCCTGATCCGAAACGAAGGCGCCATGCACACGCTGCGGATAACCGCTGCCGGGCGGCAGGTAGAGCATGTCCCCCTGCCCCAACAGGGTTTCCGCGCCCATCTGATCGAGGATGGTGCGCGAATCGATCTTGCTCGAAACCTGAAATGCAACCCGTGTCGGCACGTTCGCCTTGATCAATCCTGTGATCACATCCACCGAAGGACGCTGTGTCGCCAGCACCAAATGGATGCCGGAGGCGCGCGCTTTCTGTGCCAAACGCGCAATGAGCTCCTCGATTTTCTTGCCGACCACCATCATCAGATCTGCAAGCTCATCGATGAACACCACGATGAGGAACATCTCTTCCAGCTCTTCTGGACTTTCCGGTGTCAGCGTAAATGGATTGGTAAGGGGCTTCCCCTCTTTTTTGGCATCGCGAAATCTCTGATTGTAGCCCGCGATATTTCGTACGCCGAAATGAGACATCAATTTGTAGCGCTTATCCATCTCCTGCACGCACCAGTTCAAGGCAGAAGCAGCCTGACGCATGTCGGTGACCACCGGTGCCAGCAAATGCGGAATCCCCTCGTAGACCGACAGCTCCAGCATCTTCGGGTCGATCAGCAACAGGCGCACCTGTTCGGGCGTGGCCTTGTACAGCAAGCTCAGTATCATCGCGTTGATCGCCACCGATTTACCCGATCCGGTGGTACCGGCCACCAATACATGCGGCATCCTGGCCAGATCGGCAACCACCGGATTTCCGGCGATATCCTTGCCCATCGCGATGGTCAGCGAGGAATGCATATCCGCATAAATCTTCGATCCGAGAATTTCGGACAGCTGCACCATCTGGCGTTTGGGGTTGGGCAACTCCAGTGCCATATAACTCTTGCCGGGTATCGTCTCGACCACCCGTATGCTCACCACCGACAGCGCACGGGCCAGATCCTTCACCAAATTGGTGATCTGACTACCTTTCACACCTGTGGCTGGATCGATTTCGTAACGCGTGATCACAGGGCCGGGATAGGCCGCGACAACCTTGACCTCCACGCCGAAGTCCTTGAGTTTTCGTTCGATCAGGCGCGATGTGAATTCCAGTGTGTCTGCAGACACGGTCTCTACATGACGTGCCGCCTGATCCAGCAGATGCAACGGCGGCAAGGGTGAATCCGGCAGGTCGGCGAACAGCGGCGCCTGTTTTTCCTCGGTGACCCGTGCTGACTTGGGAACTTCGGTCACTGGCATCTCGATACGGATGGGATGATGCTCCTCGACACGTTTCTTTTTCTCTTCCTCGACCAGTGCGACACGCTCATTGGTTGCTTGCGCACCGATGCGTTTATCCTGTCGTGTTTGCCAAGTCTGCAATACCCATCTATATGAAGTCTCGATCCGCTCGCCCAGCCAGTCTACAAAACGCAGCCATGACAGGCCGCTGAACAGACTGAAACCCGCCGCAATAAAAGTCAGCAATAACAGTGTCGCGCCGGTAAAACCGAAAACCTGTGCCGACGAATCGCCCAACGCGGCTCCCAGCATCCCGCCGGGAGCAAGCGGCAATACCGCCTTCATAGAGTACAACCTGATCGACTCCAGGGCACTGCTGGAAAGCAGCAACACCACAAAACCCGCTACCGAAGCCCACCATGTTCTTTTGCAGAAGATACTGTCAACGCGCAACTCGCGGTAACCCGACCATACACGTTGCAGCATGAACAACACCACCCACCACGCGGAGGATCCGAACAGATACAGTAATAAATCCGCAAGCCAGGCACCCAGTACCCCGCCGGGATTCTGGGTGATCGCACCGCTGGCGCTGTGGGACCATGCCGGGTCGTCATGGTTGTAACCGTACAAAACCATCGCGATATAAACCGCACAGGCGACCAGCATCAGCCATCGGGTTTCACGCAATAACATAAACAGTTTCCCGGCAGGAGAATCGATGCTTGCTTCAGACATGACGGAACACCCGTGATGGATTGCGTGATGGCAGTAAGATTTGCCTCATTAAATGTCTCCGACTAGAAGGACTATAGCCATAATCGCTAATCATACCCCAGCAAGCAGCAGGCGAATATCCTCTGCCAGCCATTCGGGACGTTGTCCGTAGGGAGCCAGCAAACGCACCCTGCCGCCTGGATCGATCAAATACGTGCCGGCGCTGTGATCCACGCTATAACCTGAAGAAGTTCCTTGCTTCTGATATGTCACGGCAAAAGTATTCGTTACCTGTTGTGTCGCTTGAAGGTCACCATACAGCGCCAGAAAAGTCGGGTTGAATGCCGGGACGTATAGCCCCAGCAACTCAGAAGTATCCCGCTCCGGATCGACAGTGACGAACAGCACCTGAACCCGTCCGGCATCCTTGCCCAGTTTATCCATCGCCAGGGACAGATCCGCCAGCGTAGTCGGGCAAACGTCCGGGCAATGCGTGTAGCCGAAGAATATCGCTACCACCTTGCCCCGAAAATCCGCCAGTGTCCGCGGTTTGCCGTTGTGGTCGGTCAACTTGAAATCAACCTGCTCGAACCTGGAGCTGACATCGCTGGCCTTGAACGGCGAAGGCAGCTTCTGCTCGCAGGACAAAAGAAAACCTGCAAAGAAAATAACCAGCAAGCCGCGTATCGCGCTACTTCGCACGGCGATGAGATGTTGGTTTTCACGCGGCCACATGACATGCCCCCGCCCATCCATGCACGTAGAAGGTATAGCCCACTTTAAACAATCCATACACACCGAAACCCATCACCACCAGCCCCGCCGTCATGCGGACACGCGGCGACTGCACCCAGTGGCGGCAACGCTCCCAGAACATCCCGATCGCCATCAGATTCGGCAAAGTACCCAACCCGAACGCTGCCATGATCAGTGCGCCCTGCACTGTGCTGCCGCTCGCCAGCGAAGTCACCAGCACGCTGTACACCAGCCCGCATGGCAACCAGCCCCACAATGCGCCCAGCGCCAAGGCGCGCGGTAATGTGTTCACCGGCAGAAATCTTTTCGTATACGGCTGCAGGTGTTTCCACAGACCGCTGCCCAAAAGTTCGATCCGCCTGATCGCGCCCCAGAGTCCGGCGAGATACAGTCCCAGCAACACCAGCATCAAGCTCGACAATGCGAACAACAGGTGCTGAACCGGCACCGCATCGCGCATCAAGAATCCCGCCTGCCCGACTGTGCCGACCAATGCACCCGCCACCGCATAGCTCGCGATGCGTCCGCTGCTGTAGGCCAGATGGAACGGCCAGCGTGCATGATCGGCGGGCAGCTGCGTGGTAAAAATGCCGACGATGCTGCCGCACATACCGAGGCAATGCACGCCACCGAGCAGGCCGACCAATAAAACCGCGATTATGCTGAACTCATTCATTCGTTGAAACTGATCCCAGTAGACTCAAATCCAGATACGTTGCGACTGCCGTTGCATCTGCCTCCGCCATATAAGGCACCACCCCGAGCAAAGGAGCTGCGATCCGCTCGCGTAAAGCGGCAATATTCTCACTCAATGCCGGCATGCTCTCATCGAGCACGTTCGCCACCCAGCCCGCGCATTCTAGCCCGTAATCGGCAATCGCCCGCACCGTCAGCAGCGCATGGTTGAGGCATCCCAGCCGCATGCCCACCACCAGGATCACCGGAAGAGCCATTGTCCGCGCCAGATCGGCGCTACTCTTGGTGTCGTTCAGCGGCACGATAAAACCGCCCGCCCCCTCGACGATCACAACATCCGCCAGTCCAGCAAGTTCGCGATACGCGGAGAGAATACCGGGAAACTCGATAGTCATCCCCTCGTTGCGCGCGGCGATATGCGGCGCGATAGCCTCGCGCAGGCAACACGGATTCACCTGTTCGTAGGTAAGCGGTATCGTGCTCGCCGCGCGCAACGCCTTGGCATCGTCGTTGTACCCGTCCGCATCACAACCCGCCGCCACCGGCTTGAAACCCAGGGCATGCTTTCCCTGTGCCGCAAAGCCATACAGCAGCGCGCAACTGATCAGCGTCTTGCCGACGCCGGTGTCGGTTCCGGTGATGAAGTAACTCATAACTTGAAATCTGTCTTGATGATTGCCCTGCCGTCCGCCATTTTTCTGGGCGGCACTTTCCAGGCATGTCCGTAGATGATCTCGAAGGTGGCCGGCAGTTTCCCATCGCGTCGCAGCGTCTCGTAGTTGCTCACGATGCGCGCCCATTTGGCCTTGCCCAACATCCCCGGCGCGCGACCTGCAGTGGCGTTGTGTGCGCCGATGCTGCGCAGATCCTGCATCACGGCTTTCACATCGGCGTAGGTCAGTGTGATCTTCTCCATCTCCATCACCGGCGAGGCAAAACCCGCTGCGACCAGCATGTCGCCGATGTCGTGCATGTCGGCAAAGCGGTTGACGTGGTTGTATCCATCCACACCGTCGAATGCGATGCGCAGTTCCCGCAGCGTATCGGGACCGAAAGTGGAGAACATCACCAGGCCATCATTCCTGATGACACGATTCAGTTCGACGAAAGTGCCGGGCAGATCGTTGCACCACTGCAGTGCAAGGTTGGACCACACCATATCCATGCTCTGCCCCGCCAGCGGCACGGACTCGACATCGGCGCACAGGAAGCGCTGCTTGCTGCCCGAGAATATTTTCTGCCACCAGCTTGATGTGCCGTTTGCCGCCTGCAACATGCCGATGGCAATATCGAGCGCGACAATGTCCGCCTCCTTGAATCTCTCGCCCAGCTGGCGTGTTCCCCAGCCGGTGCCGCTGCCCGCATCCAGCAGCCGCGCCGGCTTGATCTTGATGATATCCAGTTTCTCCAGCATGCGTATGCACACTTCGCGCTGCAACACGGCTGCGGCATCGTAGTGGACTGCAGCCTTGCTAAAGGCTTTTCTGACTGCCTTTTTATCCAGTTCGAACTCATTCATATAAAAAATTCTTTACGTGCTCAATGAAAATATCCTGATGTGACAGGAACGGCGCATGCGCCGCACCGGCGATCTCCACCGTGCGCGCATTCGGCATCGCCTGCGCCAGAAAATGCGATGCTGCGGGATGGGTGAGTTTATCGCGCTGTCCGGCGATACAAAGCACAGGCAGATTGATCGTCGGCAATACACTGCGCAGATCCGCATCACGCAATATCTCCAACCCGCCTCGCAGTGCATCCAGATGCGGCTCGCCACGGCTGAACAATTGCTCACGCAACACGCCCAGCAACTCCCGCTCGTCTTCGCTGCCGCGAACCTGTAAAGCGAGGAAACGGCGCAGGGTCACGGCAAAGTTCTTTTCAAGTTCAGCTGCGAATTGTGCCAGCGTTTCCTGTGGCATGCCCCATTCCCAGTCTTCGCGTTCGGCAAAGCTTGGCGTGCTCGCGACCAGTACCATGCGGGTTATTTTATCCGGCTCCCTTGCCGCCCAATGTTGCGCGATGATACCGCCCAGCGACCAGCCCATGACAACCAGTGACTGCTCAAACCGTTCGGACAATTGCCGAACCAGCGAATCCAGTGTAAAGGCAGACGCCAACCCACTGCTGCCGTGGCCGGGCAAGTCTGCCACATATACATCACGATGTTCGGACAATCGTTCCGCCACCGCCTGCCACATCCCGCCATGCATCCCCCAGCCGTGGATCAGCAGCATGGGCACTCCGCCGCTGTCACTACGGCATGGATAACGATCAACGTGCAAGCTCATGCAATGTCCCGACGAGTTGATCGACATCCGCAGCGCTGTGGGCGGCGGACAGGGTGATGCGCAACCGTGCGGTTCCATTCGGAACGGTGGGCGGGCGGATCGCCGCGACCCAGATGCCGCGTTCGCGTAATCCTTCGCTCAATACCAGCGCAAGCTGGTTGTCACCGATCAACACAGGCTGGATCGCGGTTTCCGACGGCATCAGTTGCCAGAGCAGGTCGCCTAATCCGGCACGAAGTTGTGCGATCAGTTGTTGCAGGTGTGTGCGCAACTCTCCTCCCTGCTCGATGAGCTTCAAGCTCGCCAGCAAAGCAACCGACAATGAGGGCGGTGTAGCAGTGGTATAGACATAGCTGCGCGCGTGGTTGACCAGCGTATCGATCACCACCTGTTCCGCCGCGACGAAGGCACCGAATATGCCGGCCGCTTTGCCGAGCGTCGCCATGTGGATGATGCGCTCAGAAGCGATACCAAAATGCGCCGGAGTACCTTTTCCCTGCTCGCCCAGCACACCGAAACCATGCGCGTCATCGACCAGTAACCAGGCATCATGCTGTTCGCATAGCGCCAGCAGCTCAGTCAATGGCGCGATGTCTCCGTCCATGCTGAAGACTGCATCGGTGATGACCAGCTTTCTGCCGCTATTTGTCTTCGCCAGCAACTGCGCAAGTTGCGCCATGTCGTTGTGCCGGTAGCGCCGCACTTCGGCACGCGACAGCAGCATCGCATCGTTCAGCGAGGCATGGTTGAGCTTGTCGGCGAACACGGTATCGCCCTTGCCGACCAGCGCCTGCACCACACCAAGGTTGGCCATGTAACCGGTCGAGAATAGCAGCGCTGCAGGCTTGCCGACGAAACCTGCCAGTGCCTGCTCCAGCTCGTGATGCGGCCGAGTGTGACCGCTCACCAGATGCGCCGCACCCGCGCCCGCGCCCCACTGCTGTACTCCATGTTGCATCGCGTCGATCAGTTGCGGATGGTTGGCAAGACCGAGATAGTCGTTGCTGCAAAAGGAGAGATAGCGCTTCCCGTCGACGACGATCTGCGGCGTCTGGGGGCTATCCAAGGTGTGACGCTGGCGCAACAAACCTTGCGATTTACGCGCATCAAGGTCTGCTTGTAGTTGTCTGAATGGCATTTATCTCAAGATAATGCATACACCCCGAAGCACACGATGAACACGAAGCACAAATGGATTTTCTTCGTGCTCTCTGTGTGCTTCGTGGTGAGGATTAATGTTTGTCGGCAAACGGATACATCCCCAGCTTGTCCAGCAACGCTCGATCGCGTTCCGCCTCAGGATTGCCGGTGGTAAGCAATTGCTCACCGTAGAAAATAGAGTTCGCTCCTGCCAGGAAACATAACGCTTGCACTTCATCACTCATCTGCTGGCGGCCTGCAGATAGGCGCACGCGTGCGGTGGGCATGGTGATACGTGCCACCGCGATGGTGCGCACGAAGTCCAGCGGGTCAAGGTCTTCCTGGTTCGCCAGTGGAGTGCCTTCCACCTTGACCAGGTTGTTGATCGGCACGCTCTCGGGATACGGTTCCATGTTGGCGAGCTGGGCGATCAGCCCGGCGCGCTGGGTAAGACTCTCACCCATGCCGACGATACCGCCGCTGCATACATGCATACCGGCGCGGCGCACGCGCTCCAGCGTGTCGAGGCGGTCCTGGTAATCGCGGGTACTGATGATATCGCCATAGAATTCCGGCGAGGTATCCAGGTTATGGTTGTAATAATCCAGTCCGGCGGTGCGTAGTTGTTCGGTCTGTTCGTCATTGAGCATGCCCAGTGTGGCGCACGTCTCCATGCCCAGATCGCGAACCGCTTTTACCATTTCAACCACCGACTCCATGTCCTTCTTGGACGGTTCACGCCATGCGGCACCCATGCAGAAACGATCCGCGCCGCTTTGTTGTGCTGCCTTGGCGGCCTTCACCACCTCTTCGACATCGAGCATCTTGCGGTTCTCAACACCGGCATTGTGGAACGCCGATTGCGGGCAGTAGCCGCAATCCTCGGAACAACCCCCGGTCTTGATCGACAGCAGGGTCGAAAGCTGAACTGCATTCGGGTCGAAATTGTCACGGTGCACCTGCTGGGCGCGAAACATCAGGTCGGAGAATGGTAGTTTGAACAGCGCCTCGATATCAATAACGCTCCAGCGTTGTGGCATTGGGGTTTTTGGTGTGGTTTGCTTGAGGGGACGTACGAAATTAACAGTTTGGGTGGTCATAATATTCCAACTCGGTATGATGCAATTCAGTTAAAAATGGGCTGGCCGGTTATCGCAGCCAAACTCTGCTGTTTGATTTTACACGACCTTATGCTGAACATACGCACACTAATTAAGCAGATTCTTCCCTCGCAGCCTTGCGTGCTGTGCGGTAGCATGAGCCGGGATGGCTTGTGGTGTTCAGCTTGTGATGTTGCACTGCCCTATCTGGATAAGCGGCATTGCCCGGTGTGCGCCTTGCCGACACCAACCGGCGAAGTATGCGGACACTGTCTGTCACACCCTCCCCTGTTTTCAAGTACCACGGCAGTATTTGGCTATTCTTTCCCGCTGGATAAACTGGTCCAATCCATGAAGTACGGTCAGCAACTGGCACTCGCCAACACTTTCGCAATAAAGCTGGGGGCGAACATCAACTCGCACGACTTGCCTGATTATTTGATCCCCATGCCGCTGCACCCCAACAAGCTGCGCGAAAGGGGTTTCAACCAGTCGCTGCTGCTTGCCGCAAAGATCGCACGCATACACAAACTGAGACTGTTGCCTGATTCCTGCCAAAGGGTGCGCGACACCACCCCGCAATCATCCTTGCCGTGGAATGAACGAAAGAAAAATGTACGAAATGCTTTTCGCTGCGATGCCGACCTGGCAGGTATGAGAGTCGCGCTGGTGGATGATGTATTGACTACCGGCGCCAGTCTGAACGCGCTGGCTGAAGCTGTCCGAAAAAAAGGTGCCAGCCGGATAGATATCTGGGTGGTTGCCAGAACGCTGCCGCATACATAATCAACGCGGCTATCTACCTGACCTTTTGCTCCACGAATTTCTTCAATTCGGGACTGAGTGTACCGCTCGCCAAAGCCTGCTTGAATGCGTTTATCGCCTCTTCATTGAGGTTTAATTTCTCAAGTGAAATGCCGTACCCCATCCACCACAATCCGTTACCCGGTTGCAATTGCAAGGCTGCCTGATAATGTTCCACCGCCGCTTCATGCATATCTTGACGCTGCAATACCGCCGCGAAAAAAGATTGGTATTCGGGATTTTCGGTGTTGTTTGACAATGATCGCTCAAGTGTCGAGACTGCCGATTTCAGATCACCGCGATCAACCTGGATGCGAGCCAGCGTCATTGCGAATCCGGCATTGCCGGGTTTGATTCGCTGGCCTTCTTTCAGCACTTTTTCAGCATCCGGAACCCGCTTTTTCTCTATCAGCAGAGCAACCAGTGCCTGCCTTGCAGCTTCGTGTCCCGCATCAAGCTTCAAGGCGGACTCATATCCCGCGATCGCATCTGCCAATCTTCCCTGCTGCATCAATCCCACCGCACGATTGAATTCTCCCTCGGCACGTTGTTCCTGACTGACACTCTTCATGGGAGGTACATTTTCCCTGACCTTCAGCACATCCGCGACTTTGAGCGAAGTTTTTTCAACCTTTACCGCTTGCACGGTTTCATGATTGACAACTTCACCGGTAACAGTCGACGCTTGAGGCGGCTCATTCTCTTGCGCCCAGTTTTCACCTCGTAGCGATGAAGGCAGGGGCAAAGAATCCAATTCA
>JBGSMU010000094.1:0-3244 GCA_041739955.1 Gallionella sp. | reverse complement strand
TCATGATTCTGCTCCTCTCGTGAGATGAGGCGAATCGCCTCACTTCACAAGTTAGGGAAACAGAACCGGAGATTCAACCGCTCCTGCGATCAACCCGGACTCGCGGATCGGAGCGCCCATACCGCGGAGCGGTTTAGTCCTATGGCCGTTATCCGCCCCTTCAAAAAGCAACCACCAAGACTCCCCGATGGTCACCCTCCCAACAATTACTTTTTGGCGCCGTTCACCACCGACTTAAGTGTCGCCCCAGCCTTGAATGCGGGAACCTTGGCCGCCTTGATTTTCAACGCCGCTCCGGACTGCGGATTACGACCTGTGCGAGCCGCGCGCTTGTTCACCTTGAATGTACCGAAGCCGACCAGTGAGATGGTGTCGCCCTTCTTTAGAGTCGCAGTTACGACATCAATCAGTGCGGCAACATTACGTTCCGCATCGGCCTTGGTGCCACCTGTCTTCTTCGATATTGCTTCAACGAGCTCTTTACGATTCATATTTTTCCCCTTTGGTTAGATACTGACCTAATGCAGTATTTAAAGCTTAACACTAAGGTTCTGCCTACCACCAGCGTGCTAGAGCTGACGTATGGTGCATGTTTCACCTTGCGTGAAGAATGATGGCACTATCAACGGAAGAATTTATGTGGATGCTGCGCAGATTGCTGAAGCCTTTTCAACCGACAAGTAATTTATGGTGTACCCATGGGTGTACCCATAGGGCGTAAAAAGAAAAATGGGTTAGACCATTTCTGACCTAACCCATTGATTCTTTGGTGCGCCCGGAGCGATTCGAACGCCCGACCCCTTGGTTCGTAGCCAAGTACTCTATCCAGCTGAGCTACGGGCGCGCACTTTACAACATATATACCTGGCGGAGAGGGAGGGATTCGAACCCTCGATACAAGTTTAAGCTCGTATGCGCCCTTAGCAGGGGCGTGCCTTCGACCTCTCGGCCACCTCTCCGAAGGCCGCGCATAGTAATGTAATCGACCCTAAAGGTCAAACGTTTATGCGTCTTCCCGATCGAGGTCGAAAGCTTTATGTAACACTCGAACGGCCAGTTCAAGGTATTTTTCGTCAATAACGACGGAAATTTTGATTTCCGAGGTGGAGATCATCTGGATATTGATTCCTTCTTCCGCCAGAGTCCTGAACATTTTGCTGGCAATCCCCACGTGGGATCTCATTCCCACGCCGACAACCGAAACCTTGGCTGCTTTGCTATCGCCTATGACATCACGGGCGCCAATATGAGGCTGGACAGTGCTCTTCAATATATCCATCGCTTTCGCGAATTCATTTCGATGTACTGTGAATGAGAAGTCAGTCGTCCCGTCAGTGCCGACGTTTTGAATGATGATGTCGACGTCGATGTTGGCATCGCTGACCGGACCCAGTATCTGGTATGCGATACCAGGCTTGTCTGGCACACCGACTACAGTGATTTTGGCTTCATCGCGATTGAATGCGATACCTGAAATGATTGCTTGTTCCATTTTGTCATTATCCTCAACAGTAATCAGCGTGCCCTCGCCGTCTTCTTCAAAGCTGGACAGCACGCGCAGCTTGACCTTGTATTTGCCTGCAAATTCCACAGACCGTATCTGCAACACTTTGGAGCCCATACTGGACATCTCAAGCATCTCTTCAAAGGTGATGGTTTTCAGACGGCGCGCCTCGGGTACCATGCGCGGGTCGGTCGTGTATACACCGTCAACATCCGTATATATTTGGCATTCATCCGCTTCCAATGCCGCCGCAATAGCCACACCAGTCGTATCAGAACCACCGCGGCCCAGGGTGGTGAGGTTGCCATTCTTGTCCACGCCCTGGAATCCTGCCACGACTACGACATAATCGTTTGCCAGATCCGAAAGTATTTTCTGCTCGTCTATGCTAACGATACGGGCTTTGGTGAATGCGCTATCAGTGAGTATCTTGACCTGTGCTCCGGTATAACTTTTGGCATTCACACCCTGATCTTTGAGTGCCATCGCCAACAAGCCTATCGTCACCTGCTCGCCTGTGGAAATGACCACATCGAGCTCTCTCATATCAGGATTTTTTTGGACTTCATGGGCGAGACTAATCAAGCGATTGGTTTCTCCGCTCATAGCAGAAACCACGACTACCACCTGATGCCCTTGTGATTTGTATTTCGCGACGCGACGCGCCACGTTTTTGATCCGGTCGGGACTTCCGACCGATGTGCCACCATACTTCTGAACTATCAATGCCACGATTTTCAATACCAGACAATAAATTGCAGGGCATTCTAGCTTAACTGACCGAAAAAAACGAGTTTATGTAATGTCTTGCAAGTACTTTTCAAGCTGGTTACTGAGTTCTTCAGGGTGCTAAACTTGGGCGGCACAAACTCACTTGAGTCTACCGACACAAATTACTCTCCATTTAGCATGACTGAAATCGTTTCCAGGAAAATACCGACCGCAGCTGTTCAGACCTTACTAGGCAACGGCTGCTCACCGACCTTGGCCAGAATCTTTGCCGCTCGGAACATTTCAGACAGCAAGCAGCTGGATAACACTCTCTCCGGATTATTGCCGTTCAGTAACCTGAAGAATGCGCCTGAAATGGCTTCTTTGCTTGCAGATGCCATTACCGCCCAAAAGAAAATCATCGTGATCGCCGACTACGATGCTGACGGAGCAACCGCATGTACTGTTGCTGTGCGTGGCTTACGTGCCTTTGGGGCGAATGTCGATTTCATCGTGCCAAACCGCTTTGAATATGGTTATGGACTGACACCCGAGATCGTGCAGCTTGCCGCAAGACTCAAGCCCGACATTTTGCTTACCGTAGATAACGGCATAGCGAGCATAGATGGCGTCGCAGAAGCCAACCGACTCGGGATACAGGTCTTCATCACCGACCATCACCTCCCCGGTGATGCGCTTCCGGATGCAAGTTGCATCGTCAATCCCAACCAGCCGGAATGTACATTTTCCAGCAAAAATCTGGCTGGCGTGGGTGTGATGTTTTACGTATTGATAGCCTTGCGCGCGGAGCTGAGATCCCGAAAACTGATCTCAGAGGAAGTCGGACTCAAACTGCCCGAATTACTGGATCTGGTTGCACTGGGAACTGTCGCTGATGTCGTGAAGCTCGATCAGAACAACCGCATTCTCGTGCAGCAGGGGTTGCGGCGCATTCGTAGCGGTAGAGCTTGTGCAGGCATCAAAGCCATTCTGGGTGCGGCCAGTAAACAAGCCGGGAAAATAACCAGC
>JBGSMU010000232.1:0-13215 GCA_041739955.1 Gallionella sp. | reverse complement strand
TCTACCCCTTCAACGCCTTCCGATCCCTGCTCGGGATCGCTGGCGATGTCACTGCCCCGACCTACGCAGAGCTTTACTCCGTAAAATCACGAAACACTACATCTGGTAGGTGTCTGTGACAACCGGATAAGCACGCTTGGTACTACCGGTTCGGGTGGCATGAATACGGGTTGGGCGTAAGGATGATCCAGAGAGTAGCGTAGGTAGAGCAGCACCTGGTTGGGGGCGTAGTTGTCCGACCGGTCCAGTGCAAGCGATCCGCCGACAATAAGTCTGGGGATAGCCTGATACTCACAAGCAGCAAGGAGTGAATAACCGCGCCCCCCACCTGATCCCTCCGAGTAAATGGCAGCAGGGCCAGCCAAAGCCTGCAAGCTGCTTTCTGTCGGATATAACAGTGCTTCCCTGGTTTGTGAACGGGATGCAGACACCGAAGCACGCAGAAGGTATGAGAAACGCGGCGATCTCGCGGTGTAGGTGAGGGGGAGCGAAAGCGAGCGGTAATGATGGGGGCTGTAATATCCGCCATGCCCGAAAGTGTATTCGCCTGCATTCTTGGAAAAATCCCAATACATGCCGGTGAGCCCGATAACGAATCGCCGATTCTCTTCGTTGATTATTCTCCATTGTTCTCCAGCCATGACCTGGATGCGCCGGTTGGTTTGCACATTGCGTCCGGTCAGGTCATGTATGCCTATCGACGACCAGAATCCGAATGTCTCTCCATCATCGAGACTCAGGCCGAGTTGCCCTCCGGTTGCCACCACACCGCCCCAGACTTTGCCTGTGTTGGGGTCTTTGGTGCCGGCAAAGGAAAGCAGGCTGGCAGTGATCGGGCGACGAGACGCTTCAAGCGAATAACCGTAATCCGCCAGGTCACCCTTGTACTGTATTCCACCGACGATATTTGCAACCGGAAAATTTTGCGGTGTGGTACCCAAATCGAATCGAAGGCTGCCGCGTAGATATCCTGCCGTGAACGATACGCCTTGTGCTTCCTGTTTTAATGGGGCTGAAGCGCAGCTGGGCTGGCAGAACTGCATGCTGCCGAAATCGCCGTTCGTTGCGTTGACCTTGCCCGCATCCAACCGAATCAGGTAGGCGCGGAACAACACTTCATCGTCTTCATGCCAGGGAGTCTTGTATTCGAGGGGAATTTCCACCGAGTGGATTTCGGACAGGCCTGCCGTTCCGGTGCGGATATGCATGTCCATCGCGGAAGAGAAGCTGCGGGCACGCCGGTCTATCAGCGAAGCCAGCTTCTTTTCCTTCCAGTCGCGATGGATATTGGCAGCGCTGCCGAATTCATCGATACCGATATTATCCTGCACAGAGTATTCAGCCGGATATAGACGGCGGTAGTCCGAAGGCTCGGCGACAACCAGTCTTTGCAGGTAATAAATCTCCAGATCTGTATTGCCGGATCGCTGCGCCGCCTTCCAGCCGTCATAGAGCAGGTAGGGCTCGTCCGGATGTGCAACGATCAGGGCATCTACCCGTCGACGGGCCAATTCGTATTCGCCGATATCGGCAAGCATGTCGTTGATATGACGGTTGACTCCGACATCTGCAAATGCTGATTCGGCAGGGAGTTTGTTCTGCATCGCGACTATAGCCTTCAATTCTTCGTGCAACTCAAATTTATCCCCGGTCAACGACAGAAAGTCTGCATAGCGTACGCGCCACTTTATGTCTGGCTCGGGATGGTTGTCCCTGATCTGGTCATACAGTGCGCGGGCATGTTTTATCTCTCCGACTTCCGCCCAGCCGAACGCAATCGGGATCATCAGCGTTTCATCTCCATGACTGCCAGCTTCCGCCTCGGTCAGCAAGCTTATGGCTTCTTCCTTGTTTCCAGCCAGCATCAGTGTTTGGCACTCCTGCTGGATATTCAGAATTAACAGGCGCTGATGCAGGGATTTCATCTCCCCGCTGCGTTTTGAAACCTCGATACGGCGGAGCGATTGAAGTGCTCCCAGGGTATCACCAAGCTCGTATTGGAATAAGGCATAGGCATAAAGCCCGTCAGGATTGTCCGGGTGACCGGCAAGAAAATCTTCCAGTTGTGATTTCCCCCGGGCGGCGTCTCCACGGTTGATATATAGCAGTGAGAGCTTGTAACGCAGCCAGGGATCGTCCGCATCGACCTTGACAGCCTGCTCAAGAAATCTGATGGCCTGATCGTCATGGCCTTTTTCCAATCTGATGTCGGCCTGATCCTGCAACATGGTCGATTCGATCCGGTTGAGAGAGGCTCCCAGCACTTCACGTTGCGCTTGCGTCAACCGTGCGATTGTCAGTTGCACTTTATTTGCCAAGCCCTGCTGGCGATAAAGCGAAATCAGTCCGGTCAGTGCGCCGGTGTCGAGTGGATTGATCTCCAGCGCTTTTTGATAATTGCTTTCGGCTTGCTTGAACTGCTTGCGATCCTGTTGTGAATTGGCCAACTCGACGATAGATTTCGACTTGTCTGCGGCAATAGGGGAGGCTGCATGACTCAAATTCAGAGTGGCACCCAGGGCAAATGCTGCGAGAATTGCTAACTTTCTGCGCATTCCCACCTCGGTATCAGTTGGCCATTGCGACCGAACTTGTAATAGCCTTCCTGCCAACCCAGGCCGAACAGGGTCAGCACCTGATCGTAATAGTTATCGTCTCTTTCCATAGGGTTAAACGCAACGATACGCTGGCGTTGCAGATGGAGTGCATCCTCAAGTCCGGATGCCTTGAGAAACGGGAGTAGTGCGGAGGAGAACCCTGCAGAAGGTTTTCCGCCAGCGAATCCTTTTTCAGCTACGCTATGTGCCATAGGTGCGAGTTTATCAAGCAATAATTGATATGCGTCATCATCTTTATCTAGCATTCCGGCCCACAGATATACTCTGATCGCATTGAATCCGACCCCCACGATGGCCGGGTCATGATCAGACTGGAATCCCGTTCCAACGAGATAGTCTACCCATTCAGGCACGAAACCCTGTGGAGAGGGCATTGTAATGACCTCTATTGATGACTTTATCAATTTATCCCAGCCGGATTTCGGATAAAGCGTGTCAAAGCGCCGCATGATCTGAATCGGGGAATAGCTGGGATTAAGCCTCCAGCTTATTTCGTCAAGCTGGAAACCCATGGGGCCCGGCAAAAGTGTGATGCCCAATCCCGGGATGTCTGCCGTTTCCTCACGCAGGATGCGTGCTACCAGCAGTTCGGCAAGTGCAGCGTATCTCGGTATATTCCAATGCTGACCGGCTTCGTTCAGGGCGTAGGCGATCCAGAGATCGGCGTCGCTTGCCGCATTGTCATCTATCACACCCCAGCTTTCATCCTGGCGCTGGCCCCATTGCCATGCGGGAAGTCTGCTCGTCAGGTCGCCGTTGGCCAGATTGTTTTCGGTCCAGCGAACCAGTTGGTCAAACGAAGTGCGGTCGTTCGCGATCAATGCGAACATCAAGGCATAAGCTTGTCCCTCTGATGTGGTGACTTTTTGGGGTATGGAACGGTCGATTACACGTCCGTCTGCGCTGACAAATTTATTACTGAAGCTGTTCCAGGCAGGCCAGATTGTGCACTGCACGCCGATTGCACTGGTTTGATCCGCATGAACTGGCAATGCAAAGATCAGAAATCCGGCAAGAACAAGGAAGGTGGATTTGGTGATGGAACACTGGAACAATTTTCCCCCTTGGTTGCTGCTCCGTTGACAGTTCGATTTCATGCCGCTTCAAAAAACGCGATCAAATTATATCCCGATACCCGATTAAGCCATACGGCATCGGACAGGGCTGGCAAATATGCGAGAATGCCCCGAAAAATATAATCAAGAATTGCGCCAATGATGGATAAAAATACCAGTCATGAAGGGAAAATTTTCATGAGTCAAATATCGGATTCGGATGAAGGGTCGAGCTCAGCGGAAGCGATGTTTCTGGGTCGCCTGTCGCGAATAGCCGAATATTCTCTCGGGATATGGAGTTTCTACTTCATTGCGAAACTGTGCCTGTACTGGATGGAGTTGATCGGATTTCATGTATGGGAAAACCTTGCCTTCGCCGCCTTCATCTTGGTGCCATTCAAGCACGGACCCGTCCGACTGATAAAACAGTTCGCGATGATTTTGCTCGCCATCATGTTGCTGTATTACGATTCGTGGTTACCCGCTATTGGCCGGGTTTTTTCACATGCTACTCTGATATCAGGCTTCAGCGCTGCTTATCTGTTCGAATTGGCGGGTCGATTCGTAAGTCTTCCGGTAATTGCGCTATTGTTTGCTGCCGGGTTGCTCTATTGGATATTTTCGCGCTGGATCAGGCTGGATTCCATCGTGATCATGGTGATGATAGCAATGCCGTTGCTTTCATTCTTTCATGATCATGAGACTCCTGTCTCACTAAACCGGCAACAGCTTAGCGACGAAGACACGGACTGGTACGAACAAGCGGCCCATCCGATATTGTCTGACCACGCTATACCCCAGGATCAGTTGAATTCACCTGGTCAACCTACGAAACCGGTTCAGGTTGCATCCGAATTATCAGTTCTGGCTACCGGGCTGGAAAAAACAGGGCTCCACGAACAACCGACGCCGTCTGTTCGTAACCAGGAACGTGTAGAAGAAGTTGTCGCCGAAGATACGGTTCTGGATATAGACAAGGTATTGCAGAGATTCTACAAGCAAGAATCGACGCGATTTGTGACGTTTCCAGCGCCCAAACCGGGTGATGTTCCTTTCGACGTGATCTTTGTCCATATATGTTCGCTGTCATGGGACGATCTGAAGGTAACGGGACTGGAAAATCATCCACTGTGGCGGCGCTTTGATATTCTGTTGACTCGTTTTAACTCGGCCTCCACATACAGCGGACCGGCCGCGATCCGTATTCAGCGCGCTACATGTGGGCAGCCAACCCACAAAGATCTGTATTCACCGGCGCCCGAAAAATGCTATTTGATGGATAGTCTCAAACTTGGCGGGTTTGAAACCAGTCTGGTGCTGAATCATGACGGCCACTTTGATAATTTCCTTAAGCTGGTGCAAGCACAAGGCCACTTTAATATTCCTCCGCTACCGCTCAAAGGTGCTGTCATTAATCAGCATGCATTTGACGGCACGCCGGTTTATGAAGATATTTCAGTGCTGGGTCGCTGGCTGGAGGAGCGTCTGCATTCAAGCAGCCCGCGCATGGCCATGTATTACAACACGGTGAGTTTGCACGATGGTAATCATCTGGCCGGTGTCGGTGCGGAGCTTGGTAGTCGGGAGAATTTCAAACCCCGATTGACCAAGCTGTTGGATGACCTGGATAAGTTCATGGAGAACATCGAATTGTCCGGGCGGCGAGCCGTAGTCGCCATAGTGCCTGAACATGGGGCGGCCTTGCGCGGGGACAAGATGCAGATTGCCGGTTTGCGTGAAATACCCAGTTCCGCAATCACGCTTGTACCTGTCGGGATCAAGGTCATCGGCGCCAACCTGAAACGTGCTGGCACTACACTGAGAATAAATAAACCCACCAGTTATCTGGCAGTGTCGCAAATCGTAGCCCGCCTGCTGGAAAACCCTCCGTACAACAATGGCAGTTACGTTCCGTCCGAGTATGTGAAAGATCTGCTGATCACCCCGTTTGTATCGCAAAATGAAGATGTGATCATGGCGGGGTACAAGGGGCGTTATTACCTGCGCCAAGATGCATCAGAGTGGATTGATTACACCGATTTTTAATAAATAATATTGCACGGGAAATTTTAATTACAATGTGCTTACAGAATTAGGGTAGGGCTAGCCATGAGTGAGTTCGAGAAACCTGTTACAGCCCCAGACGGTATACCAAAACCGGTGAAAGGCAATGCAGACACTGCCGCAGATACGGGCAAAGCTGACGAAAGCGACATGGAAAAGTATCTCGCCGAACGCGCCAAGCTTGACTCGATGTTTGACGAGAAATTTCACAAGTTCATTACCGTGATGTTCACGGACCTGAAGGGCTCGACCACGATAGCTGAAAAGGAAGGTGACATCGCAAGCCGGATGATGATCAAGTCGGAAAGTGACATCCTGCTTCCGGCTATCAAGGAGAACAACGGTGTATTTGTCAAACTGATAGGCGACGGCAGTTTGTCATATTTCGAGAATGCTCTCGATGCGTTACGTGCTGCAGTTCGTATCCAGCAGGGAATGGATGAGCTCAATATGTCCAAGAAATTTAACTTTCCTATACTGATGCGTATCGGTATGCATTCAGGCAAGTGTGTCGTCGAAGAAAATGATATCTACGGCGATGTTGTGAACACTGCCTCGCGTTTTGAATCGGCAGCCGATCCCGGCGGGATACTGATGTCCGAGGATGCATATAATGCATTGACAGACAAATCCGAGATCTACTGCCGCTTTGTAAAACAGGTGATGCTCAAGGGCAAGAAGGAGCCCTTCAATGCCTACAAGGCGTTCTGGAATCCGCAGGAGATCGAACTCGACAAGCAGGGTAAAAATACACTGCCCAGACAGGAATCGAATGTTCCAGTCAGATCTTCCGGCATGAAGCTGGTGTGGGGTGTGATGATGATTATCGGGATTGTCCTGTTGCTGACACTGGGCACGAAATTCTTCGGAGCCGCACAGCAAACCGAAAGCAGGCGTTCGACAAGTGATTCCATCGACTCGTCCAGTTCACCGGATACAAGGCAATAGCCAGCTTGAAGGCTGGGATTCTAATGGGGGAGAATAACCGCGCATGGCAGGCTACCATCGCGGGTGGCTTATTGTTTGGCGCACTTCTTTACCTGCTACAGTTTACGGCCGCCCATTTTGATAACTCCAGGCAGATGTATTTTGGCTGGGGTTGTTTTATTGTCATTTTTCTGATGTCGCGAATAAAAGCAACCCGCCGGCAACCATGGCGTTTACTGTTCCTGCTTATTGCCGCTTTTTTGGCGCTACGCTATTTCCAGTGGCGCACCTTTGACACACTGCTGTACTCCGGGCCGGGTGATTTTATCGGGATGTCACTGCTATATCTGGCCGAAGTTTACGGGCTGGCAGTATATTTTTTGGGCATGTTCGTTAATGTCTGGCCGCTGGAAAGCAAGGTCGAGCCATTACCTGACGACACGGAAGTACTGCCAACGGTGGATATATTCATCCCGACCTATAACGAACCCGACGATATCATACGCATCACTGCCACTGCCGCCACACAGATAGACTATCCCAAGGAAAAGCTAAAGATATTTATCATCGATGATGGTGGAACGCAGGCCAAGCGAAATCACCCTGAAAGCGGTATGGCAGCATGGGAAAGGCATTACCGCCTGAGGAGAATAGCTAAAGATCTGGGCATCGGATATTTAACCCGTGAGACCAACCAGCAGGCCAAGGCGGGCAACATCAATCATGCACTGCAATACAGTGACGGCGAAGTGGTGCTGATTCTCGACTGTGACCATGTGCCGACCAGCGATATCCTGAAAAACACCATCGGGCATTTCGTCGCCGACCCGAAATTATTTCTGGTGCAGACACCGCACTTTTTCATCAATCCCACACCGGTCGAAAAGAATCTTGAGGGCATGGCCAATCCTTCCGGCGAAAGCGACATGTTCTACCGCCGCATCCATCCTGCGCTGGATTTCTGGAACGCCAGTTACTTCTGCGGCTCGGCTGCCTTGCTAAGGCGCACACACCTGATGGAAGTCGGCGGCATCTGCGGCACCACGATCACCGAAGACGCGGAGACCGCCTTTCAGCTCCATTCCCGAGGCTATAACAGCCGGTATGTTAACCGCCCAATGGTGTGCGGTCTGTCGCCGGAGTCGTACGATGATTATGTCGTCCAGCGCTCACGCTGGGCGCAAGGAATGGTACAGCTGGTCATGCTTAATAACCCGCTAAAAACCAAAGGCCTGTCGCTGCCCCAGAAATTGGCCTATTTCAATTCCAGTTTCTTCTGGCTGTTCGGTTTTCCGAGATTCATCTATTTCATCGCGCCGGCGATGTACCTGATCCTGGGTTGGAATATCTACCATGCTTCCGCCATGCAGATTGTCGCTTTCGCGCTCCCTTACATACTCAGCATTTACGTGATGATGGACTATTTCTATGCTGGATCGCGCCAGCCGTTCTTTTCCGAAATCTACGAAAGTGTCCAGTCTCTGTTCCTGATGCCGGCTGTGCTTTCCGTGCTGCTTAACCCGTGGAAGCCATCCTTCAAGGTGACTCCAAAGGGGCTGACGAACGAAAAAAATTATCTTAGCCCACTGGCGGCACCCTTTTTTCTGGTGATTGCAATAAATGTAATGGCGGTAATTCTGGCTTCCATCAAATGGATCACAGAGCCGCTTTTACGCGATGTTATCGCGGTGACTGTCATTTGGTGTTTCTACAACCTGTATTTGTCGGTGATGTCACTGGGGGCATTCTGGGAGCGCAGACAAGTACGAAAGTTTTACCGTATATCAACCAGCGCTCCAGCCTCGGTACATTTCCCGCGCATTGGCACTTCCCATCCCGGGAAAATAATCGACATTTCCCTGACAGGTATAGGTTTTGAAATTAAGCTGCCTTTCATGCCGCGTGAAAAAGAATTGGCCATACTAGAAGTCAGCGATAGCTACGGCAAGGTGTACCGTTTTGAAAACCATCTGCAGCGTGCGATAGAGCGTAACGGAAAATATTACTGCGGCAGCGAATTCGATTTGGAGCGTAACACGTATGCCGAAGTGGTCAGCTATGTTTTCGGCGACAGCCAGCGCTGGCAGGATAACTGGGATCGGAAGTCCGAATCTAAGGGCACCTATCTGATGTTGTGGTATTTCATGAAAACTGGCGTGATAGGTTTTAGTCGCGGCATTTTCCCGCTGCTAATTCATGCAGTGACTCACATCTGGGAGTTGGTAGTCCGATGGGTTACCACGCCTGTGCTACGGGACAAGGCGCTTGCGGCGACCAGTTGGGGTGTGTATTACTTTTATCTTGCCCTGGCAACGATGGTGCAGGTGCTTGATCGCAAGCGTGGACGAAAACTGCAACGCCTGAACTCCAGCGGCACAGCAACGATCTACTTTCCCCGCATTGATGCGACACTGCTGGGCGAAGTTACTGATGTATCCTTGCATGGTATCGGCGTCATAGTGGAAATTCCATTTCTGCTCAAGGAGCATGAACATGCAACCGTCAATACAACAGGGAAGGAAGGTACGGAATATCGATTCGCATGCGTAATTCAGCGTACGATAAAACGGGACAAAAAATCACTTTGCGGCGCCGAGTTTATCGTAGACGTATCTACCTACCCGCAGATCGTCAAGTTTGTATATGGGAGCAGCCTGCGCATGTTGAGCTACGTATTGGTTAATAGCGGGGGATTGGTGGCTAAAGGCAGTATTGTCAAAACAGATACAATGCCAACGATATCGAGCAAGCTTGTCCGCGTGTTCAGGCAAGTTTCTCAGGTACTTGCTGTATTGTTCCTGAACCCTGCATATCGGACGGAAATCATCAACAGGAATAGGCCTCAATAGGAAAGAAATAACATGAACATGATACTCAAGCTAGTTTTATCAGTTATCTTCCTGTTGAATTTTTCGGCATACGCTGAAACTGTCAAGTTACCGCTCCAGAAATTCACTTCTGCAGATTCGCTTGAAATGCGTTGTATTAGCGGCGGACAAAATATATCCATTCCAATTCCAGAGCGCTGGAACGTGCACAAGATCAATCTCGGTCTGCATTACACGGTGTCGAACAACCTGGTTACGGAAATTTCGCAGATGGCGATCAAATTCAACGGCGAACTGGTTACCCAGATGAAGTTGAACTCGCTGGCACCCAACGTAATAGTTGATGTGCCGCTTCCGGTTACTTATCTGGAGCCGGGCTATAACACTGTTACTTTTCAGGTTGCGCAGCATTACCTGTTGTCGCAATGCGAGCAGCCATGCTCGCCGGATCTGTGGACCAATATCAGCGTGAAGGATTCTTTCATACAGATAGACTATGACCTGAAACCCTTGCCGCTGCGTCTGGGTGAGGCGTCCAACTGGGTCTTCGATCCCAAGCAGTTCCCTGAAGCTACAGTCAATCTTGTCATGGACAGCACTACCCCGGAATCGGTAACGTATTCAGGGATAATCGCTTCCGGTATCGCGAGGCATTTCGATTATCGAAAAGTGAAGTTTTCGCATTCCACCAACATCAAACACGGCGTGGACAATGTGCTGGTCGGCTCATCCGGGTTTGCCAGCGAAGCGCTTGACCGATATGGCATCAAACTCCCTGCAAGCGATGGTGGGCTGATCAAGATATTCCATCTGCCAGCAGGCACTGGCGAGGAACCTGACAAAACACATGCGTTGATCGTGGTTTCTGGAACCGGCGAGAACCCGCTAAGGATAGCCGCCAAGACATTTGCGAACATGTCGCTGCCATATCCCGGCACGGACGAGTTGCATGCCTTTGAATTCAATGTTCCGGATATTTCGATGTATGGCGGGAGGCAGGTGTTGTCTTCGGACAAGATCTACGAGTTCGGTTCTATAGGTATGCCTACCTATACTTTCTTTGGCTTTAGCGGGAAACCGACCAAACGCGGCTATGTTGGGGGTGGCTCGACTTTGTCCTTCCGGTTACCGCCTGATTTTCTGATCAAGCAAAACCAGTCGGCAAAGATTGTGCTGAATTTTTCCTATGGTGCAGGCATGAGGCAGGATTCCACGCTTAGCTTGTCGGTGAACGACAAACAAGTACGTGATATTCATCTAGACAGCAAAGGTGGAAACTATATCGAGGGATATAAACTTGAATTGCCGACCTATTTGTTCCAGCCGGGCACGAATACAATCAAATTCAAGCCTTATCTGAATACAGAGCGGGAAGTCTGCGATGCAGTGATTACCGACGGGTTATTCGTGACGATATTTGACAATTCGACATTGTATTTCCCGCCGATGCCCCATTTCGTCGAGATGCCCAAGCTGGAATTGTTCGCCCTCAACGGATTTCCATTCACACGCTGGCCTGATGGTTTCGAAACTCTGGTCTATCTGCCGAAACACGACAGTGCTTCAATAGATACCGCATACAATCTGATCGGGATGATCACTCAGCGGAACGGCTATCCCCTGTTCGGTACACAGGTAGTTTTCACCGAGCCAACTACCTGGAAAGGGGAGATGCTGGTGGTCGGAAAGACATCGGACATCCCCAAGAGCATCATGAGCAGGGCACCAATGCAACTGGATGGCATCTCGAAGGTGCCTTATCCGATCAGCCGCGGCTGGGATAGCGAAACTTCGATCTCGATCAGCAAACAAAAGAGCGGCTTGGGGGAAGGGAGTGGAGTATTGATGGAGTTCGAATCCCCCACTGAAAAGGGGCGCTCCATTGTTCTGGCCACAGCAGAAACTGGAAAAGATCTGCTGACTCTGGGTGATGCACTCCTGGATTCGGGAGTGCAAGCCCAGATGGTTGGAGATACAGCCTTGATCAAGCTTGACGGTCCCGATTACAAAGTGACTTCACTGTCTGTCGGCAAAAAGTATTCAACCGGGAATAAAGGCAATATATCCATTATTGATTCATTCCTATATGCGAATGATTACGTTATTTACCTGTTGATGCTGTCGGCAATATTCGTGCTGAGCATGATCGGATATTGGTTGTTGCGCCGCTATCGCGCGAAGCGGGCGATAGTTGAGCAACCTTCAAGCCAGTAACTTGTGCCGCACAGTAACTGAATTCCCTGTATGGACATGATTAATGGCTATTGAGGCCGGTTTTTCAAGGGTATAATTTCGCTGGAATTGACGCTGAATTCGGCGCTTTAACCCATCTAATAGACCTTAAGGAAATATTTTGGAACTGTCCAAACGCGTAAAAGCCATCAAGCCGTCCCCAACTCTTGCAGTCACAGCCCGTGCCGCCAAATTAAAGGCGGAAGGAAAGGACATCATCGGACTGGGGGCAGGCGAGCCTGACTTTGATACTCCGCAGCACATCAAGGACGCCGGTATTG
Organism: Gallionella sp.; assembly: GCA_041739955.1. Lineage (GTDB taxonomy): Bacteria > Pseudomonadota > Gammaproteobacteria > Burkholderiales > Gallionellaceae > Gallionella. Next base: position 1,210 of record JBGSMU010000232.1, on the reverse strand, counting down.
CAGCAATCAACAAAGGCTTTACCAAATACACAGCTGTGGGGGGTACACCCTCGCTGAAGCAGGCCATCATCGCCAAATTCAAGCGCGATAATGGTCTGGATTACACCGCCAGACAGATTCTGGTCTCCTGCGGCGGCAAGCAGAGTTTTTTCAATCTTGCACTTGCTGTGATCAATCCGGGTGACGAGGTGATCGTTCCCGCACCATACTGGGTTTCTTACCCTGATATCGTGATAATCGCTGAAGGCAAGCCGGTGATCGTGCAGGCCGGAATAGAGCAGGGTTTCAAGCTGACACCAGCTCAACTGGAAGCGGCCATAACCGCTAAAACGAGAATGGTTGTCATCAATAGCCCAAGCAACCCGTCCGGTGCGGTCTACACACTTGAAGACTTGCAGGCACTTGGCGATGTACTGCGCAAGTATCCTGACATTCTCATTGCGACCGATGACATGTACGAACACATTGCACTGACTGACAATAAGTTTGTCAATATTCTGAATGCCTGTCCGGACTTGTATTCACGCACGATGGTGCTTAATGGTGTTTCAAAAGCTTACTCGATGACCGGATGGAGGATCGGTTATGCGGCAGGACCCGAGAACATCATTACCGCGATGGAGAACGTACAGTCACAAAGCACGTCCAACCCGACATCGATCTCGCAAGTGGCCGCAGAAGCTGCGCTGAACGGAGACCAAGGCTGTATAGCGCCGATGCTCAAAGCTTTCCGTGAACGTCATGTTTTCGTGGTTAATGAACTGAACAAGATTCCGGGATTGAGTTGCATCATGGCAGGCGGAGCATTTTACGCATTTCCGGATGCCAGAAAAGCCATAGAGAACATGCACAAAAAGGGCATCATCAAGGAGGCAACTGATATTGCCTTTTCGGAATATCTGCTGGTAGAAGCGGGAGTGGCGGTGGTGCCGGGATCGGCTTTTGGTAGCGAGGGATATATCCGCCTGTCATTTGCCACTTCAATGGACAATCTGCGTAATGCGATCGAACGGATTTCCAAGTCTTTGGCCTGACCATTTAATGTGAGGGGGGCGATAGTCTTTAACGATATTGAGCTTCCCCCGATAAATAGTCTTCCAAGGGCGACGTAAAATTAACGTTACTTTTGGAGGAAGCAGATGAAGAGAATACCGAAGCAGGAATACACCGCCGAGTTCAGGGAGTTGGCGATCAAGCGAGTCAAAGATGG
>JBGSMU010000231.1:0-6351 GCA_041739955.1 Gallionella sp. | reverse complement strand
CGATCGATCTTTTGTAGCATAGCGTTCCCCTAAACCAATAAACCGTCAGCCGCTTCGGTAAGATCAAGCTGGGAGTCCTGCTCGGTCGCAAACTTGGCCACCTTGACTGTCCATGCGTCTACCGCGGCGCTGATCGATGCAAGTTCATCGTTGCCGGGGACCTCCGCCTTGCTCACCAAACCCGCCACCCGGACAAATTCCCCGGAAATGTCGTCCGATGCCAATAATCTCAACTGTTCGGCAAGCATGGAGAGGTCATCAAGCCTGTTGCCGCCCAATAATTGCGCCAACCCTGAGCCGATCAATCTCAATATGGACTCATTGCACTGCAGTGCATCCATATATTTGCGCTGGAACACCAATGCATTGCGGTATTCGCGCTCATGTGCTGCCTCGAAGAAATTGGCGCCTATCATCACCTGGGTTGCTCCCGCACATTCCCCGCCACCCAGATTCAGCACCCTGAAATCGGATGCCTCACCATAGTCGCGCATGACCGATTGCAGATCCCGCGCATCAACTTCGGCAAGATCCGCCAGCAGCTGCTTGAAATAGTCGGCTTCTCTTGAACGCGCCCAGGCAAAGAAACTCTTTTCACCACTTTCCTTGTGGGCTTGCTGCACACGTGCCACAGCCTTCTTGATTCGTGCCACAGGCAATGAAGGTCCTTTTATTGCCAGCGCTCCGCCATGTGCACCTTGGCCGCCAAAGTACATCTGGTAATGCGGGACAAGTTTGCCGTGCATGCGCTTGCCTTCACCATATATCCCGATGTCTCCGGTTTCGGGTTGCGCGCAACCGTTATGACAACCGGAAACCCGTATCCTCAAATCATTCTTTCCACCCGAGAGTTCCGGTGCCATCAGGGTGCTGGCAGTGATGCCGAGGCGGCATGTCGAAGTGCCCGGGCAAGCCACGACATCGTCTCCTGCTTTCGGTTCAAACAGACCCAGGGCAGCCAATCCATCCCTGAGCACCTGTATCTCGTTGAAAGGCACATTGAGCAGGACGAAATTCTGATCCTGGGTAGTATTGATCTCATCCAAACCGTGAGCACGCATCAATCCTGCAATGCCGTGCAATTGCTGCGGCGATACCTCACCTATGGGTAACGCGATCGGCAATACGAACAGACCGTCCTGATGTTGTGCAAAAAGTTTGCGCGGCGCTCCCGGGCCGGGTGCCTCGCTATCGATTTGATTACGCCACTCACCTTTCGAGAATGGCTGGCCGGCCAGTGCCTGTCTGGTACGTTCGAATTCCTCGCGATACTTTTCCAGAAACTCATCCACCCCGAACTTCTCCACCAGAAACTTGATGCGCGACTTGGCCCGCTTGGTTCGGTCGGAATGCTTGTTGTGCAATGCCACCAAAGCCTCAAGTGAAAACATCAATTCGCTTTCCGAAATGAATTCCTCGACCACGATGGCTTCACGCGGCTTATGCCCAAGTCCGCCCCCCGCCTTCACTATAAATCCATGCTGCCCGTCCCTGATGGCGGCAATAACGCCGATATCGTGCAGCAAGGACTGAGCACAATCCGATTCGCAGGCCGAAAAGCTCATCTTCATTTTTCGCGGGAGCTGCTGATTGAGCGAATTGCGCAAAAAGTGCTTCGTTGCGCCATCGACATAAATCGCAACATCCACATGTTCACGCGGACATACACCCGACAGTGAACATGCCGACATATTCCGGACTGTATTTCCACATGCTTCGCGGGTAGTCATACCAACCTCTGCCAGACGGCGCATCGCATCCGGCATCTCTGCCAGCGGAATGAAATGGATCTGGATCGCCTGACGGGTGGTCACATGCGCGATATTGCGCTGCGAATAACTCTCGGTCACATCGGCAACCGCTTCCAGTTGCGATGCCGCCAAGCGTCCACCGGGAATCTTGATGCGCAGCATATTCACACCATGCTGGCGCTGTCCGTAAACTCCCTGTTGCAAGCGCACTGCGGTAAATCTGTCAGGGTCGATACCGCCCGCATTGAAGGTGGTGATCGCCTGTTCAAAGCGATCTATTTCTTCCAGATCGGATAAATTATCCTTGTTCAAGCTCATGGTAGTTTCCTTAAAAATATGGCTGTTAGTACAACACCATCTTGGTACCTATGATCAGCAACATGGTTGCCAACAGCGGGCGCAAAACCTTTTCCGGCACTTTTGCGCTCAGGTGGCTACCGATATAAATTCCTGGCAAAGATCCCAGCAGCAAATTTCCAAGCAGTGCCAGATCCACCGTCCCAAGAGCCAAATGCCCCATCCCGGCAATCGCAGTCAGCGGCACGGCATGAACGATATCGGTACCCACCACTTTCACCGCCGACATGCGCGGATACAGAAACAGCAATGCGACCGTGCCCAGCACTCCGGCGCCAATGGAAGAGATAGTCACCAGCGCGCCGACGACGATACCGGTGACTATCGTCGCTGCGGGCAGATAACGATGGTGCAACTCGTACACCGTGCCATCCTCGCGCCTCGCGATCTTCTTTATCCAATCCCTGAGCAGAAGCGCAGCAGCCGTAGCCAGTAGCGCCACGCTAAGCACGCTGGTCACCAGTCCGCGCAAGGTTTTTTCGTCCAACGCCAGATATTTCAGAAGGGTGATGGTGACCACAGCCGCCGGAAAGCTGCCCAAGCTCAACAACCCGACCACTTTCCAATCGACCGAACCTTTGCGGCTATGTACCCAGCCTCCCAGTGACTTGGTCAGCGAGGCGTATAACAGGTCGGTACCTACTGCGGTTGCGGGAGACACGCCGAATACCAGCACCAGCAACGGCGTCATCAAGGACCCGCCGCCAACGCCGGTCACCCCGACAACCAGCCCGACTGCAAAACCTGATAACGTGTATACCCAGTCCCAGCCCATCTTTATTGCCCCAAAAGAATCAATGGCGCGCATTTTAGGCCTCACTTCTTATATTCCATAATACATATATGTTAGTATCTTATAACCAGATAACATATGGAGAATTTCATGAATTTGCAGCAGTTACGATATTTGAACGAGATCGTGCGTCAGAAGCTGAATATTTCAGAGGCTGCCAATGCCCTGTACACCTCACAACCGGGCATCAGCAAACAGATAAGGCAGCTGGAAGACGAGTTGGGTATTGAAATTTTCATACGCAACGGAAAACGCATCGTTGCCGTCACCGAACCCGGCAAGGCAGTACTCGAGATTGCACAGCGCATGCTCCATGACATGGAAAACCTCAGGCAGGCCGCCGAAGAATTCCATGCCCATGACAGCGGCAACCTGACGATTGCCACTACCCATACTCAGGCACGCTATGCACTCCCCCCGGTGGTAAAACAATTCATGAAACGCTATCCAAACGTAAAACTCGGATTGCATCAGGGCAGTCCGACCCAGATCGCCGAACAATTGCTGAACGGAGAAGCGAACATCGGTATCGCCACCGAAAGCCTGTCGCTTTACGATGAGCTTGTCACGTTACCCTGCTACGAATGGCATCATTGCCTCGTCGTTCCACCCAAACATCCCCTGCTGGATGAAAAGAAACTGACGCTGGCCAAGATCGCCGAATATCCCGTCATCACCTACGATTTTGCCTTTGCCGGACGCAGCAAGATCAATGATGCATTTGCAAGCGCGGGAATCGAGCCCAATATCGCGCTGACCGCAATCGATGCCGACGTGATCAAAACATATGTGGAATTGGGATTGGGCGTCGGCATCCTCGCCGACATGGCGTTCATTCCGGAACGAGACAGACATTTGCGTATGATCAATACCCGCAATCTGTTCAAACCCAACACAACACGGATCGCAATCCGAAAAAATGAATATTTGCGCGGCTATACCTTTGATTTCATAGAGCTGTTCGCAAAACAACTGACTCGCGCTGTAGTTGAGAAGGCTATGCATGTCTAGTACTCAAGGAACCAGCTTGCACCAACCACGCTTGCCAGACCTCATGCTAATCAGTAAATTCAGTTAACGACCCAACCGGAGCATATTGAACATCCATGAAAACCGCCCTTATCCTTTTTGCCCAGGGAAGTGAAGAACTGGAAGCCATCACAATAGTGAATATCCTGCGGCGTGCGGGAGTTGCCGTTACTCTGGCAGGATTGACTGCAGGGCCACTTAAAGGAAGTAGGGATGTAACCCTATTACCTGACACTACTTTGGATGAAGCGATCAAACAAAGCTACGACATGATTGTATTACCTGGCGGTCAACCCGGCACCAACAACTTGAAGGCAGACTCCAGGGTATTGCAACTGGTCAAGGAAATGACTCAACAAGGAAAATATGTCGCTGCGATCTGTGCCGCCCCGTCAGTGCTCGCCACTGCCGGGTTGCTGGATGGAAAAAAAGCCACAAGTTTTCCAGGCGCACTCGCAACTTTCAGGAATATCGATCTTCAAATTACCGATATTGTCGAGGATGGAAAACTCATCACTTCCCGCGGCCCGGGAACGGCGATGGACTTTGCACTGACTTTGGCGGAACGACTGGTCGGCAAGGAAAAACGACAGGAAGTCGAGGCCGGCCTGCAGCGTTAAGCCCCAACCGCAACAGTAATTTCTTTCTCTCCACTTGATTTTTCGGGTTGCGTCGCAATATTAGAAATATCTACTATTTGCTGGAGGATTTATGAGCGAAGCTTTACATATCGTCTGCCCGCATTGCAATGGGATTAATCGCGTACCTGCGGGAAAACTGGCTGAAAATCCCGTTTGTGGCAAATGCAAACATGCTTTGTTTGATGCACATCCTGTCGAACTCAATACCGGAAACTTTCAAACACACATCAACCGCAACGACTTACCGGTATTGGTGGATTTCTGGGCACCGTGGTGTGGCCCATGCAAAATGATGGCGCCCGCTTTCGTGCAAGCAGCCTCACAACTTGAACCACGAGTACGACTGGCGAAGGTGAACACAGAAGATTCTCAGGAACTCGGGGCGCGCTTCAACATCCGCAGCATTCCTACCCTGGCGCTTTTCAAGGGTGGACGGGAAATCGCACGACAGCCCGGCGCGATGGATGTAGGCGGTATTGTGAGATGGACACACGCAAATGCCTGACCAAATAAAAATGCCGCGGTGATAAACTCCACGGCATCAATTATTACTTTGATCACAAATTTCTCATTTGAACCACGAAGAACACTAAGTCCGCGAAGAACAACAACGGGTTATTTCAAATATAGGATTCACTTTTTGGGTGATCGTCCAATATCATGCAACCCCATAAAAAATCTCTGTTATCTTCGTGCCCTTCGTGGAGAAGTGAGTTTACTAGGCTGATATTCATCTGTTAAATCTTGCAGCCGTTTTCCATCATCCCCCCGCTGTTGCTCTTGATACCCGTACCTTCGGGGTCAAGCTGGGAGTCATCCATGAATCCCGGTTTCGTAGCCAATCGTGTCAGGATGGCATCGGTGCTCAGGCCGGTCTCACCCTTCCCCAGACCCAGGGATTCATCCCCCTTAGTCAGTACAACCTCACCATCATGCACTGTTACATACAAGCCCGCATCACCGGAATCCGCCTCTGTACCAAATAGTTTTTCGACATCCACCGGCACACCATCCGGACGCGGTGTATCGTTATCGGTAATCGCCGGGGGAATGGCCATGACACGCATAGGCTTGCCGGTTTGGCGAGCGATGATCGCGGCTTGTTGAATCGCAACAATAAATGACCCTCCCGGTGAAACCAGAACGACTTCCCCGGCCCACACATAGACACCTGCACCATCAAGAGGATTATCCTGGGTGGCTCCGGGGTCGCCAGTGCCACTTGCACATGGCCCGTTACACCATGCATCGAATCCGGTTCCGCGTATACCGATCGTGGCACTCGCCACCTTGAACTGGTAGCTCTCTTTTTTGGCGCGACCAATAAACCCTGTTACCACACGAACGCCGCCTTTGAGTAGTCTCAGCACTGCGTTTTCCTGTGAATCCGCCTTGCTGTATTGGAATTTTTCGACATGGAATACCGTGTTTTCCTGCAAGCTGACACGCCCTGAATCGCGAAAAGCCACAACTGCGTATGACTTCTTGCCGGTATTAAGCACATCGCCTTCATAGACCATGCCCCCAAGGATCAATGTCCGCATCTTGTCGTCCCTGCCCTGTGCAAACAATTCCCCCTGCACCCTCATCACCCTGCCTATCACTTGCTGTGTAACCGCTTGAGGTTGGTCTGCACGCTTTTTGTCAGCTTCAGCTTCATCCTCGTCCTTGCAGCCCTTGGTAAAGCAGAGACGGGAGGTAAAATCAGTGCCTCTGATACCGATGGTCGCGGAAGCAGCGCGTACCTTGTATGCATCCACGTTGCCCCGCTTGCCGATCA
>JBGSMU010000181.1:0-18038 GCA_041739955.1 Gallionella sp. | reverse complement strand
GTGTGTTGCATCCACCGGTTGAATCCAAGCCTATGTTTCCGCCATCCGGAGTACGCTGCAAGCTCTGCGGATCAAGAATCTGGAGTTGGACCGTAGCGAAGAACGTGCTCATATGGCTATCAGCGCCTCCAATTCGGCCCTCTGGGACCACGACGTGAACACCGGCCAAGTCCACCTGTCCGAGGGCTGGTCTAACTTGCTTGGTGGTGAAGCAAAGCCGACCACTGCCGACATATCCGATCTCATGCAAATGGTTCACGTTGATGATCGCGAGATGGTGAAAGCGAATTTTAAAGCGAATTTTGTGGATACCGTTAAAGGCCTGAACGACTCGCAGTATCAGGTCACCCACAGGGTGAAAAAACATGATGGCTCATACATCTGGATCGTCAGCAGGGGCAGCGTCACCGAACGGGACGAAAATGGCAGGGCGATACGCCTTATGGGAATACACCACAATATCACCCTGAGGAAGCAAGCCGAAGATGCGCTCCGTGAAAGCGAGGAAAAACTGCGCGGCCTCTATGAACTCTCCCCTATCGGTATCGCGCTTACCGATATAGATGGACATTACATCGAATTCAATGATGCATTCCAGAAGATCTGCGGATACTCCAAGGAAGAGCTGAACAAGCTCGATTACTGGACATTGACACCGAAAAAATATGCGTCCGAAGAAGCACGGCAGATTGAATCCCTGAAACAGACCGGTCGTTACGGGCCATACGAAAAAGAGTACATCCGCAAAGACGGCAGCATGGTCCCGATCCAGTTGAATGGCATGATTGTTACCGGGCAAGACGGCCGGCAGCATATCTGGTCTATCGTCGAGGATATCTCGGAACGCAAAAAAATGGAGGCCCAGGTCAACGAGCTGGCCTTTTATGACTCGTTGACGAAACTTCCCAACCGCAGGTTGATGAATGACCGGTTAGACCAGGTCATCTCCGCGAGTAAACGTAATAACCGCTACGCCGCACTGATGGTGCTTGATCTTGACAACTTCAAACCCCTCAACGACCAGTATGGCCACGCTGTGGGTGATCTGTTGCTGATCGAAGTGGCAAACAGGCTTCAGGACAGTGTCAGGGAGGTGGATACGGTGGCGCGTTTCGGCGGGGATGAATTCATCGTTTTGCTCGCCGAACTTGATGAGGACAAGATCGTTGCCGAATCCCAGGTGCGCGTGATAGCCGAGAAGATCCGCTCTGCATTATCCGAACCTTACAAGCTGGAATTCCAGGATGCCAATTTGCATACCGAGACAGTTGAACACCATTGCAGTTCGAGCATAGGCGTTACCCTATTTCTTGGCCAGAATGCAGATTCACAGGATATTATCAAAGCAGCGGATGCCGCCATGTACCAGGTCAAAAAAACCGGTCGCAATCAGATCGCATTCCGTTAGCGATCGCGGGTTGACTGAAGTTTATAGCCACTAAACGCACCGGGTAGCAGGAACAATCAGGGTCACATTCCGGCATTTGGTGTTTATTCAACAAACATGTTGCCGAATACGGCAACGTATTAAATAATGGCCGCAATTTAGCGTGCATGGAGGTGTCGTGGGCAGATTATCCAGCTTCGTGATCCTGTTATCGCTGTCAGCGTGCTCGTCAATACCTGATATCGTCGAGATCGGAACAGACACTTACATGGTTTCGCGGCAGGTATCCATATACTTCCCCAATCCAGAGAGTCCGAAAGCGGAAGCTGTACGCGCGGCGTCCAATCATTGCAAGCAGCAGAAAAAGAGCCTTGATGTGGTGCACATTGATGAAACGGAGCCGCCCTATACTGCCGAGCATGACCACAAGATCACGGTACAGTTCATGTGCAACTAGCTTTTCCCGACGCAAAATCTCGCACCCACCCCGTTCCGCCGTATATCCAGTCTGTACTCCACGAACACAGCAGCAAGCAACTGATACCTAGCCGGGGCTATCCACCGAGAACATGCTCCACGGGTAGGTGATGAACAGCTGGCTTTGCGCACCCTCCGGCCCCCTCGCCAGGTCGAGGCGGATGATCACTCCCGACAACACCAGTCGCGCACCGATACCGTAGCTTTCCCGTCCCGCCTTGAACAGCTGGCTTAATTCGTCGGCCACCATGCCGCGCTCCCAGAATGCGGCCAACTGGATGCCGGTACGTATTCCCCTGGCGACGAAGATGTCGAAGGGAGTGCGTTCGTCGGTCAGGTTCCATCGGTATTCGACACCATAGGATAGTGCCTGCCCGGAATAGAAACGTCCGTTGTCAAACGACCGCAATCGTTGTGTGCCGCCCAATGGCGATGCCGTGCCATATTGATTGCTCCCCAGCAAGCCGTTCACCAGCTTGTCCTCCGTGGCGATGCAGGCATCGAGATTCGGTCCCGGCGGATAATTTGCCGCGCAGTCCAGGCCGTAACGCTGCCGCAACAATGTTGGATCCGTGAGCCCCGTGCGGGTGACATGGGCGCGCGAGTAAAACAGGTTGAACGCGAGCGTGTCCTGTTTGCGCATGGGCGTATAAGTCGTCAGGTTGTAATCGTTGACGAAATATTCACTGCGGTCCGCGTTCTGCCGGTTCGGTATGCGGCTTGTAAATTCGAACCTCACGCCGCTGCGCGGATCGATCCGGTCATCGGTCAGGTCCAGCGAGCCGCCTAAGGAGTATGCGTTGCCGATACTCCAGCGGGTATCGATACCCGCGTAAGCCTGCCTGTCCTTGTCCAGCACCTCAAGCAGCCGGTTCTGCCCGTGCACCATGCGGGCGAAAAACTCGTAGCGGCGCTGGTCGTATGTCAGCGTCATCTGGCTGATCACATACCTGCCGTCCACCTTGGGATAGATCACGTCGAGCGGATCCGAGTCGATGCCGCGATTGTATTGGGTCGCGGCTACCTCATAGTCGTTATAGCCGATGTCGAACAGCAAGCGATTGGGAACCACATGGTAATCAAGGATCGCCGCGCCGGTCGCCTTGAAATCGCCGCGCACATAATATCCGGTGAAGTCGGTATCGCCGTCGACCATGTTCAACACGCTGGCACCGAATCCCGCGGCCCTGCCGATACCGGGGATCTCACCCGCGATGGGATAGAGGTAGTAGCCGAAGTCACGGCCGAACTGATCCTTGCGCCGCTCGACCACTTCGGCATTGCCCGCGCTGCTGAACAGCATCAGCGCTACCAAACCGCCCAGCAACACATTTGCCTTGCCACGCATGATGTACCTCTTGTTCGGCTTTCCGACCCGGGAATACATTGATCATTGTACGCCCGATACTGCGATCGCCAAACGCCACGCCACACCGATCACCAGCAAAATCCATCGCTATCCTGGCCCATACCTGCCGCCTTGGATGCGGAACATGCGGAAAAAATCTGTTATGGTTGCGCGTACTATCAATCGCATCCGTTTGACCTGCCGACATGCTAAAACTGAAACTTCACTGGCAAATCCTCATCGCGCTGTTGCTTGCAGTCATTGCCGGATCGCTGACGGGAACCGATGCGACATTGTTCGGCGTACGCTTCTATGCGGTATTCGACTTCATCGGCACGCTGTTCCTGAACGCATTGAAGATGCTGATCGTGCCGCTGGTCGTCTCGTCCATCATCGTCGGCATCGCCGGCATCGGCTCGGGCGGCGCATTCGGTAGGCTGGGGATGAAGACGCTCGCCTACTACCTGACGACCAGCCTGTTCGCCATCCTGGTCGGCCTGACTATCGTCAATCTGGTAGCGCCTGGCATCGTGGATGGAGTACCTGCCAAGGAGTTGATCGGGCTATCCGAAAACACCGGTGAAGTTGTCGCCAGGGTCGAAGGAAAAGGCAGCGGCGACCTGGTCGGCATATTCCTGCGCATGGTCCCCACCAATGTGGTTTCCGCCGCCGCTGACGGGCAGATGCTAGGGCTGATCTTTTTCAGCCTGCTGTTCGGGTTCTTCATGACGAAGATCGAGGAGACCTACGCGAAGAGCATGTACAAATTCTGGCAGGGCATATTCCAGGTGATGATGCGGATCACCGACTGGGTGATGAAGTTCGCGCCCATCGGTGTGTTCGGACTGGTCGCCAAGGTCGTTGCCGGCACCGGCTTGTCGGCCTTCGTGCCGCTGGCGTGGTTCTTCTTCAGTGTATTGGCCGGTCTGGCGGTGCATTTCTTCGTGGTGTTGCCGTTGCTGCTGATGCTGGCCGGTCGCGTTCATCCGCTACGCCATTTCAGCGCGATGGCACCGGCACTGTTGACCGCATTCTCCACCAGCTCGTCCGCTGCCACGCTGCCGCTGACGATAGAGTGCGTGGAAAAGAACGCGGGTGTCTCGAACCGTACCAGCAGTTTTGTCCTGCCGCTGGGCGCGACGGTGAATATGGACGGAACGGCTTTGTATGAGTGCGTCGCGGCGATGTTCATCGCGCAGGCTTACGGCATCGAACTGGGTTTCGTCCAGCAGTTCACGATAGTGCTGATGGCGCTGGTCACCTCCATCGGCGTGGCAGCCATCCCCTCGGCCAGTCTGGTCGCGATCGCGATCATCCTGGCTGCAGTCGGTCTACCGGTGGAGGCGATCGGCCTGATCCTCGCGGTCGACCGCGTGCTCGACATGTGCCGCACCTCGGTGAATGTGTTCAGCGATTCCTGCGGCGCGGTGATCATCGCCCGCCGCACCGGTGAGGATGGCGTGCTGGGCGAACCGGCTTTGCAGCAACATCTTTAGTTGTTTAGCCCCACCCCTGCAACAGTTACAGAAAAAAAAGCGGCGACCTTTTCTGGCCGCCGCTAATTAGATAGCTCCCAAGATTACTGGTAATTTGTTTCCACTTTCCCGCCATATTGATCCCATGTGCTTATCCAGTAATTACCACTAGTCCACGCACCTCCAGCACCTGGCGCAGTCAAAACCAATGTCGCAGTCCCGGATGTAGCTGTCTTACCCAACGCTTCATTGCCACATACCCACTGGTTATCATTCGTAGTCCAGACACTGGCGCTGACGCAATCCCCCCACAGTCCGGCAGGAACCGTCCATGCAGGTGTCAAAGTGCCTCCCGCGTAACCTGCCAGTGCGGACATATTGCTCATTGCAGGGAAAGCCATAGATTGCAGGACCGTATTTAGCACCGGCGCAACAGGTATCACTTCTGTATAAGTAGCCAACAAGACAGGAGTAAGCGCATTGTCATACAACTTCACGGTGTAAGTGTAAGGGCCGACACCCATTCCGGTGATATCCAAATCTGCCATATCGTATTTATCGGTTGTACACCCGCCACATCCGGCACCCACAATGCTTAGCCAGGACTGATTAAGCTGAGAAGTAAGCGTCACTCCTGCGCCGAGACCCGGTCCGGTTACCACTGCAGATCCTATACCCACCATAGCTTGGTCATCAATATAGAGATGCAAACCGGTAGTGTAAGTGGTGCCCAGCGAACAGCCGGTGCCGTTACCTGAACCACAGACCCACTTGTTAGCGGTGGTCTTGATACCCACATAAGCGATTCTCTGATTTCCGTGAACCTTCCATGCGCCATTTTCAAATTTCATCTGCCAAGCGATTGAGCCGCCCTGAACATCATTTGCCATGCTAACCCCAGCCGCATTGAGAGGTCTGAAATGTACCAGTGCTATTCCGTTTACCGTATCTACTGAATCCACCACAACATTCGTAAACTTCAAGCCTATCACCGAAGGATTGCTCGTTATGTCGTTCAAGAACACTGCACCACTATTCCCATCTTCCATGAACGTGCTGCTGAACAAGGCTGTCAGACCTGCATTGCCGGAGGCAGGCAAACCGGTTGCAAAGAAGCCGGAGAAAGTGTTAAAGGTTTGCACAATGAGATCAACCGGGGTTGCAGTAGATGTCACGTTAGCCGTGCTAATGCTGCCGCTGTAAGTGCCGGCAGAAGTATCCAGAGTCAACGGCGGTGCAGATGCGTCCAGAATGTTGGTGATCGTTACTGCCGTTGGAACGGTGGTATCCACCTTGACCAAGTCCATGAAACGATCCAGACCTGTACTGTCGGCGTTAAAAGACTCCCTCAACAAGTCGATACTGGCGGAAAGTCCTGCTGCGGTCAGTACCGGTGCCAACTGAGTGGTCAGTTCAACCCGCTTGGTATTAAGTTCTGTATCGGTAAGGCCAGGCAGTTTGTTGATGATCGCGTCGACTAGTGTCGTCGAAATCGAGCCGGCAATATTCCTGATCATCAGGTCAGTGAAGGGGGTGATATTGATCGTTCCACCGACATCCGCCTGAAGCGCCGCCGAATACAACTGAACCCGTTTTCCCCCAACCGTACCATCCGCCAAGAATGCAAAGGGAGCTGTCAGGCCTGTCACATCGACAGAATAATTGCCGTTCGCCTCAATCGGAATATTTGTCTTAACCGGCTGTGGATTGCTGGAACTGTCACTGACCGACACATAGCCTACGACCGGCACACCGGCAGCAGCGGTTCCCTGGATGACGGTGCTGACAGCAGGCGTTGTACCTCCGCTTCCGCCTCCACCACAACCAAACAGGACAAGTACAACAGAAAGGGGTAATGCTGCCAAAATCAGTTTAAGGCGACTGGAGGTATTCATTTTCAGCTCCCAAATTATTGCTTCTTTAATGATGGGGCGGCTGTCGAGCTCGAGTTTCGTGAAGCCAATCAGTCGCGGTGCGTCCTTGGCAAAGAATCTTCGTGGAAGGGCATAAAAACTCTACGCCTGAAGAAATTAGAAGTCAATAAATGTATGACATCTTCACTCGGTCTGATACTCGATTGAGTGATATGCAGTAACCGGCATTGGGGAGTCGCTAGCCTTTCCCCTCGAGCTCTTCCCAGCGCGCCATCAGCTTCAATAACTCCTCCTCGATGACCGAGGTGCGTTCCTGCAGCTGTTTGGCGTGGGCGGGATTTTCCCGGTAGAGATCGGCGCTACCCAACGCGGCCGCGATCTCCTCTTGCTCGCGCTCCAATACTTCGATGCGCTTGGGGATCTCCTCCAGCTCTTTCGCATCCTTGAAACTGAGCTTGTTGGCAGGCTTGGCTTTTTCGGCAGGCTTGTCAGCAGCACGCGGCGGTGTGGCGACGACAGGTTTTGCAGCTGCAACCCCGGCCTGATATTTCTTGACGCGCACCCAGTCCTCGTAGCCGCCTACATATTCGATCAGCTTGCCGTCGCCCTCGAACGCGATCACCTGCGTCACGACGTTGTCGAGGAAGGCACGATCGTGGCTGACCAAAAATAACGTGCCGTCATATTGCGCGAGCAGTTCTTCCAGCAGTTCCAGCGTCTCGATGTCGAGGTCGTTGGTCGGTTCGTCCAGCACCAGCACATTGGCCGGCTGGGTGAACAAACGCGCCAGCAGCAAGCGGTTGCGTTCGCCGCCCGAGCAACTTTTCACCGGTGAACGGGCGCGCTCCGGCGGAAACAGAAAATCGCCGAGGTAGCTGATGACGTGTTTCTTCTGCCCGGCGATCTCGACGAAATCCGAACCCTGGCTGATGGTGTCGGCCAGTGTCGCGTTGTCGTCGAGCTGTTCGCGCAGCTGGTCGAAATAGGCCACCGAGATCTTGGTGCCCAGCTTCACTTTCCCGCTATCCGGTTCCAGGTTACCCAGGATCATTTTCAGCAGCGTGCTCTTGCCCGCGCCGTTCGGACCGAGCAGACCGATCTTGTCGCCGCGCTGGATGCGGCAGGAAAAATCCTCGACCAGCTTGCGGTCGCCGTACGCCTTGCTGACATGCTCCAGCTCCGCAACCAGTTTTCCGGAACGCTCGCCGGTGTCCACGCTCATCTCGACCTTGCCGACTTTATCGCGGCGGGCGGCGCGTTCACGGCGCAATTGTTCCAGACGCAGCACGCGCCCGTCGTTGCGTGTGCGGCGCGCCTTGATGCCCTGGCGTATCCATACTTCTTCCTGCGCCAGCACCTTGTCGAACTTGGCATTCATCACCGCCTCGTCAGCCAGCATGCGCTCCTTGAGCGTCTGATAGGCGGAGAAGTTTCCGGGGAAGCTTGCCAGCTTGCCGCGATCCAGTTCAACGATGCGCGTGGTGACATTGTCGAGGAAGCGACGGTCATGGGTGACGAACAGCACGCTGCCGACAAAATTGTTCAGCAGTCCTTCCAGCCATTCGATGGATGCAAAATCCAGGTGGTTGGTCGGCTCGTCCAGGATCAACACATCCGGCTCGGCCACCAGCGCCTGAGCCAGCGCGACGCGCTTGCGCTGCCCGCCCGACAATTCACCGACCATTTTGTCCGCATCCAGCTCCAGTTTGGCGATCGCTGTCTCGATGCGCGCCTGTACCGACCAGCCGTCCTGTGCTTCCAGCTGGGTCTGCAGATGCTGCATCTCTTCCAGCAGCTTGTCGAAGTCGGCGTCCGGCTCGGAGAGTTGATGCGAGACATGATGGTAATCGTGCAGCAACTTTTGCAGCTTGCCCAGACCCTTAGCCACCGCATCGAATACTGAGTCTCCGGCGTCCAGCACCGGCTCCTGGCTGACGAAACAGATACGCGCGGTCGGCGCACGCCACACCAGCCCGTCATCAAGATTACCCTGCCCGGCCAGCACGCGCATCATGCTGGACTTGCCACCCCCATTACGGCCGATCAGGCCGACGCGTTCGCCCTCGTCGAGTTGAAAATCCGCATGATCGAGCAATGCGACATGACCGAACGCAAGGCTAGCCTTGTCCAGAGTGATGAATGGCATGGGTTACTTCTCCGGCTGGGATGGGACGCTGGTCTGGGGTTGCGACTTGGCCAGTGCGGACTGATAGACGAAGGAAAACCCTATCATCCACATCGCCATGACCCAGTAGCCGAATGCGGTGGTGAATCTGTCCAGCACCAGATGCAAATCGCGGCTTTCGATCAGCGGGAATGTGAGTTGAAAGATGAACAGCAGGCCGGCCAGAACATTGGCGGCCAGCAACACGCGGTGCCCGAAACGAAAGCCATTGCCTTGCGGATTTCCCACCGGCGGAAGCGCTCCGCGGAAATGCTGGAAGGTGTACACGGCGCCCAGGAGCAACAGTGCGCCCACCAAACGTCCGGGAATGTCCCCTTCGATCGTATCTGCGCCAAGCAACTCCAGAACCACGCGACCGACCGCCGCCACCCAACCCATCGCCAGCGTCTGGGGGATGAAGAACCAGGCCATGAACATATTCGCTTTTTGCCACATTATGACTTGCTCCCTTTGGTCAACTCTTTAAGGTCATCGATGATCTGCTGTGAATGACGCGATGTCTCCACCGTCAGGTATATCTTGCCGATATTGCCCTGCGGGTCGATCAGAAAAGTGTAGCGGCGTGCAACTTTGATGAACATCAGATTCATCAGCGCGCCGTAACGGTCGGCGGTCTCGGTAGACTTGTCCGCCAGCAACGGAAACGGCAGATGGTATTTCTTCGCAAATTCGGCGTGGCTTTCGGTATCGTCGACACTTACACCCACCACCTGCGCGCCGAGTTCCGTGATCTGGTTCAGGTCGTCGCGGAACGCGCAGGCCTCTTTCGTGCAACCCGGGGTATCGTCCTTGGGATAGAAATACAGCACCAGCCACTTGCCGCGATAATCGGACAATGTGTGCAACTTGCCCTCCTGGTCCGGCAGATTGAAATCCGGCGCGGGCTGTCCCACTACCGGCAGTTCACCGGCACGCGCGGCACGCGCCACCAACAATGAGGCGATCACCACCATCGCTATAACTACCGCCAAAAATTTCATCACCATTCTCCGAGTCCCATCACAGTACTATTTTCCGGTTTGCGGGCACTTGCCAGCACGGATGCGAATGATAACAGCCCGAGGCGGTTTCCCCACCCAAGACTTGCACAAGGCGTTCCCGGGATCGCCGGCAAGGCATGTATTTCCGGCATCTCAATTGCCCCGCGACGGACCGCCTGCGACGTAATTTATGAGTTGTTCCGGGATTACGTTAAAATGCGCGCCGCTGTCCTCGTAGTTAAATGGATATAACAGGCCCCTCCTAAGGGCCAGTTACAGGTTCGATTCCTGTCGGGGATACCAGATTAGCAAATCCCCCCAATGGGATATACCTTGCCGCTTACCCGCAAGCCAAGTTCAACAGGCAGCCCGGACAATTAAATAAATGCCCGGGGAAGTTGCGAATCCAACTTCACCAGAAGTTGCACAATTTAATTGTGCTGAGGTTAAACTTGCCCCCATGAATACCCCAGATACACAGGCCGCAGCCCCGGACTCCTATTTTCTCGGCATGGATGACTATGACGAGATGCTGGATAGCCAAGGTTTGGTTCGCCCCCACTGGGCACCCCTGTTGCTGGGAATGGAACAGCTAGGCAGCGCGGAGATGGAGCTGCGGCGCAAGGAAGCGCTTAAACTGATGCACGAGAATGGTGTCACCTACAATGTCTACGAGGATGCGGGCAGTTCCAATCGTCCATGGCAGCTAGACCCGGTTCCGCTGATGATCTCCGGCCAGGAATGGAACGATATCGAGGCCGGTCTGCTGCAACGCGCCGAATTGCTCAACATGATCCTGGCCGATCTGTATGGCCCGCGCGAACTCACCAAGAAAAATCTGTTGCCGCATGAGTTGATCTATAACCACGCCGGTTTTTTGCGCGCCTGCGATCAGGTCAAGCTGACCGGTCAGCACCAACTGGTGCTTTCCGCGACAGACCTCGCGCGCGGTCCGGACCAGAAGATGTGGGTGCTTAGCGATCGGACCCAGGCGCCGTCGGGTGCGGGTTACGCGCTGGAGAACCGCGTGGCGGTCTCCCGCGTGATGCCGAATCTATTCCGTCACTCCCAGACACGCCGGCTGGCAAACTTCTTCAAGTCTATGCATGCCGGGCTGACCGCGATCGCACCGCCTAATGCGGAATCCCCGCGTATCGTGCTACTCACGCCGGGGCCGTTTAACGAGACTTACTTCGAGCACGCTTATCTGGCTGCCTTCCTTGGTTACCCGCTGGTACAGGGTGACGACCTCACGGTACGCGACGGTTATGTCTGGCTGAAATCGCTGACCGGATTGAAGCGTGTGGACGTGATCATTCGCCGTGTCGACGACACTTACTGTGATCCTCTGGAGCTGCTTGCAGATTCGCGCCTGGGGGTCACCGGCCTGCTGGAAGTTGCACGGCGCGGCAACGTCGCCATCGCAAATCCGCTGGGCAGCGGCGTTCTGGAAAATCCGGGCATCCAGCCTTTCCTCCCGGGAATCGCCAAGCACTTCCTCGGTGAGACGCTTAAATTGCAGTCTGCAGCCACCTGGTGGTGCGGCCAGCCGAAGGAGATGGATTATGTGCTGGCCAATCTGGACAAGCTGGTGATCAAACCGATCTATCGCGCCCACGGCACCAGTTCGGTTCTGGGCCATCTGCTGAGCCAGGCACAACGTGCGGAATTGCGCGACCGCATACGCACCAACCCGGCATTTTATGTCGGGCAGGAACATGTCAGTTTTTCCACTGCCCCCTGTGTCACCCCGGCGGGCTTTGAGCCGCGCAAAGTGATGCTGCGTTGTTTTGCCGCAGCGGACCGAAACGGCTATGTGATCATGCCGGGAGGATTGAGCAGTAGCGCGCCGGAAAAGGGTGAAATGATGATCTCGGGGCGGACCGGGAGCATCAGCAAGGATACCTGGGTGATCGCCACCGAACCGGAAGTCAAATATGAATCCGCCAGGAACATCGGCGCATCGGCAAGCGGCGGAAATGAACATGCGTTACCCAGCAGGGCCGCGGATAACATCTACTGGGTCGGTCGCTATGCAGAGCGTGCGGAAGGCAGCATACGTTTGCTGCGCGCGACCGTCAGAAAGCTGTACACCAACCCAAACAATGATGATCCGGATTACGAGGAGAGCCTGCAATGCATGTTGCGCGGGGTGACCAACCTGACCGGCACCTGGCCGGGCTTTCTGGGCGAGGATCATGCAGCCTTGCTGAAATCACCGGAGACCGAACTCATTTCCGTCGCGCTGGACGAACAGCGTAGCGGAAGCATCGCCTACCTCCTGCGTAGTGTGCTGCGCTCCGGGTACTCGGTACGGGATCTCTGGTCCACCGATATCTGGCGGGTATTGGACGATATGGACGAACACCTCGCCCAGCCTCAGCAACTCGGCGAAAACGCGCTGTGGAAATTGCAGGAACTGATGGATCGCCAGATCACGACATTAAGCGCTTTCAGCGGCTTGTCCATGGAAAACATGACACGCGGCAACGGCTGGCTGTTCCTCGATATCGGTCGCCGTCTGGAACGCTCCATGCTGACGATCTCGATACTGCGCAACGTTCTGTCAGCGCAACATCGCGATGGCGTGGAAGCGCAACTCATCGAATCCCTGCTGGACACCAGTGACAACACCATCTGCTATCGCCAGCATTACCGCAGTTACTATGAGCTGGCGGCCTTTCTCGAGCTGCAGTTGCTCGATGCCAACAATCCGCGGTCACTTGCTTTCCAGATCAACTGCCTGAAAAGCCATGTCGCAAAATTGCCAAGGATCAGCAAGGGAAAACGCTTCAGCCCGGAAGAACGCCTGATGCTTGAGGCCGGTTCCATGATCGATCTGCTTAACCTGAGTGATCTGCTGGTGGTATCCAAGGATGGTATCCGCGAGAATCTGGATCAACAGCTGAGCCGGCTCTACTACCTGCTGAACAGCCTGTCTGAAACCATCACTGCCGAGTTTTTCCGCCACGACAACAGCCCGCAACCGCTTTGAGATGATTTTCAGTTTCCGCAAAATGTGCCAACACGCAAACCGGCAAACGTCATCACCCACACCAGAATCCCGAAGGTAAAACCGTGCGCTACCGTATCACCCACACCACCTCTTATGAATATACCGGCCAGGTCGGGCATTCCTACAACGAAGCCCGCTTGCTGCCGCGCGAGTGTCAACACCAGCAGCTGATTTCCGCGCGCCTTGAGATCACACCCAAGGAAACCGATTTTCGGGTCAGGGAAGATTTTTTCGGCAACAAGATCGCTTACTTTGCCATCACGGAACCGCACAGCACGTTCACCGTCACTGCTGTCAGCGAAATGGAAGTGATTGGCAATGCCATGCAACTTGATTTTTCACGCGGCACCTCGTGGGAAGACGTGAAGGAAATACTGCAACAGGACAAACATACCGAGGTACTGGATGCACGCCAGTACACACTTGATTCACCCTATATCAAAACCAGTCCAGAGCTTGCCGCTTATGCGCAGCCCTCATTCACGCCCGGCAGGCCGCTGTCAGAGGCAGTCTATGACCTGATGCAGCGCATCCACCGGGATTTCACTTTCGATCCGGAATTCACCACCCTGTCCACACCGGTGCAAACCGTGCTGGAGCACCGGCGCGGCGTATGCCAGGATTTCGCCCACCTCGCGATAGGCTGCATCCGCGCCTACGGACTGGCCGCCCGCTACGTCAGCGGCTATATCGAAACCCTGCCGCCGCCGGGCAAGGAAAAGCTGGTCGGCTCGGATGCCTCGCATGCCTGGTTTTCGGTTTACCTGCCCAACGTGGGCTGGATGGATTTTGACCCGACCAATAACCAGATACCCGGCGTTCAGCACATCATCGTCGCCTGGGGCCGGGGTTATGGCGACGTCACCCCGCTCAAGGGTGTGGTTTTCGGCGGGCAAGAACACGAGCTTAAGGTGTCGGTGGATGTGGCAAGGTTAGGTCCGTAAGAAAGGCTTCGGGACTGAAGCGACACTTGACTCAGTTCCGCTTTCGACACATACCCAACCTTCGATTTCCCGAAAGTTGCCGCTCGGAAATATCCGGCAAGCCGGGTTATGACCGGTCAGCAATCCATTTACCTGTGGCGAGTAAAAAACCTCCAACGAACATCATCTTGTATTCAGTCTCGGCTGTGAACGAAACATTACTTTCACCCAATGTGCGCTAACGCACTGAGTTTGTCGGGCAGAAGTGGGATAAATACCAAAAGTGTGACCTGTTGCCTTTGCCCGGCTTGATTCGATTTTGAACAGGAACGTACTAAATCGAGGTACGCCGATCTCACATACTGAAAGAGTTCAATCAACCGATCCATTTAAATTGTGGTAAGTCCAGATGCGCAACCATCCCGCCCTCTTTATCGTCATCTTATGTGCAATGTGGATGCCTGCACATGCCCAAACTACCGGTAAGGAAATCCCAGCCCAGGTATCCAAAGCCAAACCTGCAACCCAGGCGGGAACTATTTACCGCAATTGCCGGAGCTGTCCTCAAATGGTGGTGATCTATACGGGAACATTTGACATGGGCTCGCCTGATACCGAGGATAGTCGTGGAGACGATGAAAGCCCTGTGCACCGGATCAAAATAACGGCATTCGCTATAGGAATGACCGAGATCACACGGGGAGAGTTTGCAGAATTCGTCAAGGATTCCCGTTACAGTACCGGCGACAAATGCTGGACACTTGAGAATGGCAATTATGAAGAACGCCAAGGAAGCTGGCTCGAGCCGGGCTTCCCGCAAAACGATAAGGATCCTGTCACTTGTATCAACTGGAATGATGCCCGGGCCTATGCGAAGTGGTTGGCGCGCAAGACAGGAAAGAAATATCGCCTGCCGACAGAGGCCGAATGGGAATACGCCGCCCGCGACAGTACCAGTACTGCGCGTTATTGGGGGGACAATCCCGATGAGGCATGCACCTATGCGAATGGCGCGGACCAGACCGCACAGACTTTGATACAAGGTGCAACATCATGGTACATACATCAATGCACGGATGGTTTTGCCTATACCTCACCTGCGGGCCGGTTCAAGGCCAATGCATATAAATTGAATGACATACTGGGGAATGTGTGGGAATGGACCGAGGACAGCTATCACGAAAGCTATGTGGGCGCTCCTAACGACGGCAGGGCCTGGCAAGGCGAAGGCACGCAGCACGTGCTTCGCGGCGGATCGTGGAACAACTCGCCGCCAAACTTGCGCGCGGCGATACGTTACAGGGCCGACGCTACCCTACGCTTCAGCAGCTTCGGGTTCCGTGTGGCCAGATCGTACTAGCAGCGAAAGGCATTGAACTTGGGTATGCCTTCCTTCACGCGTAACTTCATCCGGTATCACGGGATACTGCCGGGACTGCTGTTGGGCATCACGCTTCAATTTTCCCCGGACCTGTTTGGGGAAGAACTACCTGCTGTGGAGACAGCCCCACCTGTCCTGCTGACACCGGAAACCGTCCCCAAGACACCGACAGCCGACATCTATGACTCATGGGAATCTTCACGCGATTACTTGTCCGGCAAGATCACCAGCTTCGCCAGCGATATCGATCGTTTCTTCGGTGGTGATCGCCATTTCCAGGAAAGTAACGATAGTGTGCTTCAACTGGACCTTACCAAACTTAGTGGATATGGAACCGATAACAAGGTCGAATTTGATGCCAGGATGAATCTGAGATTGCCGGTAACCGAGGGGCGATTACGTCTATTGGTGGAAACAGCTCCCGAGAAAAATATAATCACCGCGACTACACCGTTAACCAATCCGGTCGCTGCTACACGCAAGGCCCCGGCAAAAGATAGTGTTGCCCTGGCATTGCGCTATGCGAAGGAACAGAAAGGTGTCTGGCACTTCAGCTCTGATTGGGGAATACAATTTCCTATCCCGCCCAGACCTTTTGCACGCACAAGGCTCAAGTATTCGGTTCCCATGGGTGAATGGCAGCTGAAAGCGGAGGAATCCGTGTATTGGTTCAATACCGAGGGATTGGGTGAAACCACCCAGCTTTACCTGGAACATATCATCAGCCCGCCGATGTTGTTTCGTTCCTCCACTATTGTCACCTGGCTCAGGGACTATCAAACCTTCGACATACTTCATAATCTGACGCTCTATCAAACGATCAATGATCGTAGCGCACTGCTGTATCAGACGAGTTTGATCGGGATCGGCAATCCACATTATGAGACAACCGATCTGGCCGTGCTGATGTCCTACCGATACCGTATGCATCAGGAATGGCTATTCTTTGAAATAAGCCCGCAGCTGCATTTCCCCATAGACAGGCAATATCAGATCAGCCCGGTGCTCAGCCTGCGTCTGGAAGTGCTATTCGACGATTCAAGACGTTATTGAACAATCCTGACAAAGCATGGTTGCCCGCTTGATCCCCAATTCCTCATTTAAACCACGAAGAACACGAAGACCGCGAAGAACAGCAACGGGTTATTTCAACCTTAAAACCTTGGTTGCAACACGAAGTACACGATGATCACGAAGTAATTTCAGGGTGTTATCCAACTTTTAGCAGGTCACCTGAAAGGTGAAGCCGAAACTATATATCCCAATATTTTTTCTTCGTGTACTTCGTGCTCTTCGTGGTGAATCGGGTTTTTTCGCTTGAATTGCGAGTTGCCATGCGTGCGCATGGCACTGATCACATCTCAACACCCCCTCCCGCCTGCAAACACAATACAACTCTCAATGTGCGTTACCGCACTGAGCATCGTGCGCTGAAGTGGGATAGTGCCACTGTGGTGTGACGTGCGCCCTGGTTCCGGTTGATTCTGTTTTGAATCGGAAAAGACCAAATCCAGGCTCGCGTATAAGCAATGACTTGGCTATTTACAGCTTAGGCGGAAGGCAAGTCGTTTGAACGGTCGCGACGCATATCAACAGCGGATATCTGCATAGCACACCAGGTCAAGTACCAGTAAAGGGTCGGTCGATCGCACCGATGATTTCTGGATCAATTACAGGAGAAGCAAATGAACAAATTTCAACGTATTTCAAAACCGATAATGTGGCCCGCAACATTGGTGCTGGCGGCCATTCTGGCCGGATGCGGCAGTAGCAGCGACGGTGGCACCACAGGCGGCGGTCCTGCCCCAATTGGTTCTACATGTTCCGGAGCAGGTTGTGTGGATCTTCTCACCGCCGCCAATTATGTGATTCTGGCAGAAGCGGGTGTCGCTTACACTCCGACTGCCACCGTCTCATCCACCCCGAAAATAATTGGCAACATCGGAAACAGTCCATCAGCTGCCAGTACCATAACCGGGTTAGCACTCGACCTGCCCGCAGGCGGCGCATATTCGACATCGACGCTGGTGACCGGGGCAATATACGCACCCGTCTACGCAAATCCAACGCCTGCCAACCTGACTACCGCTATAGGCGACAAGCTTGCCGCATACAGCGCTGCTGCCGCAATGGCCCCATCAGGTGGTGGAGCGGGCGTTGCAGGTGCTTGTAGCGGAATCGGAGCTGGAGGAGCTTTGGGCGGGCTTACTCTTACTCCTGGCGTCTATGACTGTACTGTCGCTCTTTCCTT
This sequence comes from Gallionella sp., assembly GCA_041739955.1. Classification (GTDB taxonomy): domain Bacteria; phylum Pseudomonadota; class Gammaproteobacteria; order Burkholderiales; family Gallionellaceae; genus Gallionella. The sequence goes on along the minus strand of JBGSMU010000181.1, from coordinate 741 downwards.
AGCGGCAGCAACGGATGTCACCCTCAATGGTGCCGGTGTCTATGTCATCAAGACGACAGGGACGCTTAATCAGGTTGCGAATACCAATGTAGTCCTGACCAATGGCGCACTGCCACAGAACGTCTTCTGGCAGGTTGCCGGTGCCGTGTCCATAGGAGCGGGCGCGCACATGGAGGGGAATATTCTGTCGGCATCGAATATTGCACTCGTGACGGGCGCAACACTTAAAGGCAGATTGTATTCAGCAACCGATATCGCCATGGATTCCAATACAGTCACCCAGCCGTAAAAGATGCAGTTTCAGGATATGAAGCAGTGAACAAAGGCCGTCGCAATAAGTAGTGACTTGCGGAAGTTTCATTCCGCTTAGTCAATACTTAGTGGCTCCATCAGACGGCCTTTTGCTTTGTGAACGTTTACATATCGACTGGTACCTGGTTGCCCATGGAGTAAGATTTTGGAATGCTCTCCGGGTGGGATACTTGAACCTAAACAGCTCAATTCACCACGAAGAGCACGAAGTACTCGAAGCATTTGCATGGTGCTTTAAAACTATTAATTGGCTACTGAAAGGTGAAGCCGAAATACTAAATTACCCAATGTTCTTCTTCGTGTACTTCGTGCCCTTCGTGGTGCAACTATAGTTTTAATGCAAAAAGATCACCAACTCGATATCAAAACGCCGATATTCCGGGAACCCGTAAAAGTGAGCTTCCCCCGATAAATAGTCTTCCAAGGGCG
>JBGSMU010000116.1:0-9286 GCA_041739955.1 Gallionella sp. | reverse complement strand
TGTGGGTTGTGGGGAGTGGGGAGAGCTCAGCGAGGGGCTAGGGAGGAGTAAGTGGTGAGTAGAGAGTGTGTTTGTTTTTCCACTTACCACTAACTACTCACCACTTACCAGGAGGTAATATGGGCAAACCGCACGAACAATTGGATGCATGGAAGTTTGCGATGCAACTGGTAAAAGCCGTGTATCAACTGACAGCAGCGTTTCCAGTAGAAGAACGTTATGGACTCGTACAACAAATGAGGCGTGCTGCCGTATCCATACCCAGTAATATTGCTGAAGGAGCAGGCCGGAACGGAGCAAAAGAATATTTGCATTTCATCGGAATCTCACGCGGCTCCCTGGCTGAACTTGAAACACAACTTCAACTTGCAGTGATGCTTGATTTCGTTAAACAGGAACACCCCGTATTCAACTTGTCTGAACGCACCGGAAAATTGTTGACTGGATTACACAAAAAATGGAACACCCAATGACCCACTCCCCCCTCCCCACTCCCCACTCTCCAGAAACTCCAATCACCAGAAAAGGTATCATCCTGGCCGGCGGCTCTGGCACCCGTCTGCATCCGGTGACACTAGCCGTCTCCAAACAGTTGCTGCCTATCTACGACAAGCCGATGATCTACTATCCGCTGTCCACGCTGATGCTTGCCGGGATACGCGACATCCTGATCATCTCCACCCCTCAGGACACACCGCGCTTCGAGCAATTGCTGGGCGATGGCAGCGCGTGGGGGTTGAATCTGCAATATGCAGTCCAACCTTCCCCAGATGGCTTGGCGCAGGCATTCATCATCGGCCGGGAATTCATCGGCAACGATCCCTGTGCGCTGGTGTTGGGGGACAACATCTTCTACGGGCACTCATTCAATCATCAGCTGGAAAATGCTGTAAGTCGCACCGACGGTGCTACCGTCTTCGCCTACCATGTTCGTGACCCTGAGCGTTATGGCGTGGTCGAATTTGATGCAGAGGGCAGTGCTGTTTCGCTTGAAGAAAAACCGAAGAAACCCAAGTCCAACTATGCGGTGACCGGCTTGTATTTCTACGACAACCGGGTAGTTGATATCGCAGCCTCTCTCAAGCCATCTCTGAGGGGCGAATTGGAAATCACCGACGTCAACCGCATCTATATGGAAAGCGGCAGGCTGTCAGTCGAGATCATGGGGCGCGGATATGCATGGCTGGATACCGGTACGCACTCATCTTTGCTCGAAGCAAGTCACTTCATCCAGACCATCGAGCATAGGCAGGGACTGAAGATCGCATGCCCTGAAGAGATCGCATTTCGCAAAGGCTTTATCAACAGCGCTCAACTCGAACAATTGGCCGCGCCCTTGCTAAAGGGCGGCTACGGGGATTACCTGATGCAGATACTCAGAGAGAAAGACATGCCACATGAACATCATTGAAACCGGGATTTCAGGGCTGCTGACTATCGAGCCCAAGGTTTTTGGGGATGAGCGGGGCTTCTTTTTCGAGAGTTTCAATCGTCGCCGGTTCGCCGAACTGACAGGATATGATGTCGATTTTGTCCAGGATAACCACTCACGCTCGGCAAAAAACGTCCTGCGCGGACTGCACTATCAGATACAGCATCCCCAGGGTAAGCTGGTGCGGGTAGTGCAGGGCGCGGTACTCGATGTCGCGGTGGATATTCGTAAAAGCTCTCCCACATTCGGCAAGCATGTGGCGATCGAACTTTCATCCGAGAATAAACGCATGTTCTGGATACCCGAAGGTTTCGCTCATGGTTTTGTGGTCCTGACCGAAACGGCCGATTTTTTATACAAGACTACCGACTATTGGTTTCCGGAGCATGAACGCTGCATTCAATGGAATGACCCGAAATTGGAGATAGACTGGAAATTGACCGCTACCCCAGTGATTTCTGCCAAAGATGCGCAAGGTCTGCCCTTGGCTGATGCCGATCTATTCGAATGATCCAGTAACAACTGAATATAAGCTTGACACCCTCATTGAAATATCGTTCAATCATTGAACACGTTCAATCACTGAACGGTAAAACTCGAGTGGAATTGACATGTTAAGCGACGAGTATCGCTACAAAATCCTGAAGGAGCTGGAAACCAATCCGGAGATCAGCCAGCGCGAGTTGGCCAGAATCCTTGGTATCAGTCTGGGGAAGGCTAATTTTTGTATTCAGGCTCTGATTGAAAAAGGTTTGATCAAGGCCAAGAATTTTCGTAATAGCAGCAGCAAGAAAAACTACATATATTTCCTGACACCCAAAGGTATCGAGGAAAAAGCCAGCATCACTTTGCAATTTCTCCGGTACAAAATGTCCGAGTATCAAGCGCTGAAAACTGAGATCGAGATTCTTCAGCGCGAGGCCAAATTAATTGATCAGGCACAAATTCCCAGTGGCGTGACTGATGAACCGCAATCATCATGAACCCTTGATCCTTATTTATCGGCATACGACCACGATGAGAACTGCATGAATACATATTTGGGAAATAAAGCGTGAAGATAACCGTAATAGGATCGGGCTATGTCGGACTTGTTTCAGGAGCATGCCTGGCCGAGCTTGGCAATGATGTGGTCTGCCTTGATGTCGATCCGAACAAGATCGCCATTCTCAACAGCGGTGGTGTGCCCATTTATGAGCCGGGCCTGCAAGAGATCATCAGGAACAACGTCGCCGCAGGGCGTTTGCGCTTTACCACCGATGTGCTGGAAAGCGTCAAGCACGGGCTGGTGCAGATGATTGCCGTGGGCACGCCTTCAGACGAGGACGGATCGGCCGATCTGCAATATGTCATTGCTGCTGCGCGCAGTATCGGCCGCGTCATGGGCGAATACAAGGTGATCGTCAATAAATCTACCGTTCCCGTTGGAACCGCAGAGAAAGTCAGGCAGGCAGTGCAGGACGAATTGGATGCACGGGGAGTCGATACAGAGTTCAGCGTCGTCTCCAACCCGGAATTCCTCAAGGAAGGTGCTGCCATTGATGATTTCAACCGCCCTGACCGTATCGTTATTGGCGTTGAGGATGAGCGATCCACCAAATTGATGCGTGAGATGTATGCGCCATTCCAGCGTAATCATGACCGGCTGATGGTGATGGACATCAAATCAGCGGAGCTCACCAAGTACGCAGCCAATGCCATGCTGGCCACGCGCATCTCCTTCATGAATGAACTGGCAAACCTGGCCGAGAAAGTAGGCGCTGATATCGAGCATGTGCGCAAAGGGATCGGCTCCGACCAGCGTATCGGTTACCACTTCCTCTATGCCGGATGCGGCTATGGCGGTGCATGCTTCCCCAAGGATGTGCGCGCATTAAGACACACAGGGGAAGAACACGCCCTGTCTATGAAAGTGCTTCAAGCAGTTGAGGAAGTCAACATCAGACAAAAATCCGTATTGTTGAGCAAGATCAACTCCCGCTTCGGCAGCGATCTAAAGGGCAAGCACTTCGCCCTGTGGGGGCTGGCTTTCAAGCCGGGAACCGACGATATGCGCGAAGCCACCAGCCGGGTAGTGATGGAAGGATTGTGGGCCAAGGGCGCGACTGTAGCTGCCTTTGATCCCGTTGCGATGGAAGAGGCCAAACGCATCTACGGTGAGCGTGATGACCTGAAGTTTGCAGCAAATCCGAAAGAGGCGCTTTTGGACGCTGACGCCCTCATCATCGTTACCGAATGGAAGGCATTCAAGAGCCCGGATTTTGCGCTCATCAAGTCGAGTTTGAGGAATCCCGTGATATTCGATGGACGCAATCTATTTGAGCCTGCGGACATGCAAGCGTTGGGGATCGAATATTTCGGCATTGGTCGGAAAGCTCAATATATAAAATCGGGTGGTATATGACACAGCAACAAATATTAGTTATCGAAGCCGGCAAGACAGAGAAACATTACTGGCGCGATTTGTGGCGTTATCGCGAACTGTTCTTTTTTCTGGCATGGCGAAATCTCCTGGTTCGCTACAAACAGACTGTTCTTGGTATTGTTTGGGCTGTAATACGGCCAATAGCTACCATGGTTGTTTTTACAGTTATTTTCGGAAAATTGGCAAAGCTGCCCTCAGATGGCGTACCTTATCCGATTCTCATTTTTTCCGCGTTACTGCCTTGGCAATTATTTGCCAGCGCATTTGGCGGCACAGGAGAAAGCTTGGTCGCCAATGCAGGGATGATCTCCAAGGTCTACTTCCCACGACTTATCATTCCTGCAAGCGCGGTGATTGTCAGTTTCGTGGATTTTCTTATTTCCGCATTAATTCTGGTGGGACTGATGATCTGGTATGGATATTCACCTAGCTTGCGTATGTTCGCTTTGCCATTGTTTATTTTAGTAACCTTTGCTGCATCCTTGGGGGCGGGACTCTGGATCGCCGCTCTAAACGTCAAGTATCGTGATTTCCGCATCATCGCCCCATTCTTGTTGCAACTCGGGCTATATGCTTCTCCCGTAGGATTTAGCAGCAACATTGTTCCTGAGGAGTGGAGATTGCTATATTCGATAAACCCGATGGTAGGGGTAATAGATGGGTTCCGTTGGGCAATACTTGGGGGGGATACTCAGCTGTATTGGCCGGGTTTTCTGTTGTCACTGGCTCTGGTGATGATTATATTTATAGGCGGCATCGTTTACTTCCGTAAAATGGAAAAAACCTTTGCGGATGTGATTTGACTATGACTACCGTTATATCTGTAGAGAACCTTTCAAAAAAATACGTTATTCCGCGTCAGCAAAAAGAACGCTCCGCAAATCTGCGTGAAGTGCTTACTCTTGGTGCAAAACGAATTGCCAACCAATTCCGCAATATTGAAGAGAGTGATCCCTATCATGAGATATTCTGGGCGCTGAAAGATGTGAGCTTTGACATTCAGCAAGGGGACCGTGTGGGGATTATTGGTCGTAACGGAGCCGGGAAGTCGACGCTATTGAAAATTCTTTCCAGGATTACCGAGCCTGCATCCGGCCGTATCAAGATAAGCGGTCGTGTATCGAGTTTGCTTGAAGTCGGAACAGGTTTTCATCCAGAGCTGACCGGCAGGGAAAATGTATTCCTTAACGGTGCCATCCTGGGAATGAGTAAGGCTGAAATTAAGCGGAAGTTTGACGAAATAGTAGCATTTGCAGAAGTTGATCAGTTTCTGGATACACCTGTCAAGAGGTATTCATCCGGCATGTATGTCAGATTGGCCTTTTCTGTGGCGGCACATCTTGAACCTGAAATTTTGATCGTGGATGAAGTATTAGCGGTGGGGGATGCGCAGTTTCAAAGAAAATGCATGGGTAAGATGGAATCCGTAGGGAATGAAGGTAGAACAATATTATTTGTAAGTCATAACACAGCTTCGGTCAAAACCTTATGTAGCAAAGGTATCGTATTGAACAAAGGGGAAATGTCTTATTACGGCGAGATTGAAAGTGCGGTCAATCATTATCACGGACAAGTCAACATGAATAAAAACCAGATATCCTGGGATGTTGACGACATAGATACGCCTGGGAATGACAATATCAGCATGAAGTCCGTTTCAGTCATGCCTGTTAAGGGAACGGTGATCGATATTGATTCCGGTATCGAAATCACCACAGAATTTATCAACAAAAAAGCCAACAGAAGTCTCGATTTAACATTAAAGCTATTTACCATTGACGGAATATGTCTTTTCGCGACAGGCATAGTATTGTCAAGCAATGAAGATTCAAAAATCGGATGCTATTCAACCAGAGTCGAAATTCCGGCACATCTGTTGAATTCGGGAATTTACAAGTTCACACTGATTTTCGGGGAAAGCCAGAAATATGTTATCTATAAAGCGGAAGACATTATTTCGTTCGAAGTGGAACACACAACGACCGGGAGAGGGAGCAATATGAATCGTGCTCCAGGCGTGATGAGACCATCGCTGGATTGGACATTCGAGTGTAAAGAAACAGACAAATAAGACCAAAAGATAATAATGAGTAAAGAAAATAGAATTAATCAATATCAGGAAAAATACCTGACACAGTTTGGCTTTGAGGCGGAAATGGTCAAGTATCGCCGCAAGCTGGTTATGGAAAGAATGGATGTATTGCAACCTAAAGTAGTGGTCGAGGTTGGATGCGGTTCGGATCTTCTCTATCGCCATTATCTGGAAACCCATGAGGAAGTTGAACGATGGATCATCGTGGAGCCGGGTAGCGAGTTTTATGGCATTGCATCAGCAAGTGGACTTCCTAATCTGATAGCCATTCAGGCGTTCTTTGAGGATTCTATTAAGCAGCTTCAGGAATGCTTACCCAAATCGCCTGACATGATCATCATCTCAGGGGTATTGCATGAAGTTGAATCACCGGTCAAATTGATTGAAGCTGCAAAAAACATTATGGATGAACACAGTGTGTTGCATATCAATGTACCAAATGCGACTTCATTTCATCGCAGATTGGCAAAATCCATGGGGTTGATCGACAACATAAAAGAGTTGAGCGGGCGCAATGTCAAATTCATGCACTACCACGTCTTCGATACCGAGAGCCTGAGAAAAGATATTAGCTTGGCAGGCCTGACTGCATTTGAGGAAGGTGGCTATTTCATCAAGCCCTTCACGCATGAGCAGATGGAGTCAGTTGCGGAAAGAGTCGGTGAAAAGGTACTTGACGGTCTCTATTTGCTGGGCAAGGAAATGCCAGAGTTGGCAAGTGAGATTTACATTGAAGCTAAAAGGATTGAATAACGTTTTGTGAAGCCATGTTATCTGGCAGAGAGGAAATAAATGAAAAACCTGTATGAAGAGCACTTGAATGAATCGCTTTCCAACACGATACATACTGCCGAGACAGAATTGGGCAAGATGTCTCTCAATTTTGATATCCCGGATTTTGAAAGGGCAGAGAACGCCGGTTTGTTTTTGCCTCCAAGATCATTAAAGCGAATTTTGTATTTTTCCGAGCTTTACGAAAAAGTGCTTGGTGTGCACGGTTCCATCGTCCAGTTTGGCGTCAGATGGGGACGCGACTTGACGGTTCTTGATTCGTTAAGAAATATCCTGGAGCCATTCAATCCGGTACGCAAAATTATCGGCTTCGATACATTTACAGGCCTCAAATCTGTAACCGAAAGTGATAAAGCACATGAGCAGCCTGAACTGATGTCTGAGGGCAGTTTGTCAACTTCGGACAATCATGTGGATTTTCTGAACAGACTGCTTGAAGTCAGGAAAGTATTGGCGCCACTTCAAGGGCCAGCACGTACCGGCATCGTTGTTGGTGACGCATCAATCACGATCAAGGATTATCTAATAAACAATCCCGAGACCATCATCGCTATGGCTCATTTCGATATGGATATTTACAAACCTACCAAAGATTGTCTGGAACTCATCCTGCCAAGAATGCCTAAGGGTGCCATTTTGGCATTTGATGAGTTGAACTATTCAGTTGCTCCGGGTGAGACCGTTGCGTTGGATGAAGTTCTCGGCCTGCGAAATGTCAGAATACAAAGAAGTGCACGCTTTTCCGGCGCAGGTTCTTATATCGTTCTCGAATAAAGATCACTGACCAAGCTGCTTATGATGATCATAAACAAGGAATTTCAGACGCAGCCAGTTGAATGGGTCAGTATTTTCAATACCCGTCGTTTTTTTGATATGCATAGCGCTGATCGCAACGCGATCTATCTTGCCATGCAGGACGAGGAAAATCCTTCCCTGCAGGCAGTTGTGCATTTAACCGAAACTGATAAATGCGAGTATGTCAGTCCGTACAGGGGAACATACGGGGGCCATGAATTCTCAAGGATAGATATCCGATTTATAGAACAAGTCCTACAGGAAACTGAAAAAGCCGCACTTGCGCAAGGTGCAAAAAAGATCACCCTGACTAACGCACCCTATTCGCATGATTTTGCCATGTCATCCTGTTGCTATAACGCCTTGCATCGCGCCGGATACAGTATTTCAGGGCAGGAGTTGAATCATTCGATTCCGGTCACGGAACAACCCTTAATGGCCAAAATAAATCGCGCTAATCAGAAGCGTTGGCGTAAATGTGATCGTGAAGGATTTGTGTTTACTGAAGAGCGAGATATAGCCGGCTTTCGCAAGGTTTACGAAGTCATCCGTGAGAATCGAGCTGCCAACGGAATACAGATCAGTATGACATTCGAAGGTTTGATGGAAATGCATATGAATTTTCCCGGCAAAGTACATTTCTTCAGTTGCACACATCAGGGCAAGATGGCTGCTGGTGCAGTTTGTATCGTAATCCGTCCCGATATTTTATATGTGTTCTACTGGGGCGATGTGGCAGGTTACGAGCAATATAGTCCGGTTGTATATGTGGCAGAAAAGCTTTATTCATTCGCAATGGGTGCCGGCTTCAAGCTGCTTGATATCGGTATCTCCACATTGCAAGGCGTACCAAACTACGGTCTGATCAAATTCAAGGAGGCGATGGGATTCCAGGCGTCACTGAAGCTGACCTTTTCGAAAGAACTGGCGTAATGTTCTTGTTTTATCAGTCTTGGCTAAATTGGAAGCAGCAGGTTTAATAGGGAAATGTGATGGGTATTGAAGAATGCAGAGTCATCGACCTGCCGAAGATTACAGATGCGAGAGGTAATCTTTCTTTTATCGAAGGGGGGCAGCATATACCCTTCGATATCAAGCGGGTTTATTACCTTTATGATGTTCCCGGGGGCTCTGATCGTGGTTCACATGCTCACAAGAACTTGCATCAATTCATTGTTGCCATGTCCGGAAGTTTCGATGTGGTTCTCGATGATGGCAAAGAAAAAAAGCGATACCACCTTAACCGATCCTATCAGGGTTTATATGTATGCCCGATGATGTGGCGCTATCTGGATAACTTCTCTTCAGGTGCAGTTTGTATGGTGCTTGCTTCATCAAACTATGATGAAGCCGATTATATACGTGACTACACTGAGTTTTTGGCACTGTCGAAAAACAGAATATGAGCATCCAATTTTTAGATCTGCGTGCGCCACACGAGGAAATCAGGGAAGAATTGCAGGCTGCTTTTGACCGGGTGATCGATTCGGGAAGATATATATTAGGAAACGAGGTCAAACTATTTGAGCAGGAATTTGCCGAGTATTGCGAGGCAGAACATTGCATAGGTGTCGGTAACGGTCTGGAAGCATTACATCTGATTTTAAGGGCATATGGGATCGGCATAGGTGACGAGGTGATCGTACCTTCCAACACTTATATCGCGACATGGTTAGCCGCAAGTTATGCGGGTGCAACCCCGGTGCCCGTAGAGCCTGATGAACAGACTTACAATATCGACCCTGATCTG
>JBGSMU010000113.1:0-31065 GCA_041739955.1 Gallionella sp. | reverse complement strand
TCTACCCCTTCAACGCCTTCCGATCCCTGCTCGGGATCGCTGGCGATGTCACTGCCCCGACCTACGCAGAGCTTTACTCCGTAAAATCACGAAACACTACATCTGGTAGGTGTCTGTGACAACCGGATAAGCACGCTTGGTTGGTGGGAGTAACTGAGTCTTGTCCCATGCTGATCCTGGGCCAGTTGCCAGCAAAGGCATCGTAGGTGATCTTTCCTTCACCGGCCCGGAATTTCCCGTTGGCCATCAGTCCAACCATGTGGGCAGGTAATATGCCGCCCTTGTCCTCAAAATCGAGGAAACGCGGTCTCAATACGGCGGTCTGGATCTGTGCGCCATGATGAAAGCCAGTATTCCAGTAGCCATAGGGTGTGTGGAATCGCCCCGCCCACACGGTAGCATTGTCGTTAAAGCTGTAACCCATTTGCATTCGTTCCAGATCGGTAGCAACCTCTCCGGCCGGTGTGGTCTCGAAAATGATCTCGACCAATCCTTTGACGTTGTTGTCGAATTGAGGGGTCAGATAGAAATCGAGTGAACCAACGTTAAAGCCTGTCGGATCGGTGGCATCCTTGGTATGCGCGGTAAAACCGGCGTCGGCAAAACCGTGCAGTGGAACGCCGTCGGCGCCTTGAGCAAAGGAAGGTAAGGTGAAGGCCGCACTGGCTATCGACAACCACAGCAGGAAATGAAATCTGTTACGTGTAGCGCGAACCATACTCTCATGTTTTACAGTTGCCATTTTTGGTCTCCCGGAATTAGATTTCAACCAATCAATGTTGCCGTACATATAGCCAAACGCATGCTGCCTATTGCCAATATAACTTGTCGGGTATTACCTGCCAACTGTTTATTCTGCATTTTCCGTTTATATATCAAGGACGGCCACAATCAAATTGTGTGCCCAGGCGCAGAACGCTACAATGATGCCATGCCCGATTTCGATTTAACCCACCACTTTTTGGTCGCGATGCCTACCATACAGGAGGGGGTGTTTGCGGGCACATTGACATACATCTGTGAGCATAACGAGAACGGGGCGCTCGGCATTGTGGTGAATCGTCCGATCAGCCTCACTCTGGGAGAAATGTTCGACCAGATCAGTATCCCTTTGAACCAGCCCAAACTGTCAAAACTTCTGGTGCATTTTGGCGGGCCGGTACAGACTGAGCGCGGTTTTGTATTGCACGAACCACAGGGTGAATGGGAGTCCACGTTGCTTATCAACGACAAGCTGGCGCTGACCACCTCCAAGGATATTCTGGAAGCGATAGGCCAAGGTATGGGGCCGCGCAATATCATCGTCACTCTGGGCTATGCGGGCTGGGACCAAGGGCAGCTTGAGCACGGGATCACTGAAAACATCTGGTTGACCGTGCCGGCTTCCGAGCACATTCTTTTCGACTTGCCGTCCGAGGAACGCCTGCCGGCAGCCATGTCTTTGCTTGGGGTGGACTATGCCTCTCTGGTGGAGGATGCGGGACATGCCTGAAAAGGCGGTTGCTCCAAACAATGCTTTCATCCCGCAGGGCACATTACTCGCATTTGATTTTGGCACCAGGCGCATCGGTATCGCGGTAGGCAGCACATTGCTGGGCCGCGCCAATCCGCTGGCTACCATAGACGACGAGAAGAACGACACGCGCTTTGGCCGTATCGCCGGGCTGATCGCAGAATGGCAACCTGTTGCGCTGGTGGTTGGCTTGCCTAGCAATGCAGATGGCACGGCACATGAACTTACCGCATTATGCCGCCGTTTTGCCAACCGCCTCAGGGGGCGGTTTAATCTGCACACGATAATGGTCGATGAACGGTATACTTCGCTCGCCGCAAGCGAGCGGCTGGACGAGATTGGCATTCATGGCAGGAAACAGAAGCCGCTGCTCGACCAGTATGCCGCACAGCAAATATTGCAGGCCTATTTTGACGAACCCTCGGCGGGATTGATCTTATGAATAACCCCCAACTTAACAAACACGGAGAACTCCATCACCTGCTGACTATTGAGGGATTGCCTGTGCGTATCCTGCGCGACATCCTTGACCATGCCTCGACCTTTCTTGAAGCGACCGACAGGCACGAGATTCGTAAGGTGCCCTTGCTGCAGGGCAAGGCGGTGTTCAACGTGTTTTTCGAAAACAGTACCCGTACCCGCACCACCTTTGAGATAGCCGCCAAAAGGCTATCGGCCGACGTGGTCAATCTCAACATAGGTTCATCCAGCACCAGCAAGGGAGAGACCCTGCTCGATACCGTGGACAACCTGTGCGCGATGCACGCGGACATGTTTGTCGTGCGTCATTCGTCCAGCGGTGCGGCACACCTCATCGCGCGCCACGTCGCCCCCGATATACACGTCATCAACGCGGGAGACGGACGGCACGCCCACCCCACCCAGGCATTGCTGGATATGTACACCATTCGGCATTACAAAAAAGAATTCCACAACTTGCGCGTGGCGATTGTCGGAGACATCCTGCATTCGCGGGTGGCGCGCTCCCAGATACATGCGCTGACTACGCTGGGCGTGCCGGAAGTTCGTGTCATCGCTCCCAAGACCCTGCTGCCGATGATGGTAGAGAATCTTGGCGTAAGAGTCTTTCATGACATGGCCGAGGGGCTGAAGGACGTTGACGTGGTGCTGATGCTGCGTTTACAGAACGAGCGCATGCAGGGCGGGTCACTGCCTTCAGCCCAGGAATATTTCAAATATTACGGTCTTACCGAAGAAAAACTTTCGTACGCCAGACCGGATGCGATAGTGATGCATCCGGGCCCGATGAATCGCGGCATAGAGATCGAATCCAGCGTGGCCGATGGATTGAAATCGGTAATATTGTCGCAGGTGACATTCGGCATTGCGGTGCGAATGGCGGTGATGAGTATGTTGGCGGGGAACACATGAACATCCATATCAAGAACGGTCGATTGATCGATCCCAAGAACAGGGTCGACGCCCGGCAAGACGTATATATCGCCGAAAGGCGCATCGTTGCGGTTGGCAATGCACCCGCCGGGTTTGTCGCTGACCGTACAATCGACGCCGCAGGTTTGATCGTGATCCCGGGACTCATGGATCTCGCGGCGCGACTACGCGAACCCGGTTATGAATACAAAGCCACACTTGAATCGGAAATGACTGCCGCAGTCGCGGGCGGCGTCACCAGCTTGGCATGCCCGCCTGATACCGATCCTCCGCTTGATGAGCCGGGGCTGGTAGAGATGCTCAAGCATCGCGCAAGGTCGCTTAACCAGTGCCGTGTATTCCCGGTCGGTGCCTTGACAAAAGGCTTGGCGGGAGTGGAGCTTACCGAGATGAATGAGCTCACCGAGGCAGGCTGCAAGGCTTTCAGCAATGCCGACGCCCCGCTTACCGATACGCGTGTGTTTTTGCGGGCGATGCAATATGCGGCGACATTCGGTTACCGTGTCTGGATACGCCCGCAGGACAGTTACCTGGCGAAAAACGGGGTTGCGCATGATGGCGAAGTGGCGAGTCGTCTCGGCTTGCCACCCATTCCAGTGATCGCTGAAACGGTTGCCCTCGGTACTGCGCTGAAGCTCGCCAGGGAAACAGGCGTCAAATTACATATTTGCAGAGTCTCCAGTGCAGCAGGAGTGCAAATGATCCGCGAGGCGAAGCTTGAGGGAATATCGGTAACCTGCGACGTTTCGATGAATCACGTGCACCTTACGGATATGGATATCGGATTTTTCGATGCGAACTATCACCTCTTGCCGCCGTTACGCAGTTTGCGCGACAAGGAAGCGTTGCGTGCGGGCCTGCTGGACGGCACCATAGATGCCATCTGTTCCAATCACTCTCCGGTGGACGATGATGCCAAACAGCTCCCATTTCAGGAAGCTGAAGCGGGGGCGACCGGACTGGAATTACTGCTGCCGCTGGTGCTGAAATGGGCGGAGCAGGAGAACGTCCCAATGCTCGACGCGTTGGCAAACGTGACGATCAATCCTGCGCAACTGTTGGGCCAGAAGATGGGCCATCTGTCGGTCGGTGCACACGCGGATCTATGCATATTCGACCCGAAAGCCGCATGGAAGGTGGAGCCGGCTGCGCTGAAAAGCCAGGGCAAGAACACCCCCTTTAATGGTTACGAGATGCAAGGTCGCGTCAGGTATACGCTGCTTGACGGACAGCTCGTGTTTCAACAATGATGTGCGCGCTCGCTCGAGCGCGCTGGATTCCCCAGGAAGACTATGAACCCTTTACTTGATTTTACCGGTCTGCCGCGCTTTGCGGAGATCAAACCTGAACATGTTTCTCCGGCAATAGATCAATTGCTGTCGGAGAATCGCGCGTTGATTGCTCGTTTGCTGGCAGACGAATCACAGCCCGATTGGGATACTTTCGTATTGCCGATGGAAGATGCCAACGAGCGGCTGTCACGCGCATGGGGACCTGTCGGGCATCTCAATGCGGTGATGAATTCTCCCGAATTGCGCGAGGTCTACAATGCAACGTTACCCGAGATTACCCAGTATTACGCGGAGTTGGGACAGAATCTGGCATTGTTTGAAAAATTCAAGGCGCTGCATAAGAGCAAGGAATTTGCAAATTTAAGCGCAGCTCGCAAGAAGATCATCGAGAACGAGCTGCGTGACTTCCGTCTCGGTGGCGCCGAACTGCCGGACGAAAAAAAGGCAAGGTATCTCCAGATACAGGAACGCCTGTCTCAATTGTCGTCGCGGTTTTCCGACAACCTGCTTGATGCTACCAACGACTTTACGCTGACTGTTGAGAGCAAGGAAGAATTGGGCGGATTGCCGGATGATGTGTTGCAAACGGCACAGGAGGCGGCGCAGGAAAAAGGTCAGCCTGGCTGGCTTTTTACACTGAAAGCACCGTCCTACATCCCGGTGATACAGTATGCCGACAATCGCGAGCTACGCGAGAAGATGTACCGTGCATATGGCACGCGTGCCAGCGAATTCGGCAAGTCCGATTGGGACAATACCCCGCTGATGGAAGAGATCATCAAGTTGCGCGGTGAAGAGGCGGCCTTGCTGGGATTCAACAACTTTGGCGAACTTTCGTTGGCAAGCAAGATGGCCGATTCCCCGAAACAAGTGGTCGAGTTCATGCGCGAACTGTCTAAACGCGCTCGCCCGTTTGCGGAAAGGGATCTGGACGAATTGCGCGAGTTTGCCCGCGCCGAACTAGGGATCGGTGATCTGCAATCCTGGGATGTCGGCTATGCGAGTGAAAAGCTCCGCGAGAAAAGGTACGCTTTTTCGGAACAGGAAGTGAAACAGTATTTTCCCGAGGATGCGGTTTTGCCTGGCATGTTCAGGCTGGTCGAAACACTGTACGGCTTGAACATCAAGCAGGCTGAGGCTCCGGTGTGGCATAAGGATGCGCGTTTTTTCGATATATGCGATGCACAGGGAAGATTGATCGGCCAGTTCTATCTCGATATGTATGCCCGCGACAGCAAACGCGGTGGCGCATGGATGGATGATGTGATCACGCGCCGGCGTTTGTCTTTGGGCATCCAGACGCCGGTCGCATACCTGAATTGCAATTTTTCCGCCCCGGTCGGCGGCAAACCAGCATTGTTCACCCACGACGAGGTCATCACACTGTTCCATGAGTTCGGGCACGGCTTGCATCATCTGTTGACCGAGGTCGAAGATCTCGGCGTGTCCGGCATCAACGGTGTCGAATGGGATGCAGTGGAATTGCCCAGCCAGTTCATGGAGAATTTTTGCTGGGAATGGGATGTGTTGCGCGGGATGACGCGCAACAGCGATAACGGCAAGGTTTTGCCGCGGGAGCTGTTCGAAAAAATGCTCGCGGCAAAGAATTTCCAGAGCGGCCTGCAAACCTTGCGCCAGATCGAGTTTGCATTGTTCGATATGCTGATGCACAGCGATTTCGAGGCGGGCGGCAACAGAAGCATCCTGCAGCTGCTGGATGAAGTGCGTGATGAAGTCGCGGTACTGATACCTCCGGCATTCAACCGATTCCCGAATAGTTTCTCTCACATCTTCGCAAGCGGTTATGCGGCGGGTTACTATAGCTACAAGTGGGCGGAAGTGCTGTCCGCGGATGCATACAGCATGTTCGAAGAAAACGGCGTCCTTAACCCTGATGTGGGAGCGCGTTTCCGCAGTGAGATACTGGCAGTGGGCGGTAGCCGCGATGCGATGAAATCTTTTGCGGCTTTTCGCGGTCGCGAGCCGAGTATAGATGCATTATTGCGGCATAACGGTTTACTGGAAACGACATAGTGGAGGCGAAATGAGACACATTGTTTGGTTGATGGTCTGCTTGCTGGCGATGCCATCTGCGGCAGTTGCCGGCGAATTATTCCGCTGGGTGGATGAGAGCGGGCGGGTGCATTATGGAGATGCCCCCCCAAAGGAAATCAAAAATGCGGAGCGCAAAGATCTGTCGGGCAATAACGATCCAGATGTTGTCCTTCCTTACGAAACACAACGCGCACAGGAAAATTTTCCGGTGACGTTTTATGTCAATGAAGGATGCGTGGAAACCTGCACGCGCGCGCGCGAACTATTGAGAAAACGCGGTATCCCTTACACCGAGAAATCGATCAAGACCAGAGAAGAATTTGATGCGCTGAGTGCGCAAGCCGGCAAGGCGGGCTTCCCCACTCTGAGCGTAGGCAAGACTTACCTTGTTGGATACCTTGAAACAAGTTGGAACAACGAATTGACGCTGGTGGGTTATCCCAAGACTGCAAGTTACAGCCAACGTATCGCCCCGCCGCCCGAGCCGAAAAAACCGGCTGAGTCAGACTCCGAAGAGAGTTCAGGTCAAGTCGAGGAAATAACCAACGAAGTAGTTGAATGAAACTTGCCACCTGGAACGTCAATTCCCTGAAAGTGCGCCTGCCGCATGTGCTTGACTGGCTTGCGGAAAATCCGGTCGATGTTCTGTGCCTGCAGGAGACCAAACAACAGGATGCCGACTTTCCGCAGGCTGCATTGCATGAAGCCGGTTACCACAGCGTGTTCATCGGACAAAAGACCTATAACGGCGTCGCGATTCTCAGCCGGGAGCCCGGTCACGATGTGCAGTTCGGCATCCCCGGCTTCGATGACGAACAGAAGCGCGTCATTGCCGCGACCTACGGTGATATACGCGTTGTGGATGTCTACATACCCAACGGCAGCGAAGTCGATTCAGACAAGTACCACTACAAACTAAAATGGCTAACGGCGCTAAATGTCTGGCTGAAAGATGAGTTGGCCAGATACCCGAAATTGGCATTGCTGGGAGACTATAACATTGCGCCGGAAGATCGCGATGTGCATGACCCCAAGGCATGGGAAGGCAAGGTGCTGGTCAGCGAGCCCGAGCGGGAAAAGTTTCAGGGATTGATTCAGCTTGGCTTTCGCGATAGTTTCCGTCTTTTCGAGCAGGCTGAGAAGTCTTTCAGCTGGTGGGATTACCGCATGATGGGATTCCGCCGTAACTTCGGCATGCGTATCGACCATATACTCATCAGTGAGCCGCTGGTTACGCAATGCAAAAGCTGCGTGATCGACAAGGCGCCGCGTAAACTCGAGCGGCCGTCGGATCACACACCTGTTGTGGTAGAACTGTGATGGCGCAGCTTCCAGCAGAGTAAACACGGAACATAACGATGAATGACACCTTGCAACTTACTTCATGGTTTTCGATGTTCTTCAATGACATCGTCAGCTTTCTCGCATCTGTACTGCTACTGGCCCTTTACCACATTTACCTGAAGAGAAAGTTGCGCAAAGACCCCGCCTACACGATACAGGCCTTGAACCGGATCGCCAGGGCAAGCTGGGTTGAAACAATGATGAGTTCCGGCAAGCCGGACGTGATTGCTATCCAGACCCTGCGCAACTCGACCATGGCAGCAACCTTTCATGCTTCCACCGCAGTGCTGCTGATCATGGGGGTTATGACATTGAGCGCCCAGACGCAGGGCTCGACTTGGCAGGCGCTGAATCTTTATGGTGCGGACCACCCTAAACTGTGGATGGTTAAACTCCTGTTGCTGCTGCTCAACCTGTTCGTGACATTCTTCAGTTTTTCCATGGCCATCCGGATATTCAACCATGTCGGATTCCTGATCAACGTTCCGTGGGAAGCGAATAATCACAAATCCATGACTGCGGAGCATGTCGCGGTTTACCTCAACAGCGCGGGAAAATACTACAGCGTCGGCATGCGTACTTACTACTACTGTGTCCCGCTGGTGTTCTGGCTGTTCGGCCCGCATCTCATGCTGGCGGCAACGGCGGTGTTGATCCCGCTGTTGTACAAGCATGACAGGGCACCGAAAGTGCTGGCGGACGATTTCAGGTAGCTGCTACAGGGTGCAGGCAGTGGCTAGAGCAAGCTAACGCGCACTTCGACTGGCTGACGAAACAACTAACCATTCGCCCCAAACATCATCCGCTTGGCGACAAATTTCTTCGCGAACGGCAGGCAGTCCAGCGCGGTGAGGGCGGCTGCACGACCTGCACTGAGCATCGGCATATCGTTGGAAAACAATCTCACCAACCCATCGGTGAAACGTATCCCGGATTCGCGGTCACTGCGGCGCCGGCTACGGTAGCTAGCGAGCATCGCTTCTGTTCCCAATTCCCCCGGTTTGGCATTTGATATTTCCTGCGACAGTTCCCATGCATCGCGCAGTCCAAGATTGAAGCCCTGCCCGGCAACCGGATGCATCGTTTGCGCGGCGTTGCCAAGCAGGACGGTGTGTGGCATGGGTGTTTGACTCGGGGCCCGTCTCAGGCCGAGCGGGAAGCATGTACGATTGCCTACGCTGAGGAAATCGCCGACACGGCTACCGAAGTGCTGCTGCAATACTTTCAAGAATGTGTCGTCATCCCATGCCAGCATTTCCTGCGCAAGCCGGTGCGGGGCAGTCCAAACCAGTTCGTATCCGTCCCTGAATGGCAATAGCGCAACCGGGCCCTGCGGGGTGAAGCGTTCGAACGCAGTGTTTAGTTGCTGTGTTGCGCAAGTGATGTGGGTGATCAACGCGCTCTGGCCGTAATCATGAACCACTGGCGGGTGCGTCGCTTCTAGCAACTTGCCGCCGTCGGCGACGACTGCAAGGTGGGTCTTGATTGTGTGTTCCTTGTCATCTTGCCGGTAACTGATGGATGCGAGGTTTTCAGAGTCGCTTAACCGGGTGACGCTGGCGCCGTAAACGGTGTTGATAGCGCTTTGCTGCATCGCATCGGTCAGCGCGTTTTTCAATGCCGGGTAGGGCAGCACGTATCCGAGATCGGGGACGCTGAGTTCCTCTGCATGGAGCAGCGTGCGGCCGAAACTCATTTTTTGGGAAATATGGATGGTGCGAATCGCAGAGACATCACTCAGGTTTTCCCATACGCCGAGGCGGGATAGCAGCAGACGGCTGCCATACGACAAAGCCAGTGCGCGTGCATCGTTGCTGCCGGTGTTGGCGGGGCGAGCTTCCAGTACGCAGATTTTCAGTTTGCTGTTGCGCAATGCAAGTGCAAGTGCAGCGCCGACAGGGCCGCCACCTATGATCGCGATGTCGTATCGTTCAGACATGGCGCATGGTTTCCTCGATTTCCGCAACTTTCTTAGGCGCGGCCGCAGTCAATACCTCGTTCCCGGTCCTAGTGATGAGCACATCATCTTCGATGCGGATGCCTATGTTCCATAATCCAACCGGAACATCGTCGGCGGGGCGGATGTAGCAGCCCGGCTCGACAGTCAGCACCATGCCGGGTTGTAACGGGCGCCAGTCTTCACCGATCTTGTAGTCGCCCACATCGTGTACGTCCATGCCCAGCCAGTGTCCGGTTCTGTGCATGTAGTATTTCTTGTAGCTTTCTTTCTCCAGTACTTCGTCGACGCTTCCCTTGCATAGCTTCAGGTCGATGAAACCCTGCGCCAGCACGCGGAGTGCTGCTTCGTGCGGGGCGTTCCATGTCATCTTTGGCTTTGCTGAGGCGATCGCGGCGGTTTGGGCGGCAAGCACGATCTCGTACATGTCCTTTTGTGCGGTAGTGAATTTTCCGTTGACC
Organism: Gallionella sp.; assembly: GCA_041739955.1. Lineage (GTDB taxonomy): Bacteria > Pseudomonadota > Gammaproteobacteria > Burkholderiales > Gallionellaceae > Gallionella. The sequence goes on along the minus strand of JBGSMU010000113.1, from coordinate 21,030 downwards.
GGGAAAGTGCGCGTGATGTCGGCGGCATAGCCGTCCAGCTCGCAGCCCGCGTCGATCAGCAGCAGGTCACCATCTCGGAGTTGCGCGTTGTTCCCGACGTAATGCAGCACACAGGCATTCGATCCGCCCGCGACGATGGAGGTGTAAGCCGGATGCCGTGCGCCATGCGAGCAGAATTCATGCAGCAGCTCCGCCTCGACCTGATATTCATATTTTTCGGGACGGGTGAAGCGCATCGCGCGCCGGTGCGCAGCTGTGGAGATCGTGGCGGCGCGACGCATGATGTCCAACTCATGTTTGTCCTTGAACAATCGCATCTCGTTAAGCAGTGTACGTACATCGCGAATCTCGTCCGGCGCGCGGATGCCGCTGCGTACCTTGGCTTGAACCGAGTTGCGCATTTTCAGGATACGCCTGTCCCAGGCCATATCTTCGCCGACCGGGTAGAACAAAACGGGCTGACCGCCCATCAGCTCGGCCAGCTTTACTTCCAGTTGAGTGATGGAATAGGTCTCGTCGAAGCTGAGATGTTCCCTGGCGGCTTCAGGGCCAAAACGGAAGCCGTCCCAGACTTCGCGCTCGGGGTCTTTGTCGCGGCAGAACAGGATGGAACTTGGCGGGCCTTCATCGGTCTTGCCCGCGACCAATACCAGTACCGCTTCGGGTTCGGTGAATCCGGTGAGGTAATAAAAATTGCTGCCATGCCGGTAGTCGTAGTGCGTATCGGCATTGCGCGCCACTTCGGGCGAGGTGGGGATGACAGCGATACCATGCAGCATCTGTTTGATCAGTTGCTTGCGGCGCTTGTGATAAACGGCGGAATCAAAACTCATGTTGCATTGTGCGCTGTGCGCGACGTTTTATGCAATAAGCAAAGCTGGTTGTCGAGTTCGGCCAGACGCTGCGGCGTGCCAACATCCGTCCAGAGGCCCGTGTGATGTTCGCCGCTGACACGGCCTGCCGCTATCTGGTCGCGCAGCAGCGGCGCGAGCGGGGCTTTGGTTCCGCGTGTGATAAGTGCAAACAGTTCTGGCTTGTATAGGCCGATGCCGCTGAAAGTCAGTTTGGACGAAGACTCCGTCACCCGCCCTTCATACAGGCCGAAATCCCCGCCGGGATGTTGCGGCGGATTGTTCACGAGCACCAGATGTGCCATATCGCCTTTCTTCTCAAGCGTTGTGGCGCGTAGTTTTAATTGTGCGAAGTCGTAATCACACCAGATGTCGCTGTTGATGACCGCGAAGGGCGCATCGCCCAGCAGGGGCAGCGCGAAGGCGATGCCGCCGGCGGTTTCCAGGGCGGTGCCTTCGTCAGAGTAACGGATGGGGATGCCGAAGCGGGAGCCGTTGCCGAGTGTGGCCTCGATCTGCTTGCCCAGATGAGCATGATTGATCACAAGATCGGTGATGCCTGAACGCGCCAGCCGTTCTATGTGCCAGACGATAAGCGGTTTTCCGCCGGCTTCAAGCAGCGGCTTGGGCGTGGAGTCGGTGAGCGGGCGCATGCGTTCGCCGCGACCGGCAGCGAGCAGCATGACCTTCAAAATGAAAATCCCTCCCGGGTGGTACGCGGTTCGAGTACCTCAAGCAGATTAAGCAGCGGCTTCAAATCGATATAACGTGCACAAGCGCGGCGCAGGTAGTCCATCACCAGCGGCATGTCCTTGAGGTAACCCTCCTTGCCGTCGCGATGGTACAGGCGGGCAAAAATTCCGAGCACCTTGATGTGGCGCTGCACGCCCATCCATTCATAGTCGAGGTAGAACTCGCCAAAATCCTCATGCACCGGGAGCCCCGCTTTGCGCGCCTTTTCCCAGTATCCGATCAGCCAGTCCATGATTTCTGCCTCTTCCCAGCGGATGTAGGCGTCCTTGAATAGCGAGACGAGATCATAGGTGATTGGCCCGTATACCGCGTCCTGAAAATCCAGGATGCCGGGATTGCTTTGCTCAAGCCGCATCAGGTTGCGAGAATGATAGTCGCGATGCACATAGACTGTCGGCTGAGCCAGATTGTTGTGCAAGATACGCTGGAAACACTCCTCCAGTTTAGCCTGTTGTTTTTCACTGAGTGTGACACCGAGATGCTTGGCGATGTACCACTCCGGAAACAGGTTCAGTTCCCGACGCAGCAGCGATTCGTCATACGACGGCAGTTCGTTCTCCTTCGATGCGAGCTGGATTTTGATCAATGCATCGGTTGCGTCGCCGTATAGCTGTTTCGCATTGCCGGATTCCAGGGCCTGCCGGTATGTGGTATTGCCCAGGTCGGACAACAGCAGGAAACCCTGTTCCAGATCTTGCGCATACACATGGGGAACATGTGTGCCGGCTTGCTCGAACAGCTTGCCGATGTGCAGAAACGGTTTGCAGTCCTCGTGTTGCGGCGGCGCGTCCATAACTACCCGGGTTGTTCCATCCCCAAAAGTCACGCGAAAGTATCGGCGGAAACTGGCATCGGCTGAAGCCGGGGCGAGAGTGAATTCTGTGTTGGGGAAAAGGCTGTGCAGCCATTCGGTAAGTTGTTGCTGGCGTTGCATATCTGGTATCCGTATGGGGTTCTTTGGGGCACTTGATGTTAAACTCTGCGCAGTTTAACACCTTGCCCATTGCTGCGCGTTATGCGGTTTCGATCCGGTTTTGCCTTAGTTCTATTGTTTTTTCCGTTTGTGCATATTGCATGTGCAGCCGATGACGCGCCTGCAGTATTTACCGTTTTGTTGACTAAAGGCGTTACGGTTATCGAAGCGGACAACCTGGTGGGCCAGAAGGGTGATCAGATCGAGGCGACCGGCGATGCAACACTGAGTCAGGATGGCAAGTCGATTCGTGCAGATCGTTTGCTATATGAGCAAGATACGCACGAACTCAAGGCCGAGGGCGGTGTGGAGCTGCGCCAGGATGGCAACCTCATGAGTGGCCCGAGCCTTCAGTTCAACCTGGAAAGCAGTGCGGGTCAGATGGACCAACTGCAGTATTACCTGATGGAAAATGATTCGCGTGGATCGGCGAGTGAACTTCGCATTGAAGACAGGCAGCATTACAGCCTGGATGATGCGACCTATACCACTTGCCCTGCTGGAAACAAGGACTGGCTGATGCGCATGGGTAGCCTGGATCTGGATCGTGACAGCCAGATCGGCGTGGCAACCCATGCCAGGGTTGAATTCAAGGGCGTTCCTATCCTGTATTCGCCGTGGATGGACTTTCCGTTGGCCGGACAGCGCAAGTCGGGTTTGCTTGCCCCGATCTTCGGCAGTACCAGCACGGGTGGTAGTGAAGTTACTTTGCCTGTCTATTGGGATATTGCGCCGAACTATGATGCTACGATTTCGCCGCGTTCCATCGCCAAGCGTGGATTGATGCTGAACAATGAATTTCGTTACCTCTCGAATTCGTATGAAGGTGAGATGCATGTCGATGTGTTGCCTGACGATGCGTTGGCCAAGCGCAACAGGGCGCGATTTTCCCTGGAGCATGAACAGGCACTGACCAGCCGTTTGCACGGCCATGTCGATTACACCCGCGTGGCAGACAACGATCATTTCCGTGATTTGGCCGATGCGGTCAATACAACATCCAAGGTCAACCTTCTCCAGGAAGGCGTGGTGAATTATTACGCGGACTGGTGGACTACCGGTATACGTGTCCAGCGTTATCAGACCTTGCAAGACGCGGCAGCGCCGATTGTGGTTCCCTATGCTCGACTGCCCCAATTGACGTTGGGTGCGCGCAAGATAATTTCGGGAGCCACTTTGTCTTTTGACGCGGAATATGTGGCATTCACGCATCCAGATAACGTGAATGCCAGGCGAACGGTGCTGAATCCGGGCATCAGCTATCCCATGGTGAGCTCCTCTTCATTCTACGTGAAGCCTAGGGTGAAGCTGCACAGCACCTACTACACTATCGGGGCCAACAATACCGCCGGGCTGACCAACACTGTGCGCACATTGCCGATCTACAGTATCGATAGCGGTTTTTCACTGGAGCGGGACAGCAATTTGTTCGGCGGCGATTATCTGCAGACTTTGGAGCCGCGTGCCTTTTATGTCTACGTGCCGTATCGGGATCAGAACATGCTGCCGAATTTTGATACAGCCCTGGCGGATTTCAGTTTCACGCAGATGTTTTCGGAGAATCGCTTTCTGGGCAGCGATCGCATCGGCGATGCCAATCAGGTCACCCTGGCGGTGACCTCCCGCTTGCTGGATAAAAATACCGGCTCGGAACGGCTGAAAGTAATGCTGGGGGAGCGATTTAGCCTGCTGGCACCGCGCGTGAATCTGGGCGCGGCTACTACGACCACCAGCAAATCCGACATCCTGCTGGCTGCGACCGGACAGGTCACCAATGCTTTTTTGCTGGATAGCGAGCTGGAGTACGATCCCAATCTATCGCATACGCAGCGATTCAATATTGCAGCCAGGTATCATCCAGAGCCGGGCAAGGTGTTCAACCTGGGTTATCGATACCAGCGTGACATCATGCGACAGGCCGATGTCTCATCACAATGGCCGTTGTTCAAGCGCTGGTATGGCGTAGGCAGGATGAACTATTCCTTCCCGGATAGCCGGATATTGGATTCGAGCGCGGGGCTTGAGTACAATCAGGATTGCTGGACGTTACGATTGGTCGTTCAGCATTTCGCTACCGCCACGAAGCAGACCAATACCAGCTTTTTTGTCCAGCTTGAATTGAACGACTTTGTCAAAGTGGGTTCGGACCCATTGGGATTGCTCAAGCAAAGTGTTCCCGGTTATACGAAATTGAATGAAAATCCAAGCAAGCCCCCCGCTATTGTTTGGCAATGATCCCCGAAAGATAAACGATGAAAATATTAATCACTGTGGCGTGTTGTTCACTGCTTGCGTTGCCAGTTCTGGCTGATGAATCCCCTCTTGCGCAGATGGGGGAAGCTAAATTGTCCCCTCAAACATCGGGGCGGCAAGCGGGTGTGATTGATTCTGTTATTGCGGTGGTAAATGATGACGTGATCACGCGATATGAACTTGATGAACGTATGCGTATGATCGTCAGCCAGTTGAAAAAGCAGAATATTCCGCTGCCCGCATCAGATGTTCTGGAAAGGCAATTGCTGGAACGCATGATCATGGATAAGTTGCAGGTGCAGTTCGCGGACGAAAGCGGTATACGTGTGGATGACACCCAGTTGAACCTGGCGATCACCCGCATCGCGCAACAAAATGGTTTTGCTTCACTGTCGGATTTTCGCGCAAAACTTGAATCGGACGGGGTGGATTACAGGCAGTTTCGCGAAGAGATCCGCAACGAGATCATTTTTACGAGATTACGCGAGCGCGAAGTCGAAAGCAAAATTGTCATTAGCGACTCCGAAGTGGACAATTACCTTGCCAACAAGGCCAGGCTCGGGAGCGCGGGAGAAGAGTTTCATCTTGCGCACATCATGGTGCTGGTTCCCGAGCAGGCCAGTGCAGCGAGAATACAGGAGGCGCGTGACCGCGCTGAACAGGCATTGGCCCAGTTGGGTGGAGGGGCGGATTTTGCGCAGGTCGCGGCAAGCTTTTCGGATGCCAGTGATGGCCTCAAAGGGGGTGATCTGGGTTGGCGAACAGGCAATCAGATCCCGCCATTGTTCATGAATGAGCTGGGTACCTTGGAGCCGGGGAGTACCTCCGAAATTCTGCGTAGCCCGAATGGCTTCCATATTCTCAAGCTGATTGAAAAGCGGAACGAAAATGCACCGGTAGTGATTACCCAGACACATGCGCGGCACATATTGATCAAGACCAGCGAGCTCGTGTCGGAGAGCGAAGCCAGAAATCGCATTATGGAAATAAAACAGCGCATTGAGGTTGGCGCTGATTTTGCCGAGCAGGCCAGAAGATATTCACAGGACGGCAGCGCTCAACAGGGTGGAGATCTTGATTGGTTGTCTCCGGGACAGACCGTTCCCGAATTTGAAAATGCGATGGACAAATTGCAGCCGAATGAGATCGGTGCAGTGCAAAGCCAGTTTGGCTGGCACCTGATCCAGGTGATGGAGCGGAGAAATACGGATGTCAGTGAGCAGCAGCGACGCCAGCAGGCGCGGGTTGCCATAGGCACTTTCAAATCCGATGAGCAGTACCAGGATTGGCAGCGGCAGTTGCGTGACCGCGCGTTCATTGAATACCGTCTCGAAGAGACAAAATAGCCGGTGGGCACGGCGATGACATCATTGCGTCTGGCGGTCACTGCCGGCGAACCTTCGGGCATAGGACCGGATTTGTGTCTGCAACTCGCGGTAGCGCCCCCACCGTTCCCGTTTGTGGTGATTGCCGACAAATTCCTGCTACTGCAACGCGCGGATCAGCTTAGCATCGGACTGCGTGTCCATGATGCGACAAATGGAGAACCGCTGACGCCTTCGCACAACCTCTCGGTGATCCACGTGCCGCTAGGCGTTCCGTGCAAGCCCGGCATTCTGGATTCCAGAAACAGCCATTACGTTTTGGCGACGTTGCAACGCGCTGTGCAGGGCTGCCTGAAAGGGGAGTTCGCCGCCATGGTGACAGCGCCGGTGCATAAGGGTGTCATCAACGATGCCGGAATCCCTTTCACGGGCCACACCGAATTTCTTGCCGAGCAGACGCAAACGCCCCGGGTGGTGATGATGCTGGTTGGCGGTGGGATGCGTGTTGCGCTTGCCACTACCCACCTTGCGCTGAAAGAAGTTCCGAGGGCAATCACAGCGCAGCTTCTGGAGAAGACTGTGCGTATCATTCAGCATGATTTGCAGTCCAGATTTTCGATCGCGAGCCCGCGTATCCTTGTTGCCGGTTTGAATCCGCATGCCGGAGAGGGGGGGCATCTGGGTCGTGAGGAAATCGAGGTGATGATCCCGACCCTGAATAAATTGCGCACGGAAGGAATTGATGTCAGCGAGCCATTGCCTGCCGATACCCTGTTCACTCCGCAGAAACTTTCACAGTGTGACTGCGTACTGTCTATGTATCACGACCAGGGGTTGCCGGTGTTGAAGCATGCAAGTTTCGGTCAGGGCGTGAATGTGACGCTGGGTTTGCCTGTAATTCGAACATCAGTGGATCATGGTACTGCGCTGGATTTGGCCGGAACCGGCAAGGCCGATTGTGGCAGTATGCAAGAGGCTATAAAGCTTGCCGCACAGATGGCGCAACTTGAAAATCGCTAGTGAAGTCGCTGTGATGAACGTACACGAAGTCATGCGACGCCTTGATTCCCTTGTTACCCAATGCGTGTATGTATCTGGGCAGAGCATTTTTACTGGTTTTTCAATATGAGCCACCGTGCAAAAAAACGCTTTGGGCAGAATTTCCTGGTCGATGAGCGCATTATTGAAGATATTGTCAGTGCCATACATCCCGAGCGGGACGACAATATGGTTGAGATCGGCCCCGGGCTTGGGGCGCTGACGCGGCCTTTGTTGGGGAAACTGAATCACCTGCACGTGATCGAAATAGATCGCGACATCATCGCGCGTATGGAACGGGAATACCCGCATGGCGTCGGCAGTAAATTGGTTATTCATGCCGGCGATGCGCTGGCATTCGATTTTGCAACGCTACCGGCACCGCTGCGCATAGTTGGCAATCTTCCTTACAATATCTCTTCACCACTGTTGTTCCATTTTGCGGGGTATACGAAACGCATCACCGATATGCATTTCATGCTGCAAAACGAAGTGGTCGAGCGTATGGTTGCAGAACCATCGACCCCGGAATACGGGCGGTTGTCGGTGATGTTGCAATATCGTTTCTTCATGGAGAAATTATTGGATGTGCCACCAGATTCCTTTCGCCCCGCTCCGAAAGTGGATTCGGCCATCGTGCGCATGATCCCAATCCCGGATCATGAAATCGTAGTTCGTAATGAGCAGTTGTTTGCGGCCATCGTGGGCGCGGCTTTTGGCCAAAGGCGCAAAACCCTGAGAAATACCTTGCGCACTTTTCTTGCTGCTGAAGATTTTGAAAGATTGGATATCAACCCGCAGTTACGCGCTGAAAACCTGGGTGTTACGGAATTTTCCGGCATATCGAATTACCTTGAAAAGAGGCAGGATTCGGAATAACAACTGAATATAGTTTCAACCCGATTCCGGCCATCAGTTAAAATGCTCGACCTTTAGTACTCGCCATAACTTTAATCCCTGCCATGCCTGAATCATTTCCGCTTGTTATGAGTTTTGCCGCAACCGATCCCAGCGGTGGTGCGGGATTGTCTGCCGATTTGCTGACGATTGCCAGTATGGGATGCCATCCGCTGTCAGTGGTGACTGCCGTAACTGTGCAGGATACCAGCGGTGTCGATGATATCTTGCCTATCGACTCGGAATGGGTGGTCGATCAGGCTCGAGCGATGCTCGAAGATGTGCCGGTAGCAGCGTTCAAGATCGGTCTGCTTGGGAACGTGGAGAACATCGCGGTGATTGCCGAGATATTGTCTGATTATCCCGATATTCCGCTTGTTCTGGATCCGATACTGGCTTCCGGTCGTGGTGATGAATTGGCAAATGAAGATATGCTGGACGCGATGCGGGAACTGTTGATCCCGCAGACCACGATCATTACGCCAAATAGCATGGAAGCGCGCAGACTGGCATTGGACGAGGAAAACGACGACGACGATCCTACCCTTGAAGAGTGTGCGAAGCGTATCTTGAGTATGGGTTGCGAATATGTGTTGATCACAGGCACACATGAACAGACCGCCAAGGTTATCAACACCTTGTATAGTGCCAATGGTGTTATTAGCAGTGATAGCTGGACACGTTTGCCCGGGATTTATCATGGTTCGGGTTGCACGCTGGCCTCAGCCATTGCGTCATTGCTGGCGCAGGGCGTGGATGTGCCTGAAGCCGTCAAAGAGGCGCAGGAATATACATGGCAAACGTTGAATGCCGGTTTTCGTCCGGGTATGGGGCAACACATTCCGGATAGATTGTTCTGGGCGCGTGGTGAAGAAGATGACGATGACGAGTCTCAGGCAGAACTCAAGAATTAGGGGTCTATACGCAGTTACCCCTGATGTGCCTGATACGTTTGAATTGCTGAGCAAGGTGAGGCAAGCCCTGCTGGGAGGTGCACAGGTAGTGCAGTTCCGCAACAAGGCCGCGTCCGATACTTTACGTTTTGAGCAGGCCAAAGCCCTGAAGGAATTGACGGCCGAATTTTCGGTGCCACTGATAATCAACGATGACTTCAATTTGGCCCTGAGAGTGGATGCAGATGGTGTTCATCTCGGGGCTGAAGATGGGGATGTGGCTGACGCGCGGGCACTGCTTGGTATGAGTAAACTAATCGGCGTATCTTGCTATAATCGTCTGGAGCTGGCGCACGAGGTTGTTGCCCAAGGAGCAGACTACGTGGCATTTGGCAGTTTTTTCCCTTCGGTGGTGAAGCCTGATGCTGTGGTGGCGCCCTTATGGTTGCTTCGTCAGGCGCGTCTTGAGATTGCCGTTCCATTGGTGGCAATAGGCGGGGTCACGGTAGAAAACGCCAGCCAGCTTCTGGATGCGGGAGCAAATGCCCTGGCAGTGATTTCGGCAGTATTTTCCGCTGCCGATATTCGAGGGGCAGCATATCAATTTTCGACTTTGAATTACCCCTGAAATTTTTTGCAAACAGAAAGACACAACATGACTTCACATAACCAGCAACTGTTCGATGAGTCTCAAAAAATCATTCCGGGCGGAGTGAATTCGCCTGTGCGCGCATTCAAATCCGTGGGCGGGACACCGCTGTTTTTTAAACGCGGTAAGGGTGCTTACGTGTGGGATGCGGATGACAAACGCTATATCGATTATGTCAATTCCTGGGGGCCGATGATAGTTGGCCATTGCCATCCTGAAGTAGTTAAGGCGGTGCAAAGTGCTGCTGCCGAAGGTTTGGGTTTCGGCGCACCGACAGCTTCCGAATTGGAAATAGCAGAGTTGCTTTGCAGGATTTTGCCCAGCCTGGAGATGGTGCGCCTGGTCAGCTCGGGAACGGAAGCCACGATGACCGCTATCCGCCTGGCCAGGGGATACACCGGACGTAGCCGCATCATCAAATTTGAGGGTTGTTACCACGGCCATTCTGACGGTCTGCTGGTCAAGGCAGGTTCAGGGGCATTGACCTTTGGTCAGCCAAGCTCATCAGGGGTGCCAGCCGAGATTGCGGCATTGACTACTGTGCTGGATTACAACGATGTTGCAGGGCTGGAAGATGCTTTCGCCGAATATGGTGACGATATTGCTGCGGTGATCGTAGAGCCTGTGGCCGGGAACATGAACCTTATCCTTCCCAAACCCGAGTTTCTTGATGCGATGCGCAACTTGTGCACCCAGCATGGCACTGTGTTGATTCTGGACGAGGTGATGTCCGGATTCCGTGTCGGTTTACAGGGTGCACATGGTCACTTCGGTATCAAGCCTGATCTGATCACGCTGGGTAAAGTGATGGGTGGCGGTTTGCCTGCTGCTGCATTCGGTGGTCGGCGCGATATCATGCAGTGCCTGGCGCCGCTCGGTGCGGTTTATCAGGCCGGAACACTATCCGGGAATCCGGTGGCGGTAGCGGCGGGCCTGGCAACGCTGAAACTGGTTCAGGCGCCGGGCTTCTATGACAAGCTGACATTGTCTGCAAAGCGAATGACCGAAGGCCTGACTGCCAGTGCAAAAAAACACGGTATCCCGTTCAGCGCGCAATCCATCGGCAGCATGTTTGGCCTGTATTTCAGCAAGACCGTGCCAACATCATATGCCGAAGTAATGGATACCAATAAGGAAGCGTTCAATCGCTTCTTTCATGCGATGCTGGACGAGGGCGTTTATCTCGCACCTTCTGCATTCGAGGCGGGTTTCGTATCTGCCGCTCATTCTGAGGATGATATTGCCGCAACTATTGCTGCTGCTGACAAGATATTTTCGGCCTGGAAGTAATGGGGCTGTTTTCGCAAGCGGCATTTTTTACTACCGTCAATCACATACGAGATCTGCCTTTGCATGGTGGCAGCGAGGTGGCGTTTGTCGGGCGTTCCAATGCCGGCAAATCAAGTGCGATCAATACATTGGCAAATCATGTGCGTCTGGCCTACACCAGCAAGACGCCTGGTCGTACCCAGCATTTGAATTATTTTTCGCTTGGCGACAATAAGTTCCTGGTCGACTTGCCAGGCTATGGTTATGCGAAAGTGCCCACGGAAAGCAAGCGTCACTGGGAGGCGTTACTTAGTCAGTATCTGCAAACGCGTGAGGAGTTGTGTGGATTAGTGGTGATCATGGATTCGCGCCATCCGCTGACTGAACTGGATGAGAACATGCTGGATTGGTTTGCGCCGACGGGTAAGCCGGTGCACGTCCTGTTGACCAAGTCTGACAAGTTGAGTCGCCAACAATCCACAGTGACTTTAAATCGCGTAAAATCCCATTTGGCGGAGTATTTTCCCCAATGTTCGGTGCAATTGTTTTCCAGCCTGAAGAAAACGGGAACGGAAGAAGCCGAAGCGGTCATATCGGATTGGTTCAAGACAAAATAAAAAAATGCCCCCGGTCAAGGGGAGTAGACCGGGGGCAAAGTCTTAACTGGTGTTAAGACACACGCTCAGGGAGGAGAAACGTGGAATGATTCATCACCATTCATAACCTCAGATTAGCGAACCCTTAAATAGTTCCATGAAAAGTTACAATCAGGAAAAATCATGCAAACACTAGGAAGATTCCCGAATATAAGAATGCGTCGAATGCGCCATGACGCGTTTTCGCGCGACTTGATGAGAGAGCATGCGCTCACATCATCAGATTTTATCTACCCGATATTTGTCTTGGAAGGCAGCAATAAAATCGAAGACGTGAAGTCGATGCCGGGTGTCCAGCGTAAAACTTTGGACCTGCTGCTGAAGGATGCTGAGCAATGCGTGAAACTGGGTATTCCGGTGATGGCGATCTTTCCGGTGATCGAAGCGCCTCTGAAAAGTCTGGATGCGAGTGAAGCATTCAATCTGGATGGCCTTGTGCCGCGGGTCGTTGCTGAGCTAAAAAAGAACTTCCCGGAGCTCGGCGTGATGACCGATATTGCGCTTGATCCCTATACCAGTCACGGGCAAGACGGACTGATTGACGCTGCTGGATATGTGCTGAACGATGAAACGGTGGCGGTGCTGGTAAAGCAGGCGCAAACTCATGCTGCCGCCGGGGCCGATATCGTAGCCCCTTCCGACATGATGGATGGTCGTATCGGTTCAGTGCGGGCTGCACTAGATGCCCAGAAACATATTCATACACGTATCATGGCCTACTCGGCTAAATACGCTTCCAGTTTTTACGGCCCTTTCCGGGATGCGGTCGGGTCCAGTGGCAATCTGGGAGCAGGCAATAAATATACTTACCAGATGGATCCCGCGAATTCCGATGAAGCCTTGTGGGAGGTCGGTATGGATCTTCAGGAAGGTGCGGATATGGTGATGGTCAAACCAGGGATGCCTTACCTTGATATCGTTCGCCGAGTCAAAGATGAATTCAAGGCGCCGACTTTTGTTTATCAGGTTAGTGGCGAATACGCGATGCTAAAGGCTGCTGCGCAGAATGGATGGCTGAATGAAAAAAACTGTGTGCTGGAATCCCTGCTGGCATTCAAGCGCGCTGGAGCGGATGGAATACTGACTTATTTTGCGCTGGATGCGGCTCGTTGGTTGATGCAAGATAAATAAAGTTCTGTTCTTTGCAGAACATCAAAGTTCAAGTGTGGCTATATAGTCTTCAACAGTGCTGGCCGGTTGGAATATCTTTGAGGCCGGCTTGATTCAAGGCTTACTTCCAATCATAGCTTCTACTGTTGCGATATTTGCATGGGTTTCAGGGTGGCGGCTGCCGCTATGTCGCGCGTTTTCAGGAAGTACAATGACGTGCGTATGAATTCCGGAATTGCCGATCAGGGTGTAACTCGGCACCGTTTCCTCACGCCCATTTATTCGCATTCTCCATTCACCGTCATCAAAATCAATTTTATGTTTGAGCAGATGCAACAATACAGCTTTTGAGTCGTCCGAAAATAGCTCAAGATTGATATCGGAATGTTGTCCGGCAGTGCCTCTTAGCACCGATCCGGTCAGGTAGGGCCGAAACTCCGACAATAACCGCATGATGTTCAAGGCTTCATTTCTGAGTTCGGATAAAATTTTCGGGTAACTTTCACTTTGGTATAGCGATCGGTAGCTGTTCAGTGCTGCATCAACTTCCTCATTGCTGGGCAAGTGTCTGGTATCGGTTGAGCCGAGTTGCTGTGCCGCTTTTCGTTTGGCCTTGGCGTGGTCTGTAATACTTCCTTCCGCCAATATTTTTGCGGCCTGGTGAGCAAGTCGCTCACGCATCAAATCCCGCTTTGGAAAATGCTCACGCGCCATGATGATTAGAGCAACTGATCCCTGATGACATCGGTGGGCTTGGCGTCTTCATTCTCGATAGTTACCGGTGAAGTTTGTTCCGAAGGGGCATTTTCCTGATAAAAGTATTCGATACGGTCAGAGTTGGCGTCAGGCAAGCCGTCGTTGTTAATCGGAATGGCGACCATGTTCTCAGGCATTGTGTACTCCGCTTCCGGCACATTTGCGAGTATGTTTTCCATATAACTCATCCAGATCGGTAAAGCCGCACCACCTCCTGTTTCCCTGTCACCAAGGCTTTTTGGTTGGTCGTAACCCATCCAAGCAATTCCGACCACAGTTGGATGAAAGCCGCAAAACCATGCATCCATAGACTCGTTGGTTGTGCCTGTTTTGCCTGCCAGGTCATGGCGGCCAAGCTGCATAGCGCGGTATGCAGTTCCGTGTTTAACAACGTCCTGTAGCATACTGACCATAGTATAGGCATTGCGAACATCGATAACCTGTTCCGCACCATTACCGGCCTTAACCGGACTGGTTTTGCTGATTATATTTCCATGCGAATCTTCTATGCGATCGATGAAATAAGGAGGCACCAGGAATCCACCATTGGCAAAAACAGAATAGCCTTCAAGCATGTTTAACGGCGTAACCGAACCTGCGCCCAAAGCCATAGTCAGGTATGGAGGGTATCTGCTGGGGTCAAAGCCAAATTTTGCGATGTAGTCACGAGCATATTGCGGGGTAATAGACTGCAATATGCGAATCGACACAAGGTTTTTTGATTTCATCAAGCCCTGGCGCATACGCATAGGCCCCTCAAATTTCCCATCATAGTTTTTGGGCTCCCAGGGTTCATTTCCTGTTTCTTGCGCATCAAATATCAGGGGCGCATCATTTATGACTGTGGCAGGAGTAAATCCCTTTTCCAGAGCGGCCGAATAAACAAAAGGTTTGAAGCTGGAGCCTGGCTGACGCCATGCCTGAGATATATGGTTGAATTGACTGTGGTTGAAATCAAACCCACCCACAAGTGAGTAGATTGCACCATCGCGTGGATTGCCAGAAACAAAAGCAGCCTCAACCTCAGGTAGCTGGCTTACTTGCCACACATTGGCTTCGTCCTTTTGCACGCGTATGAGAGACCCAACGTTGATGCGTTGCTTCAAGGGGACTTTTTTGTTTAGCGCCTGTTGAACAAAAGCCAAGGCTTCACCAGAAATTTCCACGATTTCACCTCCCTTGCAGTAGGCGCGGATCATTTTGGGCGTGGCCTCAAGAACAACAGCGGGAATTAGGTCATCATTATCAGTTACGTCCTGCAAAGCCTCGTCTAGTTGGTCGGTGCTGTAATCTGCGCTGGATGCATCTTTGGGAATACTGATAAATCCTTCAGGGCCGCGATAGCCATGACGACGGTCATACTCGAGAACGCCCTTTCGAACAGCCTGGTAAGCAACTTGCTGGTCTTGTTGCCTAATTGTTGTGTAAACTTTAAATCCCTGTGTATATGTATCATCCTTATATTTTTCGAAAATCTCTTGACGCACCATTTCTGCGAAATATTCAGCCTTTATCATGGCCGAACTCTGGCTGTTCCTTTTTGTAACTAAAGGTTCAAGCAGAGAAAATTGATATTGCTCATCACTGATATAAAGTAGTTCATGCATCCTGCGTAGAACATATTGCTGGCGCAATTTTGCTCTTTGGGGATTTACTACAGGATTGTAACTTGAAGGCGCTTTTGGTAAGCCGGCCAGCATTGCGGCCTCTGCGACAGTCACGTCGGTCAGAGATTTGCCAAAATAAGTTTGCGCTGCAGCGGCAAATCCAAAAGCGCGTTGCCCAAGATATATTTGGTTGATATAAAGCTCAAGGATTTCGTCCTTGGTTAAAAAATGCTCGATCTTGAACGCAAGCAGTACTTCGTTAAACTTGCGTGACATGGTTTTTTCCTTGGTGAGAAAAAAGTTCCGCGCCAATTGCATAGTAATGGTGCTGGCTCCCTGTTTTGCCCCCCCGCTGGTCAAATTTGAAATTGCCGCGCGCATTACCCCCATGTAATCGACTCCGCCATGCTGGTAAAAACGATCATCTTCTGCGGCAAGGATCGCTTGCTTCATGATCTCCGGGACTTTGGAGATGGTAATCAGCGCACGACGCTCCTCACCGAACTCGCCAAGTAATATTCCTTCGGCGCTATATATACGCAATGGAATTTTCGGGCGGTAATCAGTGAGAGCCTCCAGGGAAGGAAGGGTGGGGTATGCCAGAATTACCGCCAGACCCAACAAAATGGCCGGAAGCAGCAACATGACAGAAACAACCAGAGAGGGTAAAAGCCAGCGACGGGAGAGCATTTAGAGGGTTGTCCGGATTAAAATAACGATGGTATTGTTCGGACAATTATATAGGTTCAATTGCATATAAGATCCTTCAGTTGCCGGGAACACTAAAAATAGCTTTACATGGTTTATAGTTATTGCTAGGATTTAAACCACTTTATATAGACTAAGCTCTAACCGGTATATGGCTAAGGTAAATTTTGACATCCCGCTAGACTTCCTTTGGGCTAGAACGCCTCCCGTGATTGGTGTGGATGTTAGCTCTTCATCAATCAAGATGGTTGAGTTAAGCATGGCGCCCAAACAAAGCGGTTACACGCTTGATCGGTATGCAATCGAGCTACTCCCAAAAGATGCTATTACAGACGGCAATATCAATAATATTGAGGCTGTCTCGGAAACCATGCAGCGCGCATGGCGACGAATGGGTACGCGTATCAAGAATGTCAGTATGGCTTTGCCGGCCGCAGCGGTGATAACCAAAAAAATTCTGTTACCTGCGGGCCTGAGCGAGGAGGATTTGGAGTATCAGGTTGAGTCTGAGGCTAATCAATACATTCCTTTTGCGCTTGAAGAGGTTAACTTGGATTTTCAGGTGATTGGGCCATCTCCCGAGAATATTGAGGAGCTGGAAGTATTGCTGGCGGCTTCACGAAAGGCCAATGTCGAAGATCGAGTCGCGGCTGCGCAATTGGCCGGACTTAAAACCCAAGTGATGGATGTGGAACCATTTGCTGCCGAGATGGTTTTTGGCGAAATTAGTGCACAATTACCCGATAGTGCGGTAGACAAGTGTGTGGCGCTGGTTGATATTGGCGCTAACGTAATGAACGTAAATGTATTGCGCAACGGGCATTCTGTTTATTCCAGAGATCAGCAAATAGGCGGCGAGCAATTAACCCAGCAGATACAGAGCAGTTTTGGACTGAGTGCCGAAGAAGCTGAGGCGGCAAAACGTAGCGGCGGGTTGCCAGATAACTACGAGAATGACGTATTGTCACCGTTCATTGAGAATGTGGTTGCCGAAATTGCACGTGCCTTGCAGTTTTTCTTTACTTCGACAGAGTTTCATGAGGTTGATTACATTGTGCTTGCGGGAGGTTGCGCCTCATTGCCGGGATTGGATGATGCAGTGGCCTCAAAAACGCAGGTGAGTACCATGGTGGCAAATCCCTTTGCAATGATGACTCTTTCCAGCCGGATCAAGCCACGCCAATTGTTATTTGATGCGCCCTCATTGATTATTGCCTGCGGTTTGGCCATGCGGAGGTTCGATCCATCATGATACGTGTAAACCTCCTTCCGCACCGTGAAGAAAGACGTCGCGCCCGCTACATACAATTTATTGCGTTGAGCGTGATTTCTTTGATTCTGGGCGGATTGTTAGTGGTGGGTGTGCAAATTGCAGTTAATAATAAAATCTCGTATCAGGAAGGAAGGAACGCATACCTGAAAGCTGAAACTGTGCTTCTGGACAAGCAAATTGCGGAAATCAACAAGTTGCAAAAAGAAATACAGTCATTGCTTGCACGAAAAAATGTTGTTGAAGAATTGCAAGGTACCCGCTCTGACGTGGTGCATCTTTTTGACCAGATGTTGCGTATTTTGCCTGACGGGGTTTATCTCAAGTCGCTGAAACAAACCGGGAGAAAGATCAGCCTTGTTGGCTATGCCCAATCCAGTGCACGGGTATCTACCCTGATGCGTGCTATAGAAGATTCACCTTGGTTGGATTCTCCAACGTTGCTGGAGATACATGCCGTAACCTTGAGTGCGGGCAAGGGGAAATCAGCCGGGGGTCGCTCGAATGAATTTTCCCTGAGTTTCAATCTGACCAAACTGAAGGATGAAGCCAATCCAACCGTATCAGGCAGCAAGTCTGTCGTTAAAAAGAGTTAGGTGAGCAGATGAAACTAGCCGAACTTAAGAACCTAAATCCAAAAAAACCGGGTACATGGCCATGGCCTGCAAAAATTATTGCATTCATTGTTATGTTTGCAGCCGTGGTTGTGGCCGGCGCTTTGCTCATTTGGCAGGAGCAGTTGCAAAGACTGGAGAAGGTCACTAAAGAAGAAGCGCAACTTAAGGAAACTTTTCTGGCAAAGAAAAGGCAGGCTATAAATCTTGATTTGATCAAGAAACAACTGAACGAAACCCGGGAATCATTAGGGGCTTTGTTAAAGCAGCTGCCCAGCAAGTCGGAAATGGATGCGCTTTTGACAGATATCAATCAAGCCGGGTTGGGACGCGGTTTGCAGTTTGAGCTGTTTAAGCCTGGCACGGAAGTGGTAAATGGGGCATTTACAGAACAGCCGATCACTTTAAAGGTATCCGGGAATTACGACGATCTCGGGAATTTTTCCAGTGATATAGCCCTTCTTCCGCGAATTGTTACCCTTAACGACATTTCAGTTTTACCTGATACCAAAAGTGGTGGGCTGATGATGAACGCTACCGCGAAAACCTTTAGATATCTCGATGAAGCAGAGTTGGCTGCAATGAATGCCCAGAGAACAAAATCGTCGAAGGCTGGCAAAGGGAAGAAATAATGAAATTTATCTATCTTGTTCTTGCCTCGATTTTGCTTGCCGGTTGTGGGGGTGAGGAGTTTCAGGATTTGCAGGAATTTGTAAAAAATTCAGGCGTAGGTTTGCGCGGTAAAATTGAACCGCCTCCTGAGGTCAAGCCGTATGAGTATTTTGCGTATGTTAATGATACCAGTTTGCCGGATCCATTCTTGCCGCGTACGCAAGAGTCTAAAGCGGGTTTGGGGGCCGGGGAAAATCAGCCTGATATGGATCGTCCCAAGGAGGCGCTGGAGGAGTTCCCGCTCGAGAGTATGAAAATGGTCGGGTATCTCAATCAGAACAAGGTGGGCTACGCCGTGATTCGAGCTGACGGAAAATTGCATCGGGTTAAGGCTGGAAATTATATCGGAATGAATTTTGGTCTGATTACAGTTGTGCTTGATTCGGGCATAACAATTAAAGAAATAGTGCAAGATAGTTCTGGCGCTTGGACAGAACGAGAAAGCAGCCTTCAATTACTTGAATGATTCAAGGAGTAAACAATGAGAAAACTTGGTAACGAAATGATCAGCTTGGTTCGATTGCTGGGTTTATGCTTCGCATTTGGTGTTTTGAGTAGCGCGCTGGTGCAGGCAGACACTTTGAACGGCATCAATTTTCTGAATGCCAGTAACACAAGCGATGGAAACATTATCATCAAGGTCGAATTGACAGAGGCGCTCAGCAGCCCACCTGTCGGGTTTACTATCAGCAACCCGCCACGCATTGCATTTGATTTTCCAAATACGACCAACAATCTGGGCAAATCAGTTCTGGATTTCACGGCAATGAATTTGCGCAGTGCAAATATTGTTCAGGCAGGCGATCGTACTCGTCTGGTTGTTAATCTCAATCAAATGTTGGCTTACGACACAAAAGTTGATGGCAACAATCTTTTGATTACGCTATTTAACCGGGTTAAAGAAAGTGCAAAGCCGTCGAGCACCCGTTTTGCCGAGGCTAAGCTGGATTCGCAAATACATGAGCTGCGTGATATCGACTTTCGTCGCGGCAAGAATGGGGAAGGTTTAATACAAATAGACCTTTCTGATTCCGGTGTGGGTATTGATATGAGGCAGCAAGGCAGCAACTTGATAGTGGACTTTCTTGGGACAAAGTTGCCGCGCAATCTGCAACGTAAGCTTGATGTGGTTGATTTTGCCACCCCTGTTCAGAATGTAGATACATTTGTGCAGGGTGATAACGTTCGCATGGTGATTGAACCATCCGGATCATGGGAGCATGCAGCCTTCCAAACCGATAATAAGTTCATCATTGAAGTTAAGAAAATTGCTGAAGAATCAGGTGGATTAGCAAAAAGTAGCAAGCCCGGATACACCGGAGAAAAATTGACACTGAATTTCCAAAAGATCGATGTGCGTGAGGCATTGAATGTGATTGCCGATTTTACGGAACTGAATGTGGTTATCAGCGATACAGTAAAAGGAAATATAACGTTACGGTTGAAAGACGTTCCTTGGGATCAAGCGCTGGACATCATATTGCAGAGCCGTGGCCTGGATATGCGCAAGAATGGTAATGTGATCCAGGTGGCACCTCGCGCGGAGATAGCAGCCAAGGAAAAGGACGACATGACTTCCCGTCAGGAGATAGCGGAGTTGGAAGAGATGCATACGGAAAGCTTCCAGCTCAGTTATTCGAAAGGCTCGGAAATTGTTTCGCTCTTGACCAGTAAAGATCAGCGAATTCTGTCTAGCCGCGGAAGCGCGGTTGTGGATAATCGTACCAATACTTTGTTCATTCAGGATACCCCTGCCAATCTGGAAGAAGCGCGCAAATTGATTCGACAGGTTGACGTTGCTGTGAGTCAGGTATTGATCGAGGCCCGCTTCGTTGAGGCTGGTGATACCTTTACCCGTACTTTAGGCGGCAAGCTTGGTTTTACCAGTCCCATCAGTTCCGGCAACCTTCCGGGAGGATTCGATACCGGTGTGGTAGGAAGTAATAATGTGTCCTTGCCTGGTGCCTCCAGCGGGGAGGGTGGGTTGAACATCCTGTTTAGTGCTGCTAGCGGCAAGGCCTTGGGACTGGAGCTATCCGCTTCGGACTTGGACGGCAAGACCAAGTCTATCGCAAGCCCCAGGGTCGTTACAGCAAACGGGGAAGCTGCGTCAATAGAGTCTGGTGTAGAGATTCCCTATCTTCAGGCGTCAAGTAGTGGGGCGGCTAACGTGGCCTTTAAGAAAGCAACATTAAGTTTAAAAGTTACGCCTCAAATCACACCTGACGATAACGTCAATATGAAAGTAGACGTCAATCAGGATACTGTAGGCGATATTTTTAGCGGTATTCCCAGCATCAATACCAAAAGCGTTAGCACACAGGTTCTGGTCGAAAATGGTGGTACTGTTGTAATCGGTGGAATCTATACCCAGAGTGAATCCAACTCGACTTCGAAGGTGCCTCTTCTGGGCGATATTCCCATTATTGGCTGGTGGTTCAAAAGCAATACAAAGTCAGATAATAAAAGGGAATTGCTGATTTTCATTACACCCAAGATATTGTCCGAGAAGCTGAGCTTGCGCTAAACCAAATCTACAACCCGGAATTATTGGGTAGCCTGCTTATTTGTTGGCCAGATTGGTTTGTGTGAAGTTCATAAGGCGGACTATATACGATACAAACAAAACCCGGCTTAAGCCGGGTTTTTGTTTGTATGAGCTTCCCCCGATAAATAGTCTTCCAAGGGCGACGTAAAATTAACGTTACTTTTGGAGGAAGCAGATGAAGAGAATAC
>JBGSMU010000050.1:0-25876 GCA_041739955.1 Gallionella sp. | reverse complement strand
ATCCAGCTTTTGTTCGGTATAAGGTATGCCAAAGCGCGGCATCAGCGTTTCTACAGCGCGCTGTTGGGCCGGCGAGACACGCCCTTGTCGCAGCACGAAGCTGCGGATGTGACGTTTGGAAAGATCGGTGGAGTCAGTCATGCGATTAACCTTAAAACCTTGGTTGCACCACCAAGAGCTCGAAGTACACGAAAAAAAGCATTGGGTTACTAAATATTTCGGCTTCACCTTTTAGGTGGCCAATGAATAAGTTGATAACACCCTGAAATTGCTTCGTGATCATCGTGTCCTTCGTGGTGAAATGAACTTATATAAAATTGTTCCGATGTTTTTACCCTTCGACAGACTCAGGGCGTATGGAATGATTTCCATATGCCCGTTCGTGCTGAGCTTGTCAAAGCATGAGAGGGCGGGGTTTAGCTGCGTACCGAGCTGATGATGCCGGCCGTCGGCGAACTCGGGCTGGCGCTGTAAAGTTTCTTCGGCATCCGCCCGGCCAGATAGGCTTCACGTCCGGCCTCGGTTGCTTTCTTCATGGCAGAGGCCATCATCACGGGATTTTGCGCTGCGGCGATCGCGGTATTCATCAATACACCCGCGCACCCCAGTTCCATCGCGATCGCTGCATCGGAAGCCGTGCCCACGCCGGCATCGACGATGACCGGCACGCTGACGCGATCCATGATGAGTTGCAGATTCCACGGGTTGAGGATGCCCATCCCCGACCCGATCAGCGAGGCCAATGGCATGATCGCCACGCAGCCGATGTCTTCAAGCTGTTTGGCGATGATGGGATCGTCCGAGGTGTACACCATCACCTGGAATCCTTCGGCCACCAGCGTTTTTGCGGCGGCGATGGTCTCGATCACATTGGGATAAAGGGATTGTGGATCACCCAGCACCTCCAGTTTCACCAGGCTGTGGCCGTCCAGCAACTCGCGCGCAAGGCGCAGCGTGCGCACCGCATCGTCGGCGCTATAGCAACCGGCAGTGTTGGGCAGATAGGTGAATTTCGACGGTGGCACGGCATCCAGCAGATTGGGTTCGTCGGCCTTCTGGCCGAGGTTTGTGCGGCGTATCGCCACTGTGACGATCTCGGTGCCGCTGGCATCCAGCGCCGCGCGCGTCTCGGTGAAGTCCTTGTACTTGCCGGTGCCGACCAGCAGTCTGGAAGAATAACTTTTGCCTGCGATGATTAATTTGTCGTTCATTGCAATGTTCCTGATAAATTGTTCTAACCTGAAAAACTTAGTTCACCACGAAGGCACAGAGATCACGAAGATTATTAATGGAGTTGCATGATATTGCATGCTCACCAGCAAGATGACTCATCTTCTCATGATAACAATTAGTTTTTCTTCGCGGTCTTCGTGGTTCAAATGCGGAATTTAGGTTTATCGTTCCCACGTGGAGCATGGGAACGATCTCTGTTTAACCGCCACCTACCGCAACCACCACCTCAAGCCTGTCACCATTCGCCAGTCGTTGCTGGGCAAACGTGCTGCGCGGCACGATGTCACCGTTGCGTTCCAGCGCGATGCGCTTGCCGCTCAATCCCATCTGTTCGATCAGTGTCGCCAAACTTATGGATTCCGGAAATTGGCGTTTTTCACCGTTGATGCTGACTGTTATCACTTTGGGTGCCTCTTGATTTGCCTTTGGCCGTGGTAGAATTCGCATCGCATTTTACACCAAGCGGGTGTAGTTCAATGGTAGAACGGCAGCTTCCCAAGCTGCATACGACGGTTCGATCCCGTTCACCCGCTCCAATCTTCCATCCCCGTGTGCCTTCCGCTTCCACCAGTGAGTTCAGCTCCGAATCAATATGCTCACCCGGTAAGCAGTATTTTCCCGTGGTGCATGTAATAGATTTCTGCGGATGCTGTGGAGCAATGGTATTGCTACTCGAGATTCTCGTGAGGCTCTGGAAAGTTTGCGACAAGACCATCCGGTGCAGCAAATTTGAGGGGAGAGATCAGGCTCTATGTATAATGGCAAGACCTGAAAAGTATTTATCACCAAGCTGGAACCTAGATCGACTGATGAAATTCCCGTTGCTGGAAGAAAAGCAGATTCTTGAATGGAAGCGCCGGCTTGTATTCTGGAGTGGCGCAGTCAGCGTCGGCGTGGTTGCAATCATTTTTGCTGTTGCCTGCGAGCAGGCAAATACCCAGTTTCATAAATTGGTTGCGTACTCCCGCTATCTTCCGCTGATCATCACCCCACTGGGTCTGATGATGATCGTCTTTGTCACCCGAAGATTCTTCCCGGGATCCCAGGGCAGCGGCATTCCCCAGACCATTGCCGCTCTTGAAAAAAAAGAAAGCTCTGAAATCCGTGATCGCGTGCTCTCATTGCGCATCGCTTTCGGGAAGATCATGCTCAGTATCGTCGGACTTTTTTTTGGCGCTTCCGTGGGACGCGAAGGCCCGACTGTACAGGTCGGCGCAGCCATCATGCACAGTCTGGGCAACCTTGCGCGCTTCCCCAGACACGATCTTGAAAAGGGTTTGATACTCGCCGGCGGCGCGGCAGGTGTCGCAGCCGCTTTCAACACACCGCTGGCCGGCATCGTATTTGCAATCGAAGAGATGAGCCGATCTTTTGAAGAACACAACAGTTCGACGATCCTCATGACAGTTATCATTGCCGGCATCACTTCGCTGGCGCTGCTGGGCAATTATTCCTACTTCGGCCACACCTCCGAAACGCTGGTGCTCGGCAGGGAATGGAGTGTGGTCATATTCTGCGGTATCAGCGGAGGATTGCTGGGCGGAGCGTTCAGCCGCACCCTGATCGAAGTCAACAAGGGTTTGAAGGGCTGGATGGGCACGTTGATGCGGGAAAAACCGGTCGCTTTTGCCGGTTATTGTGGTTTGGCGCTTGCATTGTTAGGTCTTGCTTCCGGCGATAGCACTTACGGAAGCGGATACATCGAAGCCAAATCACTTCTTGACGTCAACATGGAATTGCCGGAAAGCTATGGCTTGTTGAAAATGGTTGCCACCATCGTTTCCTACGTCAGCGGAATCCCTGGGGGGATCATGGCGCCAACACTTTCTGCGGGGGCGGGATTCGGCGCCAACATTGCGCACTTCTTCACCTCGGTCCCTACAGGTGCCGCCATTATCCTTGGAATGGTTGCTTACTTCGCCGGTGTAACCCAGGCACCCATTACCGCATTCGTCATCGTCATCGAGATGACGGACAACCACGAGATGATCTTGCCGCTGATGGCCGCCGCATTCATCGCCAAAATCTGCTCGAAACTGATCTGTCCCACACCGCTGTTCCATACGCTCGCCAAGAACTTCCTGCCCAAGACCGAGAGGCGGCTTATATCCTCCCCCTATCATCAATCTCGCAGGGCAACGGATTAAGCCGGACGGGGGAATATTGCCGGATATTTCGGGGCGGAATATTACGGCTTAGGGCACTGGCTTCCAACCCGATCAAAGGGGTTAGCCTGGTAGCGAATATTCTTTTGAGTTGTTTTCATTCCCCCATGCAGCGGAACGGCAGCTTCCCAAGCTGCATACGAAGGTTCGATCCCGTTCGCCCGCTCCAACCCTAATCATCACTTCGGCACCACATCCGGCACCACGATGTGCTGGTCATGCATCACGATGCGCGAGACGAACCAGATCGCCAGAAGATTGGCCGTGATCGCGACGTAGCCCACCCATGTGTAATCGACAATCAACCCGGCGTCATCCTGCGAGATGATGAAGCCCGCCAATGTCGAAGCCATTCCCATTGAAAACGCCTGGGTGGTGCCGTTGAGCGACATGAATGTCCCGCGCAGTTTCGGTTGTGCAGCGGAGGTGATGATTGCCATGGCCGGGATCATGCGTCCCGATACCAGCACGAAGAACAATGTGGTGCAGACCAGCCACAACCATAACGGGGCGGCACCGATATGGGTCACGATGAACAGCGGCAATAGCGCGGCCAGAGCGACGATGCGATAGATCTCGACCTTGCCGTGCAGGTCTGCCCAGTGACCGATCAGTCTTGCGGTGATCAGTGTCGCGGCGCCGCCAGCGAGGTAGATGAATGGGATATCACTTTGTTTGATGCCGACATTATGTACTGCATAGACGGTGATGTAGGGGATGACCGTAAAGCCGGAGAAGATTATCAGCGCGGAGAATAACAGGGCGTGCAGATGGTTGGCATCCCGCAGCACGGTGAACATCGCCGCAAACGGATGCGATTGTTTTTCCGCGCTGATGTGATGCTTCAATTCGGGCAGTATGCGAACGCCCACACCGATGAACAGCAAAACCAGTACGGCGATGAAGATGAACGGTGCGCGCCATTCGAACAGGTTGGCCAGCCATAATGAAAGCGGCACGCCGGCAATGGTGGACAACGAGAAAGCGGCCGCGATCATCCCGGTTGCTTTGGCCCGCCTTGCAAAGGGAATGACATCGCCGACCATGGTTTGCACCATCGCGCCCATGATGCCGCCGAACGCACCCGCCATGCCACGCGCAATAATGAGTGCCGCGTATCCCGGCGCCAGCCCGCACGCCAGCGTGGCGATGCCGAACAGGGCGAACATCGTCAGCAGCAGGCGCTTGCGCTCGAACCGATCCACGAAGGTGGCCGCAAGCAAGCCTGAAACCGCCGCTGTAAAGCTGTATGACGCTACCAGCAGGCCGAACTGGTGGGTGGTGATGCCGAGCTCGGCGATCAGTATCGGCCCCAGCGGCATCATGATCATGAAATCGAGGATATGGCTGAACTGTATGCCCGCGAGGGTCAGCAGCAAGTATCGTTCTTGTTTTGCGGTCAGGGTCTGTTGCACGACTATCCGGATGATGAAGGTAAGTACGCGATTCTAACGTTTTGAATCTCCGACAAGAAATTTTACTGCTTCAAGCAGTGCTAGAATCTCCGCCTGAATATCAAGTAATCCATCATGCCTCAACCAACTTTTGTCCATTTGCGCTTGCACAGCGAGTACTCCATTTCCGACGGAATGGTGCGTGTGGGCGAGGCAGTTGCTGCAGCCCAGCAGGATGCGATGCCGGCACTGGCATTGACCGACCTGAACAACTTTTTCGGCCTGATCAAGTTCTACCAGAAGACACGCGATGCCGGTATCAAGCCGGTCGTCGGTTGCGATGTGTTCGTCAGCAATGATAGCGATCCGGAGCGGCCATACCGGTTGTTGTTGTTGTGCCAGTCGACGGAAGGTTATCTGTTGCTGTGCCGGTTGCTTTCGCGCGCCTTCCTGGAAAACCAGCATCGCGGCCGGGCAGAGCTGCGCCGCGAGTGGTTGCATCAGGAGAACGGCGGATTGATTGCCTTGTCGGGCGCACACCTGGGTGATGTGGGTAGCGCACTGCTTTCGGGCAATGGCACGCAGGCAAGGCTATTCGCGCAGGAATGGGCGGGATTGTTCAACAACCGCTACTACATCGAGGTGCAGCGCACCGGCTTTGCCGATGAGGAACATTACATTCATGACGCGACCAGACTTGCCTCCGAGCTCGGCTTGCCGGTGGTTGCCACCCATCCTGTACAGTTCCTTGCCGCTGAAGACTTCAAGGCGCATGAAGCGCGGGTATGCATTGCCGAGGGCTATGTGCTCAACGACAAACGCCGCGCCCGCGCCTTCACGCCGCAGCAGTATTTCAAGACGCAGGCAGAGATGGCGGAGCTGTTCGCAGACCTGCCCGAGGCATTGCAGAACAGCGTGGAGATCGCACGCCGCTGCAATTTGTCGTTGACTCTGGGTAAACCGCGTTTGCCGGATTTCCCGACCCCGAACGAAGAGAGTCTGGACGATTTTCTGCGCTCCGAGTCGGCCCGCGGATTGGGCATGCGCATGGCACAGCTTTATCCGGAAGAGTCCGAGCGTGCGGCCAAATTCAACGAGTACAACGAACGCCTCGATTTCGAGATCGATACCATCATCAAGATGGGTTTCCCCGGGTATTTCCTGATCGTTGCGGATTTCATCAGCTGGGCCAAGGAAAACAACGTGCCGGTCGGTCCGGGGCGCGGCTCGGGAGCAGGCTCGCTGGTCGCCTACAGTCTCGGCATCACCGATCTTGACCCGTTGCGCTACGGGCTGCTGTTCGAGCGCTTCCTGAATCCGGAGCGCGTGTCGATGCCAGACTTCGACGTGGACTTCTGCCAGGACGGGCGCGAGCGCGTGATCGAATACGTAAAGAACAAGTACGGCGCGCAGTGTGTGTCGCAGATCGCCACGTTCGGCACGATGGCATCCAAGGCGGTGATACGCGATGTCGGACGCGTGATGGATTTTCCGTACGGCTTGTGCGATGCCTTGTCCAAGGCGATTCCCGTCGAGGGCGTGAAGCCGGTGTCGTTGACGAAGGCGCGCGAGATGGAGCCGGAGATCAATGCGATCGCCGAGCGCGAGGAGGGTGTGCCTGAGCTGCTGGAATTGGCGGGACGGCTTGAGGATCTGACGCGCAATATCGGTATGCATGCGGGCGGGGTGTTGATCGCGCCGGGGCAACTTACCGATTTCTGTCCGTTGTATTGCGCCGACAGCGGTACCAGTGTCGTCAGCCAGTTTGACAAGGACGATGTCGAAGCCATCGGGCTGGTGAAGTTCGACTTTCTCGGCCTGCGCACGCTGACGATACTGGACTGGGCGATGCGCCATGTCACGCGGCTGGCCGGAGGCGTTGCGCCGTTCACACTGGAAACCTTGCCGCTGGACGATAAGGCGACTTACGAACTGCTGACCAAAGCCAACACCACCGCCGTGTTCCAGCTGGAATCGCGCGGCATGAAAGACATGCTGAAACAGGCGAGGCCGGACCGCTTCGAGGACATCATCGCGCTGGTCGCGCTGTACCGTCCCGGCCCGATGGACCTGATCCCGGATTTTGTGCGCCGCAAGCACGGCGAGAAATTCGACTACCCGCATCCGGCCGTCGAGCGAGTGCTGCAGGAGACCTACGGCATCATGGTCTACCAGGAGCAGGTGATGCAGATGGCCCAGATCGTCGGCGGCTACAGCCTCGGCGGCGCCGACCTGCTGCGCCGCGCGATGGGCAAGAAAAAAGCCGAAGAGATGGCAAAGCACCGCGAAATCTTCGTCGAAGGCGCGCTCAAGAACAACACGACTAAAGAAGTGGCCGGCAATCTGTTCGACCTGATGGAGAAGTTCGCGGGATACGGGTTCAACAAATCCCACGCGGCTGCCTATGCGCTGGTCGCCTATCACACCGCCTATCTCAAGGCGCATCATCCGGCTGCGTTCATGGCGGCGACTTTGTCCGGCGACCTCGACAATACCGAGAAGGTCAGCATTTTCTTCAACGACACGCTGCAACAGAATATTCGCGTGTTATTGCCGGACGTGAACAGTTCCGGTTATGTGTTCTCGCCTGTCGACGAGCAGACCGTCGCCTACGGCTTGGGAGCGATCAAGGGAACCGGAGAGGCGGCCATCAATTGCATCGTCAAGGCAAGGGAGGGCGGCCCGTTCAAGGACATGTTCGATTTCTGCCGGCGGATCGATAAGCGCATCGTCAATCGCCGCACGATAGAGGCGCTGATCAAGGCCGGTGCATTCGACAGTATCAATGACCATCGCGCCGCGCTGATGGCGAGCGTCGATGCGGCAATGGCGAGCGCGGACCAGCAGGCCCGTGCAGCAAACCAGAATAGCCTGTTCGGGGATGACGAGGCCGACGAGGTCTTGATCGTGCAGACTGCCGACGTGCCGAGATGGCGATTGCGTGAGCAATTGGCATATGAAAAGGCCAGCCTGGGCATCTATCTGGGCGGCCATCCGTATCAGGAATACGCGGAGGAATTGTCAAATTTCATCAAGGTGAGACTGGTCGATCTTACGCCCCAATTCGTCGGGCAAGGCAACGGTGCAGGCAATGGTTCCGGCAACGGCGGATATGCCTCACGCCGTGGCGTGCCGGTGGTGCTGGCGGGCATCGTCGCCGGTTTGCGGATACAGCAGACCAGACGCGGACGGATGGCGGTGGTCACGCTTGATGACGGCGGCGGCCAGATCGAGTTGACCGTTTTCAACGAGGAATATGAACGCAGCAAGCCCTGGATACGCGCGGACGAATTGCTGGTGGTGCGGGGAACGGCAAAGCTGGACGAGTACTCGGGTAACGTGCGGGTGAGCGGAGAGGAATTGTTCGATTTTGCCTCGGCGCGGTCGCAATTCGCACAACAACTCGCGTTGCGCTGCAACGGCAACGCGAGCATCGGGCAACTCAAGAAATTGTTCGCCCCCTATCGCGAGGGAAAATGCCCGATACAGATCCATTACCGCAACGATCAGGCGGCTTGCCAGTTGCGCCTCGGTGAAGAGTGGCAGGTGACCCTGCACGACGATTTGTTGCGCAGCCTGAGCGAGACATTGCAGCCGGAAAATGTCAAAGTCGTCTACGGATAGGATGATCCGCAGACACACTTGCGGATCGGGTTATATCGAAGATGGAATACGATTAAGGTGGAATTCCGCGAATCAACCCAATACAATGCCGAGGGGCTAATTCAGAATGAAGAAACATATGAATGAATGTCACATCACGGGATCGAGTCGTGTTTGATTCTCCCGAGATTCTCAGGCTGATCAAGAATTCAAAGTTGTTTCGTGGCGTGCCGCGCGAGACACTCGAACCTTTTTTCAAGAATGCCAAACGCATCACTCTGAGGCAGGGCACAAAACTACTTTCACCCGGCAAGATCAACGAGAATGTCTATATCGTAGTTTCCGGCCGGCTGAGCGTTCAGATCACACCGTCGAGCTCGGAAAAGCCGATTGCCATGATTGCTCAGGGTGAGTGTGTCGGCGAAATGTCTGTGCTGGTCGACGGTTTGGTTTCGGCATATGTCATCGCGGTCAGCGATTGCGAGTTGTTTTCCATAGATTACGGTTCATTCTGGTCGCTGATTGACGGCTCCAACGAGGCTGCCCGTAACATGCTCAACATTCTGGTTTACAGGATACGTCTGGGCAACGAGATGATGGCCGATAGTTTGCTGCACCGGGAGGAGCCCTCGGACAGTGATATCACAGACAACCTGACAGGCCTTTTTAATTACCACGGGCTGAGGCGCAAATTTGACCGTGTATTGCAGAGGTGCATCGCCGGAAACAAGCCCATGTGCCTTATTGTCCTGAAAGTCGACCAGCATGACCACACGGAATCTGACGATAACAGGTCACGGGCCGATCAATTGTTGCGTACCGTTGCCCAAACCATCCTGACATTTTTGCGTCCCGACGATAATTCCGCCCGGTTGATCGGCAATAAATTTGGTGTGTTGCTGGCCGAGATCCCGCTTTCGGCGGCAGTAGATACCGCCGAGCGGCTGCGCAAGGCCATCAGTCATATGCCTATCGTAATGCCCGATGGCTTTTCGGTTCCTGCGATAACCATTTCGGCAGGGGTCGGCGAGGCTATGCGTACAGACACTTGCGGGACATTGATAGCCCGCGTCGACCAGGCTTTGGAACAGGCCGTCAGCGCGGGTGGCAACCGGGTAGTGACAGCCTGAGGCCGGGTGCGGGCGAGCGCGGTCATCGAATCCCTTTAAGGTTCGTGCTTCAGGCTCAAGGATTTGCATGTGTGATGCAAATCGATAACGGCTGATTTCTCCTTTCGGCCGATTCCAGGACAAGACGG
Organism: Gallionella sp.; assembly: GCA_041739955.1. Taxonomy (GTDB): domain Bacteria; phylum Pseudomonadota; class Gammaproteobacteria; order Burkholderiales; family Gallionellaceae; genus Gallionella. The sequence continues at coordinate 16,223 of JBGSMU010000050.1, read as the reverse complement.
ATACCCCGATGGACTTGCTGCTCATTCTGTTACTGATATTGCTGAATGGCATTCTGGCGATGTCCGAGATCGCTGTCGTTTCGTCGCGCAGCGCGAGGCTGCAGAAGCTTGCTGACGACGGGAGCCCGGGCGCCCAATCTGCCCTGGCCCTTAACAGGGAACCTTTCACCTTTCTTTCCACGATACAAGTCGGCATCACCACGGTCGGTATCCTGAGCGGTGCGATAGGCGAGGCCGCGCTGACCGACCCCCTGACTGAATGGCTTGCCGGCCTGCCGTTGGTAGCACCTTACTCCAGGGGGTTTGCCTTGACCATCGTGGTGGCGGGGCTGACTTACTTCTCGGTAGTGGTGGGAGAATTGGTGCCGAAGCAACTGGGACTCCTGGCACCGGAGAAGATCGCCTCGTTGATCGCGCCGCCCATGAATATGCTTTCGAAAGTGGCGCGACCGCTGGTCTGGTTGCTCTCGACCTCTTCCAGATTCCTGCTGCAATTGATGGGAGCGGTGCGGACGCAACAGCCTCCGGTCACCAACGAGGAGATCAGGGTGCTGATGGGACAGGGGGCACAGGCGGGTGTGTTCCACCAGAGCGAACAAGCCATCGTTTCCAACGTGCTCAGGCTGGATGAGCAGCATATCGGCGCGATCATGACCCATCGTAACAATATTTACGTGATCGATCTTGAGGCAGCGGAAGACGATATCCGCAGGCGGATTGCAGAGAGTCCATACGGGCGGGTGGTAGTCTGCCGAGGAGGTCTCGATAACATCGTCGGTATATTGCGCACGATGGATCTGCTCAAGGACGTTTTGTCGGGTAAGCCTCTCGCAGTCGAGAATTTCCTGCGTCCTCCGCTCTACGTGCCGGAAGATGTTATGACTACCAATCTGCTGGAGAATTTTCGAAATTCACGCCAGCAATGCGCACTGATAGTGGACGAATACGGTGAACTGGAGGGTTTGGTCACGCTCACCGACGTCCTGATTTCCATTGTTGGCGATTTGCCGCAGTCGGATATTCTGGAGGAACAGGATTTCGTCAAACGGGAAGACGGTTCCTGGCTGATAGATGGAGGTGTAACCATAGAGCGTTTGAAATATGAACTCGAAATAGACCAGGCCTTGCCCGGCGAGGATGAGAAAAGCTTCTACACATTGGGCGGTTTTGTCATGCATGCACTGGGATGTATCCCGGCGGTGACCGACAGATTCGATGCGGGAGGCTACCGCTTTGAAGTGGTCGATATGGACAAGAACCGGGTGGACAAGTTGCTGGTGTCACGTATCAGCCTGCCGGATGCCGGAATTGCCCGGCAGGACTCTTAGCCTGTACGTGTCCAGCGCCATGCGGAGTTATTACCCGCTATCACCGGGATATGCAATAAATGCGGGTTTATTGAGTGCCGACTCAGGGTGGCAAGGTTGCAGCATGCCGCATTTCAACCCGACTTATTTCTTGTCCAGATCCTGCACGAAGAAATTGATCAATTCGGCAATTTCATCCGGCTTTTGAATAAAACGCAGGCCAACCCGATGGGCAAATGATCCGTCAGGGAGGGCTACCATCGTTGTGTGACGCAACTCAAGATCGGCGACGACAGCCTTGCCGTTCGGAATGAATATACGGCAACCCTTCAAGACAGTCCCTGTTTCCAGTTTGACGTCGCTATCATAGAGCATGCCCCCCAAGCCATCATGACTGATATCGCAGATATGGGTTTCAAAAGTAATGACACTGTTCGCTTCGGTAACGCTGCGCAGTGAAGTTACAGCTGAAATAGGAACTTCCGCAATGCAGCGCAGGGAAGGTGTTGCGGAGATATGGATGCGGGGCGACTCGCGATGATGGCAGGAAGTAAGCGCTTTGGGCAGATCCATTTGAATCGCCGGTTGGTCTTCGAATATTGTCTCGGCAGGATTTGAAGCCGTGAATGCGAGACGTGCATCCTGGTAACTTGCCGTGAATTTGATCGAGGGCAGTTTGAGCAACTTGCTGTTCAGCAATTTGTTGGCGCAATAGGAAATGACCAAACGATCCTTGAGGGTATCGACCAGAAGGATCTTTGTTATAAAGGTACTGCTTGTTCCGATGTCGGCATGAATCGAACAGCTTTCATTCGCAAGCGTCTTCAGAACACGGAAGATTTCGATACGTGAGCGATACAGAATGTTTTCCGGAGGGCCAGCTCTTTTCTTTGTATTAGTGGCGTTCATGATCTGCAGTGATTGACAAAACGAGTTCGGTGCGGGGAAATTCGTTAGAAGGGCGTCTATAAAGGTTTTTTCGGTTGACTCCGGTTCAGCAAATACCGGAGGCTTGCCTGGTTGTTGTCCAGGCAAGCTTCTCATTGCAATAGCAAGGTTATTTTGCTGCGGGCACAGGTTTGGGTTGTGGTTTTTTGCCTTTTGATTCTTTCTTTTTGTCTTTGCTTCCCATGAGTGTCTCCTTGGAGTTGATTGGTATAGATAAGGCTCTGTGACAGTCGGCTGATGATAATCAGCCAGCTGCGAGTCATATCATATTCGGTATCGGTTCTGTCGGGCTTAGAATCTTTCTCGCACGCCCCAGCGCATGATCCAGGGTTTCCACGACATTCTCCACCCCGAGTTTATCGAAAAATCCGGCCTGTTCCATCAGAATGCGCGGCTGGGAGCGAGCGCCGCACAGGATCAGGTGTTTGCCGTGCTTTTGCAGCTTGCCGTGGAGGCGCTCGAGGGTGTGCATGGCACTGGCATCCATGCTGATCACTTCGTGCATCTTGAGGATCAGCACCTCGGGCTCGGTGTGGCTTTGCTGCATGATGGTTTCAAGCTTGTCTGCCGCACCAAAGAACAATGCACCGAAGATGCGGTAGATCACTACCCCCTTCGGAACTGCTTTGCGCATGATGGTTGCCTCACCATCATCGGGGTGAGGCGACTCTTCGGCGATACTGACATGGGTGAGATCGGTGATACGCTGGAGGAAAAAGAACACGGCGATGAACATCCCCACTTCCACAGCGACCGTGAGGCCGAACAGAACGGTCAATAAGAAGGTGGAGACCAGCACGGCGCTATCACTCAGCGGGTATTTGTGCAGCGTACGGAAACTCTCCCATTCACCCATATTGATCGCGGTGATGAGCAATATTGCGGAAAGTGTTGCCAACGGTATATAGGACGCAAGTGGTGCCGCGACCAGCACGATGACCAGCAGCGTGAGCGAGTGCACGATGCCCGAGACCGGGCTGGTGGCGCCCGATCGGACATTGGTGGCGGTGCGCGCGATTGCTCCGGTTGCCGGTATTCCGCCGAAGAATGGAGTGACGATATTGGCAATGCCCTGTGCGACCAGTTCCTGATTGGGATCGTGCTTGTCGTCTATCATGCCATCCGCAACGGTGGCGGAAAGCAGTGATTCGATTGCGCCGAGCAGGGCGATGGTCATGGCCGGTGCGAACAGGTATTGCAGCGTGGCGAAAGTGAATGTGGGCAGTTCAAAGCCCGGCAGTTCCTGTGGGATGCCGCCAAAACGATCACCGATAGTCTCAACCGGGAGATTGAAAAACGCGGCGAGAACGGTGCCGAATATCAGCGCAACGATAGGAGCCGGCGCTTTGCTGGCCCAGGATTTCGGATAACGCCAGATGAAAACGGCGGAAATAGACGCCAGGGTCAGCGTTATAAAGTCCACGCTGTCGGCGGCGTGGTAAATGACTTTCACCTGGGAGAAGAATTCAGCCGGCATCACGGCTATGCTCAAGCCGAAGAACTCCTTTACCTGGCTCAGGATGATGAGCAGGGCGATGCCGTTGGTGAAGCCGGTGATGAGCGGGCGGGGGAAAAACTTGATGAGGTTCCCCATGCGCGTGAAACCCATTGCCACCAGGATCACCCCGGCCATCATGGTGCAGATCAAAAGGTTGGCAAAGCCGTATTTCACGATGATGCCGTACACGATGACGATGAACGCGCCGGTCGGCCCGCCGATCTGTACACGCGAGCCGCCAAGGGCCGAGATGATGAAACCCGCGATGATGGCGGTGAAAATTCCCGCCTCGGGTTTTGCACCGGAGGCGATGGCAAATGCGATCGCCAGCGGCAGGGCAATCACGCCGACGGTAAAGCCGGCTGACATGTCTGTTTTGAAGCGCTCCTTGTCGTAGTCGTGCAGTGAGTCTATGAGTCGGGGGCGGAAGTATTTGGAGATACTTGAGAGCGTGAGTTTACTCATGTGGCCAGCTGGTCTCCTCCTGTAACAATGTGTTAGTCGGCATCAATTCAGTTACTCCCTGTTCTTGATCTGGTGCAGGCAATCCAGCGCGGCAAGATTATAGCATTCGGCGAGTGTCGGGTAATTGAAAACATTGCTGATCAGGTCGCGTACTGTGCCGTTCAGGTTCATCACCAGTTGTCCGATGTGTATCAGTTCGCTGGCCTGTTCGCCGACGATATGCACGCCCAGTAATTTCTGGTCGCGGGCATTCACGATCAGTTTGAGCAGGCCGTGCGTGTCGCCGATGATCTGGCCGCGCGCACTGTCCTTGAACTGTGCGCGGCCAATCACGTAAGGGATGTTGTCTTGCCGGATCTCTTTCTCGTTCTTGCCCACGTAGGAGATTTCCGGAATGGTATATACCGCCATCGGCAGGTTTTCCGCCGCAACATGTCTTTCGCCGCCGAAAGCATGCAGAACGGCTGCCCTGCCCTGTTCCATTCCGGTTGAAGCGAGTGCGGGGCGTCCGATCAGGTCACCCACCGCAAAGATGTGCGCTACGCTGGTCCGAAAATCCGCATCCACTTCCAGCCAGCCGTCCTTCGTGCTGATTCCGGCACGTTCGACTTGCAGTCCCGTGCTGTTGGGTTCGCGTCCCTGTGCAAACAGCACCGCGTCGGTGCGCATCTCCATTCCGCTATCCAGCACAGAGATCGTGCAGTTCTCCTCCCTGCGTATCTCCCTGACGCGCTGCTGCATATGAAAGGTGACGCCCATGCTGAGGAAGCTGTCTGCCAGAACCTTCACCACATCCTCGCTGAGATAGTTCAGCAGTTGAGAATGACTGTCCACCACCGAAACCTTCACGCCCAGTGCGGCGAAGATAGAGACGAATTCGCAGGCGATCACACCGCCGCCAACCACCAGCAGGCTGTCGGGCAGTTGGCGCAGATTCAGGATGGAAGTCGAATCCAGCACGGTTTTTTTGTCGAACGGAATGTCGGCCGGGCGGCGCGGACGCGAGCCGGTTGCCAGCACGATGACACCGGCAGAGAGGTTGCGCACGTTGCCGTTGGCATCCTTGATGCTGAGGGTGTGGGCATCGACAAAAGAGGCTTCTCCCGGGATCAGCGATACGCCCGAGCTGAGCAGGCGTTGCAGGATGACCGACTCCTGCTGTGCGATCACATCTTCCTTGCGCCGTACCGCATTTGCCAGCAAGCCCTGGCGGTTGCCGCTATCCACTGACAGTGCCTGGCGCATCCCGCCATACCTGGAGCGCGATACCAGATAAGCCACTTCACGCATCGCCTTGCTGGGGATGGTGCCGGTTTGCAATCCGGCTCCGCCTATCCTGGGCTTGCGCTCGATGATCGCGGCGCGCTTGCCCATGCGGGCGGCCTGCCATGCCGCATGCTGTCCCGCGGGGCCGGAGCCGATGATCAAAATGTCATAGTCCATGCTGGAAGGCCGGGTGATGGTGAGTTATTTGATCCGCATCCCCGGCTGTGCGCCGTCATCCGGCGAAAGAATGAACAGTCCCGGTTCGCTGCCGGAAGCGGCAAGTACCATGCCTTCGCTCATGCCGAACTTCATTTTGCGCGGTGCAAGGTTGGCGACCATCACGGTCATGCGCCCTGTCAGTTTTTCCGGGTCATAGGCGGACTTGATGCCGGCGAATACCGTGCGTGGTTTCTCCTCGCCGATGTCCAGTGTCAGTTTGAGCAATTTGTCCGCGCCCTCGACATGCTCCGCATTGACGATCTTTGCAACCCGCAGATCCACCTTCATGAAATCGTCGATGCCGATAAAGGGTTCAAAACCGCTTTCTGTCTGTGCCACTTTTGCCTCCTGTTGTTGGTGTGCTGCATGACGCTGCTCTGAATGAGCTTGCGGTGCAGGCTGTAAACTTTCCCGATTGGCTTCCACCATCGCCTCGATCAGTTTCGGGTCGAGGCGGGTCGCAAGATGTTTGTATTCGTTAATGGTGTGATTTTGTAACAGTGTTTGCGCATCGCTCCACTGCAATGGAGGAATTTTCAGGAAATTCTCAACTTGAGCGGATAGTTCTGGCAATACCGGTTTAAGATACAGAGTAAGAAGGCGGAAGAGGTTGAGAGCGCTGCTGCATACGGCTTGCAGCTTTTCTTCCTGGCCCTCTTGCTTGGCAATCACCCAAGGTGCCATTTCAGCAATGTACTGGTTCGCCTGATCAGCCAGAGCCATGATCTCGCGAAGTGCTTTGGCGTAGTCACGATTCTCATACATCGCCGCTATCGCCTCGGCTTTTGATGCAAATGCTGCTTGCAGTGAATCAGCATCCACACCTTTAGATTCGTTGCCATAGTTGAACATATGTTGCGGAAGGATGATTTTCCCTTCGAACATCTTTGTGATGAATCCGGCACATCGGCTGGCGATGTTGATGTACTTGCCGATCAAGTCTGAGTTCACCTTGGTGACAAAATCGTCAAGGTTGAGATCGAGGTCTTCCATCGTGCCGTTCAGTTTTGCCGCGTAGTAGTAGCGCAGGTATTCGGTGTTCTTAACGTGATCGACATAACTCCTGGCGGTGATGAAGGTTCCGCGCGACTTGGACATCTTCTCGCCGTTCACGGTCAGGAAGCCGTGTGCGAATAATTTTGTCGGTGTACGAAAACCTGCATGTTGCAGCATCGCGGGCCAGAAAAGTGCGTGGAAATACAGGATGTCCTTGCCGATGAAGTGGTACAGCTCGGTCTCGGATCCCGGTTTCCAGTATTCATCAAAATCAATGCCGGCCTTATTGCAAAACTGTTTGAAGCTGCCCATGTAACCGACCGGCGCGTCCAGCCAGACATAAAAATATTTGCCCGGCGCATCGGGGATCTCGAAGCCGAAATAGGGCGCGTCGCGCGAGATGTCCCAGTCGGTGAGCTTGTTTTCGCCTTCTATACCCAGCCATTCCTGCATCTTGTTGGCGGCTTCGGGCTGGAGTGAACCGCTGCGTGTCCATGCGCGCAGGAATTGCTGGCAGGTTTCCGAGGAGAGTTTGAAAAAATAATGGTCGGAGTTACGCAATTCCGGTTTCGCACCCGACACAGCGGAATAGGGGTTGATGAGCTCGGTGGGGGCGTATGCCGCGCCGCACGACTCGCAGTTGTCTCCGTATTGTTCTCCGGTGTGGCACTTCGGGCATTCGCCCTTGATGAAGCGATCCGGCAGGAACATGCTCTTGACCGGATCATAGAACTGTTCGATGGAGCGCACTTCGATCAGGTCGTTGGCTTTCAGTTTGCGGTAGATACTTTGCGAGAACTCTTTTGTCTCGTCCGAGTTGGTCGAGCCGTAGTTGTCGAAATCGACATGGAACGAATTGAAGTCGTCGTAGTGTTCCTGATGTACGCGCGCAATCAGTTTTTCGGGTGTGATGCCTTCTTTTTCGGCACGCAGCATGATAGGCGTACCGTGGGTATCGTCGGCGCAGACATAGTGGCACTCATTTCCCCGCATCTTTTGAAAGCGCACCCAGATGTCGGTCTGGATGTATTCGACCAGGTGGCCGAGGTGGATGCTGCCGTTGGCATAGGGCAGCGCGGAAGTGACGAGGATCTTACGAGTGCTCATGTGAAGTAGCCGGAATGCTGTAAAGGCGTGGATTTTAGCAAATCGCGCGTGTCGGCGGCGAATTGGTTAAAATTGCACACGTTTAAACAATTGAGGAGAGCGGAAAAGGGGGGGTGGTAAGTGGTGAGTGGGAAGTGGGGAAAGCAAAATTTCCCACTCCCGACTTTCTACTTTCCACTTTCCACTTCCCGTCAAAAAAATGAGCATCAAGTCTGACAAGTGGATACGCCGTATGTCCGAGCAGCACGGCATGATCGAACCCTACTCGCCAACCCAGGTAAAAGAGGTCGACGGCAAGCGCATTGTGTCCTACGGTACTTCCAGCTACGGCTACGATATCCGCTGCTCGAACGAATTCAAACTGTTCACCAACATCAACAGCACCATCGTCGACCCGAAGAATTTCGATCCAAACTCTTTTGTCGAGGTGAATGCCGAATTCTGCATCATTCCGCCGAACTCCTTCGCGCTGGCACGCACAGTTGAGTATTTCCGCATCCCGCGCAGCGTGCTCACCGTGTGTCTGGGCAAGTCCACCTATGCGCGCTGCGGCATCATCGTCAACGTCACCCCGTTTGAGCCGGAGTGGGAAGGTTACGTGACGCTGGAATTTTCCAATACGACCCCGCTGCCGGCGAAGATCTACGCCAACGAGGGCGTTGCGCAGGTGTTGTTCTTCGAGAGTGACGAGATCTGCGAGACTTCGTACAAGGATCGCGGCGGCAAGTATCAGGGCCAGGTCGGTGTCACTTTGCCGAAGATGTAGTTTGTATTGATGTGTTTTGTATTTCCGGGCGCGGTATTGCTTGCCCCGAAAATTCCCTCTTGCGTCGCAGTTCAAATCTGCGACAATCCGCGCCAATTCGTTATCCCAACAGGGAGTAAGCCATGAAATTCAGATTCCCAATCGTCATCATCGACGAAGATTTCCGTTCCGAAAACGCCAGCGGTCTGGGCATACGCGCGCTGGCCGATGCGCTGGAGAAGGAAGGCATGGAGGTGCTTGGCGTTACGAGCTACGGCGACCTGACTTCGTTCGCGCAACAGCAAAGCCGCGCCTCGGCATTTTTGCTGTCGATCGACGACGAGGAATTCGGTGCGGGCAGCAAGGAGGAAACCGAGGTCGCGTTGAGGAGTCTGCGTGCCTTCGTCGAGGAGATCCGTTTCAAGAACGCCGACATCCCGATCTATCTGTACGGCGAGACACGCACTTCTCGGCATATTCCGAACGATGTGCTGCGCGAGCTGCACGGTTTCATCCACATGCACGAGGACACGCCCGAATTCGTCGCGCGCCATATCATCCGCGAGGCCAAGTCTTACCTGGACTCGCTGGCACCGCCGTTCTTCCGCGCACTGCTGCACTATGCACAGGATGGCTCGTACTCATGGCATTGCCCGGGTCACTCCGGCGGTGTCGCATTCCTGAAGTCGCCGGTGGGGCAGATGTTCCACCAGTTCTTCGGCGAGAACATGTTGCGTGCTGACGTTTGCAACGCGGTGGACGAACTCGGGCAATTGCTCGACCACACCGGGCCGGTGGCGGCATCGGAACGCAACGCGGCACGCATCTTCAATTCCGACCACCTGTTCTTCGTCACCAACGGTACCTCGACCTCGAACAAGATCGTGTGGCATTCGACCGTTGCGCCCGACGACATCGTGGTGGTGGATCGTAACTGCCACAAGTCCATCCTGCACGCGATCATGATGACCGGTGCGGTGCCGGTATTCTTGCGGCCGACGCGGAACCATTACGGCATCATCGGCCCGATACACAAATCCGAGTTCGAGATGGATAGTATCCAGAAGAAGATCGACGCGAATCCGTTCATCAAGGACAAGAAGAAAAAACCGCGCATCCTGACCATCACGCAGAGTACCTACGACGGCGTGGTGTACAACGTCGAGATGCTCAAGCAGATGCTGGACGGCAAGATCGACACGCTGCATTTCGACGAGGCCTGGCTGCCGCATGCGGCATTCCACCCCTTCTACAAGGATATGCATGCGATCGGCAAGCACCGCCCGCGCGCCAAGGAATCGATGATCTTCGCGACTCAGTCCACCCACAAGTTGCTGGCGGGCCTGTCGCAGGCATCGCAGATCCTGGTACGCGAGCCCGAGAACCGCAAGCTCAACAATCATGTGTTCAACGAGGCTTATCTGATGCACACCTCGACCAGCCCGCAATACGCGATCATCGCCTCGTGCGACGTGGCTGCCGCGATGATGGAGCCGCCCGGCGGCACCGCGCTGGTGGAAGAGAGCATCGCGGAGGCGATGGATTTCCGCCGCGCGATGCGCAAGGTCGACGAAGAGTACGGCGAGGACTGGTGGTTCAAGGTGTGGGGGCCCGAATATATCGCCGACGAAGGTATAGGTTCGCGCGAAGACTGGATGCTGAAAACCGGCGACAAGTGGCATGGTTTCGGCAAGTTGGCCGCCGGTTTCAATATGCTGGACCCGATCAAGGCGACCATCATCACCCCGGGACTCAACCTCAACGGAAACTTCGACGACACCGGCATGCCCGCAGCGATGGTGACCAAGTATCTTGCCGAGCACGGTGTCATCGTCGAGAAATGCGGCCTGTATTCCTTCTTCATCATGTTCACCATCGGCATCACCAAGGGGCGCTGGAACACCCTGCTTACCGCGTTGCAACAGTTCAAGGACGATTACGACAAGAACCAGCCGATGTGGCGCATCCTGCCCGAGTTCGCGGCCAAGTACCCGCAGTACGAGCGCGTTGGCCTGCACGACCTGAGCCAGCAGATTCACGATGCCTATAAAAAGCACAATGTCGCGAAGATGACGACCGAGATGTATCTGTCCGACATGCAGCCCGCGATGAAACCTTCCGATGCTTTCGCCAGGATGGCGCATGACGAGATCGATCGCGTGCCTATCGACGAACTGGAGGGGCGTATCACCGCGGTGTTGTTGACCCCTTATCCGCCGGGCATTCCGTTGCTGATCCCGGGCGAGCGTTTCAACAAGACCATCGTCGATTACCTCAAGTTTGCGCGTGATTTCAACAAGCGTTTCCCGGGCTTCGAGACCGACATCCACGGACTGGTTTCGGACAAGGAAAACGGCGAGCGTGTCTACCACGTTGACTGCGTGAGATAGAGCGGTTGGGCGGCAGATGAAAGAGCATCCGGACACCGGAACAGAAAGCCACGGGCAAGAAGATGATGTAACGCAAAGCACGGAGCAGGGCGGCAGCGGCAAGTCGCGTACTTCCAGGTGGCGCGCCTATGCGATCAACGCGTTCATTCTTGTCGTGGTTTTTGGGGGCGTGCGCACTTGGCAACATCGCGATATCGTCAGCGGTGCAGCCCCGGCACTGCAGGGTATGACTCTCTCAGGTCGGCCATTCATCCTGCCCGCACAGCCGGCTCGGCCGGTGCTGGTGCATTTCTGGGCGACATGGTGTCCGATATGCCGTGTCGAACAGCATTCCATAGACGGGATCGCTCAGGAAAACAGCAATGTCATTACCGTTGCGATGAAAAGTGGCACGCAAGATGAGATCGTCAAATTCATGCGGGAACAGGGGATCGATTTCCCGGTCCTGAACGATCCCGATGGGCGTATCGCGAGCGACTGGGGCGTGAATGCGGTGCCTGCCAGCTTTATCATCTCTCCCGACGGGCAGATCGATTTTGTTGAGGTCGGCTATACCACCGGCGTCGGTCTCAAACTCAGGTTGTGGCTGTCAGGCTTGGGCCTATAGCAGTTGCTGGCTGTGGTGGGCGGCGATGGAATGGGATTGCCGCTATGTACGGTTGCCGAATGCAGCCACCCATCCGATAAGTTCGTCCGGTGGCATAGGTCGTGCAATAGCGTAGCCCTGAACGCAGTCGCACCCGTTGTCTTTCAACCATGCCAGTTCTTCATTGGTCTCCGCTCCTTCGGCAACGACAGTCAAGCCGAGTTCGTGGCAAAGCAGAATTGTGGATCTGACGATCGCCGCATTTTTTGGCGATTCTGCAACGGCAGTCACGAATTCGCGGTCTATCTTGAGCTCATCGACCGGAAGTATCTTGAGATAGGAGAGCGATGCCTGGCCGGAACCGAAATCATCTATCGAAAGCTTGACGCCCAGCGAGGAAAGCTCGGTCAGGTTTTTCACGGCAAGCTCCGGCTCTTCCATCAGCGCGCTTTCGGTGATCTCAAAACCCAGCCTTTCGGGACTCAGGCTGTATAGCTTCAGCAATCTTTTTACATTCGGGACCAGTTCCGGATTGACCAGGTCAAGTGTGGAAAGATTCACCGCGGGCGTCATGAATATACCCTGGCGCTGCCATTCGGCAGACTGCCTGATGATCTTCTCGATGATCCATGGCGTGATTTGCTTGATGAACCCGGTTTGCTCGGCAAAGGGGATGAATGTGCCTGGCGGGATGAAGCCGCGCTCGGGATGATTCCACCGCAGCAATGCTTCCGCACTGTTGATCGTGTCGTCTTCAAGATGCAGTTTGGGCTGGTAATAGATGATGAATTCGTCGCGTTCCATTGCCTCGCGCATCTCTCCGATCATGGAGAACTTCTCGTGTGCGGGTTCCTCGGGTGTATCCGACGCATAAGCGAATTCAAGGTGGCGGCGCTTTGCGAACCTGCTTGCTTCCTCGGCTTTACGTAACAGCACCGAGGATTCGTTTCCGTCCGCAGGGTAGAGTGCCATGCCTATGCTACCTTCCACATCCAGATTCTGCCCGCCCAAACTGATTGGATTTTGCAGGACCGCATGGAGTGCCCGGGCGAATTTTCCGGCAGTCCGTGCGTCGGCACCATTCAGCAGGAAGGCAAATTTATCCCCCCATAATCTTGCGATCAGGGTGGGTGGTAAACGTGATTCTTCCAATCGGCTGGCAACGGCCAGCAAGATCTGGTCGCCTACCGAATATCCGAGTGCGTTATTTATCAGTGCGAACCGGTTGATATCCAGCACCGCCACCATGCCCGATTTCCCGTTGATCGATCCGGCGAGAATATCAAGGAAATGTGTACGGTTGGGCAGGCCGGTGAGCGTATCCTCATAGGCAAGCTTGAGGATCTTTCCCTCGCGTTGTGCGATGCTGTCCCGCATCGTTCTCAGGGATTGCAACAGATTTTCCATTTCACCCGCAGCCTCTTTCGGGATGGCAAGGGTCAGGTCTCCCTGGGCGATGGATTCCGCTACAGATACCGCTTTGCGTAGCGGCTTCATGATGCCGCGCGTGATCACCAGGGATAGTGCGGTGCCAAACAATAATGCGATCACCGAGAGCGCAATGATCAGTAGCCTGGACATTGACTCTTCCTCACTCAGCTTATCCAGCTCGGATTGCATGTCATGCTCTTGCCGTTTCGACAGCGAGGATGTCTCATTCAGCAGCGATTCCAGCGCCACGCGAGTCACTACCTGAAAATGCACTCTTGCTTCATTCAGGCCGTACAACTCAATGCTTTCAACCGTGATGCGGAACAAGTCGTCATATTGCGCTCTCGCTTCATTGAGCTTGTCCAGTTGCCCGCTGGTGGCCGGAGACAGCTTTGCCCCCCGATATCCGATACGGCACGTCCCAGATCGGCAAGTTCTTTATCCATCATTGCGTAGAGAGGGATGCGTTCTTCGCGCTCCTCTGTCTGTAGCAACTGCAACAGGTAATTCGCCGCTTGCAACCCGTGATGATTGGCTTCGTTTGAAAGGGTGACCAATCGCACACGCAAATCGACGATATTTTGGGTGACAGTCCTAAGACTTTCCAGTTGTACAAGGGACACAAAGGAAATAAGCAACGACAGCGCGAGCAGCACCATAAAGGAGGCGAATAACCGTGTGCCGATGCGTACGTTTCTGAAGGGCATTAAAGAATTTCCATTTTGAGGGATATGTTCCAGAGTGCGCATATTCTAGCAAACATAAGCAGAGCCGCGTCCCCGTATCAGGCCATGAATGATATCCGGATGCGCCGGAGAGTTGTACATCTGAGTGGGAACGCTTTGGAGACTACTTGTGCTGCTCACCGCCGGGAAGGCCTTGTCGCGACCCGGATACTATATGTAGATGCCGGGCAGATGAGGTAATATTGAATCGTGTAAACATGGGGATTGCAATATGTATTGGCGATTGGCGGCTTTATTTGCTGTGCTGTTTTTTCTGCAAGGCTGTGCAGAGCCTGAGCCGAAAGAATTGCCTGCGGCCGAGCCGAAACCACCGGTAGCAAATAAATCGAAGCCAGTTGTCGCCGAAGCGCAACCGTCAAAATTGGCACCCATTCAGGTGGTTATCCTGGTCAGTGAAAAGTCCCCGGCATATAGCGAGGTTGCCAATGCGCTTGCAAAAGAACTGGGTAAACGCGCCAACATACGCTACCTGAAGGGGAACCAGGTCCAGAACATCAAGATGTTGTCGGAATATAAAAATGACAAGCGGGTTCAACTCGTGAGTATCGGCCTGAGCGCCTCGGTTGCCGCAAAAGCGCTAACGGACCGGCAGGTGGTTTTTTGTCAGGTGTTCAATTACCAGGATTACGGCCTGGTTTCGGACAGTCACAAAGGTGTGAGTATGCTGCCTTCGATAACTCAAACCTTCAGCGTCTGGCGCAGTCTTGCTCCCAAGATTACCGATATAGCCGTCATCACGGGTTCCGGCTTCGGGGATGTGATCAAAATCGCCAAAGCCGAGGCGAAAAAAGCGGGCATCGTTTTGCATCACGAAGTCGTGAATTCGGACAAGGAGTTCCAGTATTCATGGAAGAAGATGGTGGGCAAGGTTCAGGGCTACTGGTTGCTGCCCGACAACAGGGTGTTGAGCGGAAATGTATTGCGCGATGTCATGACTTTCAGCATACGCAACAGCAAACAAGTCGCAGTGTTCAGTGAAGAGTTGCTCAATCTGGGCGGTTTGTTCAGTGTCGTCAGCGACACCCGGGATGTCGCGCAACAGGTTTTAAGCCGGCTGGAGCAAGCGGAAAAGCAGGAGTCCATGACAGGCCCCGATATCACATACCCGGACAAATTGAATCTGCGCATCAATTCGGTTATGGCCGAGAGATTGAATTTGAAGATACCAGAGCAGTACAAGGTTTACGCCAATGCCCCCAAGTAATGACAGCTTTATTGGCAATGCCAGGACTCGGCTAAAGGGTTTGCGCACCAGTCTTGTCGGTATCGGGCTGCAGAAGAGGGTGCTGCAGGTCATGGACAGGTATTCACACAGGGGACCCAAGAGCCTGTCCAACCGGATATTATTGTTGCAGTTTGTATGGGCGTTAGCCATTATGTGCTGGTCATCGCGGTGCTTTGGTTCGCCACCAATCTGGTCATCGAGAACAGTGTACGTAACCAGGGGGAGGCATGGGTTGCGAAACTGGACGAACTGGGGATTCCGATCTACGCAACAGATGATCCCGCCCAGTTGAAGATGGCAATAAGTTACCTGCGTAATTTCCCCGAGATCGCCGTTGCGAAATATCTGGATGTCTCCGGCAAGGATGTCATCGCCGATTACCAGCGCAGCGGTGTAGTTGTCGAGGAATTTTTGCCGCTGACTGATAGCGTCATCAAGAGGCTAGGCAGGACCGATGTGGTGCACAAGACCCTTTTATTCGACAAGATCGGTGCGTCGATGATGCGTATCAGTGCGCCGATCTGGGTCAAATCCATCGCCAACGACGGAATGATCGATTACAGCCTGGATGAAAAAACAGGTGAGAAAGTGGAAACCATCGGATTCATCGATATTGTGATGGACTACGGCAAGGTGACCAGGGATTTGAACCGCAACCTGATGTACGCAAGCATGTTCATCGCCATTTTGATGCTGCTGATGACACTTGTTGCGCGCATCATGATCCGCTGGGCGCTGATGCCCTTGTCAGAACTTGAGGAGCCTTTGACCCGCTTGGCCAACGGTGAAATCGACGTCACGGTGAATAGCACCGGCGACAAGGAGATCGCCCGTATCGGGGTTGCGCTGAACACAACCATCAATGCCCTCAAGGAACGCGATGAAGCTTTGCGCCAAATGGTCAATCACGATGGCCTTACAGGCTTGTCGAACCGGAAATATTTTGTCGAGCGGCTGGAGCAGGAGCTTGAGCGGGTTGCACGAGGCGGAGGTACCGCCGCACTGTTTTTTTTCGATCTTGACCGGTTCAAATATATAAACGATACGTATGGCCATGCAGCCGGTGATCAATTGTTGATCCAGATCGCGAGCCTGCTTAAAAAACGCATACGCGGTAACGATCTGGCCGCCCGTTTTGGCGGTGATGAATTCACATTGCTTGCCTATAACGTCGATCCCTTGAAGGTCCATGAGATAGCCCAGTCATTCATAGACCTGATGCGTGAGTTCACTTTCTATGAGGCCGGAGACATGCTGAAAATATTTTTCAGTATCGGCATCACCATCATCGACG
>JBGSMU010000025.1:0-2005 GCA_041739955.1 Gallionella sp. | reverse complement strand
AGGATTTGCGGCGGGTTCTTTTCAATCAGAACGCCTGTTAAACGACCTATCATTTCAACATACCTTTCATTTACTTCAATTACCGACCAGCAATCCGATTGACAGCAAAGCGCCATGCGCCAACAGCGCGACTATGGTTAGTTTGATCGCATCGCCCAATTTTTGCGGCTGGGCCGCATGGCGAAACAACAGGCGCGCGGCCTGCACACTGAACGGCAGCGCAAGCAGTGCAAGCAGGACGAACAACGGCAACCAGCCCGACACCACGGACAACAGCAGCCAGGAATAAGCCAGCAACACGATCAATACATAGCCCCATCGCGCCTGATGCACATCCAGTCGCGCTACCCAGTGCAACTTGCCAGCCGCCGTATCCGCCTTGCGATCCGGGAACTGGTTTATATAGAGCAGATTGGTTGCCAGCAGCGCGTAAGACAATCCCGCAATGAACGGCTCGGCAGCAAAGACTCTGCGCTGCACAAAATCGGTACCGACTGTGATCGCAAGAATACCGATCACCACGCACAATTCGCCCCAGCCACGCCCTACCAGATTGAACGGTGGCGCCGAGTATGCCCACGCGATGAACAACCCCGCCAACCCGATATACAACAATTGCGGCGCGGAATGCACCATCAGCCACAGGCCTGCAAACACGACACCGGCCAGTAAAACAAAACCGAAATCTCGCATTTGCGCCTGCGTCATCACCCCGTTCTGGATGAAACGACTACCACCCGTAAAAGGAAAGATGCGCTCGGTGTTCATCGCATCGGTTCCATTCAGCGCATCGTAATAATCGTTGAGAACATTCGTCCCCGCATGGGCAAACAACGCGAAAATCAGGGTGACCAGCGCAAGCGCAAAATCGAAGGGGGTGCCATCGTGTGATGCGATCGCCAGACCGACCAGACAAGCCATCAGGCTCGCCGTAATAAAAGCAGGACGGGTGGCGGCAAAATAGCGCTTCAGCGGATTCTGAAATGCCGCAAGTGTCGGTTCCGTCGCCTGCATCGTCACACCAGCCTCCCGCCCCGAACGCGAAACCCCTTGGTCGCCAGCGCGCCCAAACCCTGTCCGCCATGCGCGTGACAGATCGCACAGGCAAGTGCATCGGCCGCATCCGGGCTGGGTGTGCCGGATAATTTCAACAATCTTTGCACCATAGCCTGCACCTGCTCCTTATTGGCATGGCCATTCCCGACCACTGCCTGCTTTACCTGCAGCGCGGTGTATTCCGCCACCGGCAGGTTCGCCAGCACAGCCGCGCAGATCGCCGCTCCGCGAGCCTGTCCGAGCAACAATGTGGATTGCGGATTGACATTGACGAACACTTTTTCAACCGCAACCTGCTGCGGTTGATGTTGCGCGATCACTTCCCCCAAAGAATTGAGTATCGTCTTCAGTCGATCAGGCAGTTCCCCGTCCGGCGCCTTGATGCAACCGCTGGCGACATAATGCAGCTTCTGGCCGTCTATTTCGAGCACACCGAATCCCGTGATGCGCAGGCCGGGATCGATGCCCAGAATGCGCACAGTCATCAAACCATTCTGGAAACGTCACGAGCGCAGACAGAACGAGGCGATTGACAGCGAGCAACCGGAATGTACAGACAAGTACATGAGGATTGCGAACTGGCAAGCAACAAAGTTATGTCAAGCACAGTAGTTTCCGGGATGGTTTTCATTCTTCGATGACTGCTGTCGTATACACTTCCTGCACGTCATCCAGGTCTTCCAGCGCATCGAGCAACTTTTGCATCTTGACCGCATCGTCACCGGAAAATACCACCTCGCTGGTCGGTTTCATGATGACTTCCCCGAATTCCGGCTTGTAGTCTGCCGCCTCGAGTGCCTGCTTCACATTGACGAAATCGTGGGGCGCGGTGATCACCTCGATACTGCCGTCATCATTGGTCGCGATATCCTCCGCTCCGGCATCCAGCGCCACTTCCATGAGACCGTTTTCATCGGTACCGGGCGCGAAGATCATTTGTCCGCAATGC
>JBGSMU010000238.1:0-4255 GCA_041739955.1 Gallionella sp. | reverse complement strand
GTGCCGAACTGCTCGGCGATCACCAGCGGTGCATGGTTGGGCAACATGATCCCGCCTGCGCCGACACGTATCGTTGAAGTGCCGCCGGCGACATGCCCGATCAGTACTGCGGTCGCGGCGCTGGCGATACCCGGCATGCCGTGATGCTCGGCCATCCAGATGCGCTGGTAACCCCAGCGTTCAGCATGCTGCGCCAGAGCCAGGGTGTTGCGGAAAGACTGCGCGGCATCGCTGCCCTCATTGATCGGCGATAGGTCGAGGATGGAGAAGGGGATCATGAAATGCCGGGCCCTGACTTTATCAGGGTATCCAGAGTCATTCCATCTCCAGGTCGTCCTGTACTGCGGCGAGTCCGGCCTGTGCACAGGCTTCATCGGTCGTGCCGGAAGGTGCGCCGCTGACACCGATGCCACCCATGATGTTACCGGCGATGTTGATCGGAATGCCGCCTGCGGATACCAGCAGCTCATCGATCTTCGGGACGTTATAAGCGCCTTTGAAGCGGTCTTCCATCGCTGAAGTCGCCGAATTGAATTCCATGGCAGTGTAGGCTTTTTTCTTGCTGACAGGGATCGTGACATCCATGGCCAGAGTATCCCGCAACAGGACCTGAACATTGCCACCACGGTCGACAACGGTCACTGCAACCTGCACGCCTTCCTTGCGGCATTTCTCGATCGCTGCCTGGCCGATACGCAGTGCAGTATCCAGGGACAGGCGCTTGATATTTACGGTCAGAGGTTGTCCGGAAGCGGCCGCGGCCGATACGGGGACGCTGAGTGCAAAGGAAAAGATACTGATCAGGGCGATAACAACAGGTTTGCTTTTCATTTTCTAATCTCCTTTTCGGTTCAGTCAAACAAACGGTTTCAGACCAAGCGCGGGATCAATCATGAGGCATGCTTCTTCATCAAATCCACCCGTATCGGCATCTTGAATTTTGCGCCATCCAGAGTCATGTGCGCATTGAATCTTGAGCGCACTTCTTCCAGGGTTTCTGCCGATAACTTATGGTCGGTGTGCGTCACTTTCAGTATTTGTTCTTCGAATTGACTGAAGTTTTCATATTGCATCGGCTGGAGGAAAAACTTCTGGGATACGAGCGCAAGTATTCCGGAAGAGACTGCCCGCTTTGCGGCAGCGAAAGCGGCTTCTCGTACCAGGCTTTCATCATGGAACAATCTCAGGATCTCATTGAAGTCTCCCGCGAATACCGGTTCGGAGATGTAGGCGATTCCTCCCGGTTTCAGTACCCTGCGTATCTCGGCGAACACGCTGTCCATCATCTCGACCGGCACGTGATGCAGGGATTTGAACATCAGTACGATGTCGAAGCTGGAGTCTTTCGCCGGGATTTTTTCGGCACCGCCATGGGCGAAACGTACATTGGGCATGTCGGTGATGGTGAGGTTATTAGCAAGTTGTATCTCATCCACTTCCAGCGCCAGGACAGACGATGCACTGGTGGAAACGATGCGGGTCTTGTCTGCCTTGCCGCAACCCAGTTCAAGAACCGTGGCGCCTTCAAGGTGCAGTAGTTCGTCAAGAATCTCCGTCTCGTTTGCAACGAGGCTGGTTTCAGGTTCGGATATACGCATCAGGTTCATATTTGATATTCCGGTCTAACGGCCCGGAACCAGATCGCCAAGTTCTTCGAGCAACGGTCCGAGGAATTTTTCGTACTTGCGCCAGCGTTCCACCGAGGTGTTGTAAATCGGCTGGCGTACCTGCGTTACGCTGGCGGTGCGCACCTGGCGCTTGGTCTTATGGAAATCGAGGCAGGCTTCGTTCCATTCCAGTCCGCAGTATTCCAGCAAACGGCGCGCCTGTTTTTCCTGGTCGGCGACGATGTCCTCGTACTGGATGTCGAGAAAGGCGTCGGCGGGTAATACGGCGCGCCAGTGATCCATCAGCTTTGCGTAGTCCGTGTAGTAGCGTCCCAGTTCGGCGAGGTCATAGGTGTGCTCCTGCTTGCGGTTGAACAAACGGGTGAAGCATGAAACGCAAGTGTCTACCGGGTTGCGATTCACGTGGATGATCTTTGCGTTAGGCATCGCCAGATGGATCAGCGGCACGGCAAAGAAATTCGCCGGCATCTTGTCGGTGATGTGTTTTGATCCCGGGGCCCGTTTTTTCAGGCCGGTGACATATTCGGCACCCCATGCGTTGAGCGTTTCGGCATTGAGGTAGCGCAGGTTGTCGGGGAAGGTAGTCGTGGCAGCATCGGTCTTGCGATGCGCGATGCGTAGCAGGTCGGGCAATTCGCCCGCGCCATAGACGTCCGGGTGGCTGGCGATGATCTGTTCGGTGAGGGTTGTTCCCGAGCGCGGCATGCCGAGCACAAAGACCGGCAGACTGGACTTTTCACCCGCACCGCGCAACGAGTCGATATAGTCCTTGCTGAAGATATCCTTCAGCTCGATAAACTGCTTTGCGGCTGCATCGGGATCGTATGAAAGTTTCTTGCGTTTCAGATTGCAACCCTCGATAAAATGCGGGAATGCATGGTCGTATTCCTTGGTGTCGTCGTAGCATTTTCCCAGGGCGAAGTGCAGCGACATCTGGCGGTTCTCTGAATGCTGGCCGGCGTTCTTTTCTTCCTCGAGCAGCTTGGCAAAATGCTCGCTTTTTTTCGTGACTTTCCTGGCCTGGATCATGTGCACGTGTGCCGCAACATTGTCCGGATTCAGTTCCAGTGCGCGTTTGAATAAAGATTCCGCACGCTTGATGTCGCCGTTCTCGACGCACAGGTGGCCGAGCCCGAGCAAGCCTTCGTCGCTGTCCGGATTGACTTCCAGCGCCCGGTTGTATTCCTTCTCGGCCTGTTCAGGGCGTTCGGTTTCGGTATAGATGCTGCCCATCAAGGCGTGCGCCTTGGAGCTGTTGTCATCGATCTGCAGTGCCTGTTGCGCGGTCACTTCCGCCTCCGGCAGCAACTCCATCGCCTGCAGCGTCTTGGCAAGGCCCATCTGCGCTTCAAGGTAGACGGGTCGCAATTCCAGTGCGCGTCTGAACTTTGCCAGTGCCGCATCATGTTCTTCCTGGGCGAGGTGGACACCGCCCATGTTGCAGATCGACTCGGCGTAATTGGGGTTCAGACGCAGTGCTTTTTCGAGCGACTCGATAGCCTCGGGGATGCGGTCTTCCTCCAGCAGCAATGCGCCGAGGTTGTTCAGCGGTTCGAGATAATTCGGGTTGGCGGCGGTTGCCTTGGTATACCACTCCAGCGCGGTCTTCTTGTCGCCGCGCTCGCGAAAGATGCTGCCGATGTTGTTCAGGGAGGGCGCAAAACTAGGGTCGATCGCCAGCGTACGCTGCTGGCAGACTTCGGCCTTGTCCAGATCATTGCTGTCAAAATACGCGATACCCAAGTTACTGTGCGCCATCGCCATTTTCGGTTCCAGCGCGACGGCACGCTCGCCTTGGGCGATCGCCTCGTCCAGTCGTTTCAACTGGCGCAATATTTCGCTCAGATTGGCATGAAACAACGCTATATCGCCCTTGCTCTGGATCGCTTTCCGGATCAGGTCGGCTGCCAGCGACTGTTTACCTACCTGGTGCGCGATCACGCCCAGCAGGTGCAGTGCAAAAGGATGATTGGGTTGTTGCAGCAGTATCTGCTGTAACAGATGTTCTGAATCCTGCAAACGACCCTGGGTCTGAAGTTGTGTGGCCAGTCCCATTGCCTGATCGATGGAAAGTTGCGGCGCTTTTGACTGCGCTGGGGAGGGCGATATGAAACTGACCCGGTTCTGGTTAGGTGTGTTCGACATTGCCTGTGGTGATCAGCTTTATCTGGTTTTCAGGGAGGTGTGTTTCAGGGTTAATGCTAACAGTTTTTCAGAATGCTTTTAAAGCAAATATACAACGTAAACTTTCTGCAGGAATAATACCCGCTTTGGCTTGCTTGTTACGGTGGTTTTATTTCTATAGCGGATGCATAATCACCATCACTGACAGCAGCTCAGTGGTAAGCGCGGATGATTTGGAACGTTGGGGGAGTATGGACGCTCTATTTGCCATCAATGGAATCCTGAATAAACCTGTTCTTTTGCGCAGGTTGCAGTCTTGTGCGGTTTTCCTGTTGCTTTCACTTTCTGTATTCCCTCTCCAGGCCAACCCGCTGGACGCGACGGTAGTCAGCGGTCAGGCGAGTTTCACCGCAACCGCCAACACCCTGACCGTCGTCAACACACCCGGCACCATCATCAACTGGCAGAGCTTCTCCGTCGGCCAGAACGAGATCACCAATTTC
>JBGSMU010000229.1:0-2756 GCA_041739955.1 Gallionella sp. | reverse complement strand
ACCGGAAACGGCAACACTCGACACTGGGCTACAAGTCACCAATGAAGTTTCTGGAAGACTGGCTTATTGCTCAGCAGAAAGAAAAGCTGGTAGCATGAACGCCACTTCTTGGAAGACGAAAAACCGAGGGAAGCTCACTCGTCGTTTTCATTTATTGCTACTTATTCAGACCTTCCTTAGAGAATTTTATGAACGCATGATTGTGCAATAGTTGGTGGGCACAAAGTACCCACCCTACGATTTCAGGTTTTGAATTTCGCTTTTCCTCCCCCTGAGCGCCGCCGAGTAGCGCAGGCTGGTCAGGGAATTCTGACGAATATGTTTGAGCACGTGGCCGCGTAGCGGATCGTGCGAGTTTATGAGGAGGCCTGACCAGTCGAGCAACGCAGGGCACCGCGCAGCGGCGGCAAACCGGGGGCGATTTCTTTTGGTTACTTTTCTTGGCAAGACAAGAAAAGTGACTAGCTGCCGGTCTACCACCGGCGGTTTTGCCTTTAACCCCTCTCCCCAACCCTCTCCCCCGAGGGGCGAGGGAAAGTTGTTCCCCGGCGATG
Source organism: Gallionella sp. (assembly GCA_041739955.1). GTDB lineage: Bacteria > Pseudomonadota > Gammaproteobacteria > Burkholderiales > Gallionellaceae > Gallionella. The sequence goes on along the minus strand of JBGSMU010000229.1, from coordinate 2,202 downwards.
TTGATTTATCACGAAAAAAATAACCCCAGGAAACCAACCCCATCCCTCCCCCTCACTTTCTGTAAAATACGCCCCGCATCAGGCAGCACCCGAACTCAATCGCATTAACCAGACTTACACCTGACTCAAATCCATGGCAAAAGATAACTACGACGAATCAAGCTTCAAAGTCCTGCGCGGTCTCGAACCGGTGCGCCAGCGCCCGGGGATGTATACCAATCTCGAATCTCCCAATCACCTGATCGCCGAGGTGGTGGACAACGCCTGCGACGAGGCGCTGGCCGGTTACGCGAAGAGCATCACGGTCACGGCGCACACCGATGGCTCGGTGACGGTAACGGACGATGGACGCGGCATCCCGGTCGGTATCCATAAGGAAGAAGGCGTGGCCGTGGTCGAGGTGGCGTTCACGGTATTGCACTCCGGCGGCAAGTTCGACAAGGAATCGGGCGGGGCCTACAAGTTCGCGGGCGGACTGCACGGCGTCGGCGTGGCGGTGACCAATGCACTATCGAACAAGGTCGAAGTCACGGTTTACCGTGACGGCGGCGAGCATTTCCTCCGCTTCAAAAACGGCGTGGCCGAGGCACCGCTGGCGCGCGTCGGCGATTGCGCGAAAAAGAAATCCGGCACAACAGTACGCGCCTGGCCGAACGCGAAATATTTCGACACCCCGAATGTGATCCTGTCGCAACTGGAACGCTCGCTGCGTTCCAAGGCGGTGCTGCTGCCCGGCGTGAGCATCACGCTGCATACCGAGAAGACCGGTGAGACGAAATCCTGGACCTACCCGGACGGCCTGCGCGGCTATCTGACCGAGGCGACCGAGGAACAGGAACTGGCGGTGCCGATCTTTGCGATGGAAAAATTCGTACCTGAGGTCAGCGATAGCGGCTATGCCGAGGGCGAAGGCGCGGCCTGGGCCATCGTGTGGTCGGCGGAAGGCGCGGTGGTGCGCGAGTCCTACGTCAACCTGATCCCCACCTGGTCGGGCGGCACGCACGATTCGGGATTGAAGGATGGGGTGTTCAACGCGGTGAAGAATTTTGCCGAGCTGCACGGCATGTTGCCCAAGGGCGTGAAACTGGTGTCGGACGACGTGTTCTCGCGCGCCAGCTTCGTACTGTCGGCCAAGGTGCTCGACCCGCAGTTCCAGGGGCAGACCAAGGACAAGCTGGTGTCGCGCGACGCGCTGCGGCTGGTGTCGCTGATGGTGAAGGACCCGCTCGACCTGTGGCTGAACGAGCACGTGGACTACGGCAAGCGCATCACCGAGCTGGCGATCCAGCAGGCACAGACGCGCTTGCGCTCGGCACAGAAAGTCGAAAAGAAAAAAGGCTCGTCGGTGGCGGTGCTGCCGGGCAAGCTGACCGATTGCAGCTCCAGCGATCCGGCGCGTAACGAACTGTTCCTGGTCGAGGGCGACTCGGCAGGCGGCTCGGCCAAGCAGGGACGCAACAAGGAATTCCAGGCGGTGCTGCCGTTGCGCGGCAAGGTGCTGAACACATTCGAAGTGGAGAAAGACCGGCTGTTCGCCAACAACGAGATACATGACATCGCCGTGGCGATCGGTGTGGACCCGCACGGCCCGGACGAGGATGCTGATCTGTCCGGCCTGCGCTACAACGGCATCTACATCATGGCCGACGCCGACGTGGACGGCGCGCACATCTCGACGCTGCTGCTGACGCTGTTCTTTCGCCACTTCTACAAGGTGGTGGCAGCGGGCAAGGTCTACCTCGCGCAACCACCGCTGTTCCGCGTGGACGTACCCGCGCAGGGCAAGAAGCCGATCCGCAAACTCTATGCGCTCAACGAGGGCGAGCTGCTGGGCATCGAAGACCGCCTGCGCCAGGAAAAAGTGCGCGAGGGCGCATGGTCGATCTCGCGCTTCAAGGGCCTGGGCGAGATGAATGCCGAGCAACTGTGGGACACCACGCTCAACCCGGACACCCGCAGAGCATTACGGGTAGATGTGTCGGCGCTGTCGTTCAAGGAGAATATGGAGATGTTCAATATGCTGATGGGTAAGCAGGAAGCCTCGACCCGACGCGCATGGCTGGAATATCACGGCAATGAAGTGACGGGAGATGTTTAGAACAACCTGATTCTGTCCCTTCCCCTTTGCAGGGGGAAGGTTAGGATGGGGGTAGACAATATCGCAATGCCTAAAGCTTCTACCCCCTCCCTAGCCCTCCCCCT
>JBGSMU010000198.1:0-4691 GCA_041739955.1 Gallionella sp. | reverse complement strand
CCATCTTTGACTCGCTTGATCGCCAACTCCCTGAACTCGGCGGTGTATTCCTGCTTCGGTATTCTCTTCATCTGCTTCCTCCAAAAGTAACGTTAATTTTACGTCGCCCTTGGAAGACTATTTATCGGGGGAAGCTCAATCACGTGAAAATTCTTTTAGTAAGCCTCTTTAGTTTCCGCAAAAATAAATAAAATATTTGTGTGAAAGGTATTGCTAAAGTTTTAAGCAAATGAATACCAGTAGCAATCCACCAATTCAATATTCTTCCAATATTCTTCCTGAAGATTTGTTGCACCTCTTTGTCAGTACTAACAGAATCGGTTGCTGATACTCCTTGAATATCGTAAAGGGTCACAGGAATAGAAAGCATGTCTACAGTGACCTTTTCACTAAACAGCCTCATCCATAAGTCTGTATCCATTGCGATCTTGAACGCCGGGTCGAAAACACCGTATTGTTTAAACAGTTCTGTCTTGATGAAAGTGCCGGGATGAGGTACCCAGTTGGGATACATGGGTGGCCAGAGCGCCCAAAGCGGAGGATTCCGCTTCCGCTTCAATCTGCCACCCATATATTCAATTTGAAAGATCAATACATCTGCCTGAGTGGAGTCGAGTATCTGCAATAGAAGCTTCTCATCCAGTTTCGGATGAACCTCATCCCTGCCATTCAGGAACCAGACCCATTGGGAATCCAGACCTTTTATTCCCAAATTAAATGCTCCCGCAATTCCGCTTGGTTCTTGCCAGATATATTCAATATTTTCTTCGTTGTGCAACAATTCACGCATATTATCAGCCACTTGTTGGCTGCTGCTATCAACGATGATTTGCCTGACACCCAAGTTGGCGCGAATATTTTTTGTGCTTCTGATAGTGGCCGCCACCCCATCCAGGTCATCCTTGGTGATCGTAATGAGGTTAAGAACGGGCTTCATAAGGTCAGTATGTGATGAATATTGCACAGTCAAATATTGGTTGTGGTCACGGTATCAAGCTAACTATCTCTTGCTTGAACCAGGAAATAATGATCGTTTGAGTTGATTGAATTTATAGCCAATAAATCCGGAAAATGATTGCATTCTAGCCAACTGGATCTGGCTGTTTCGCAGCGGGGAAAGATAGCTATCCCAGGTTGAATAGGGTTTTTCCTTCACACGCACCACAAGCGCTTTCATCAATATGCTCCGCATTTTCACTGCCTGTTCTTCGGTTGGGATATCAATCGAAATTTCCCTTAATCTGGTGACGGTATCCAGATATCCGAGTCTCTCGAATATTCCGGCACCCAAAACATCAATAAGGGACTGTATCTCTGCTTTTTCAAGCCGTGTCTCCCAAGCGTTGGATGTGCGCTTGCTGATCGATGGCGACCTGTTCTGAATCAAATCCCCAACAGGTGAACGTCTGTACTCCTCAGTCAACGAAGTGTTTTCATAATATTTAAGCATGGCGGGAGAAAAATCGATGTTGGCGAACTCACATACTTGTCTGAGCGTTTTTTCTGGCTCACGTACCAGATCCTCATACCTGATCACCGTTAACCCATCCTGCTTACTGGTGCTGTAATCAGCCAGATTGAACAAGCCCTCACAAAAATCCCTGGTGCCGACTGTTACGCCATCCGGGGTGAAAATCCCTTCAATGTTATTCCAGCTCATTTTGTAAGAAGCATAAACATCCAACGGATTACGCAACAGGATGATCTTTTTTGCCTTGGGGAATAATTGGTCGATCAGGTCCAGAGCTGCATAGTAACGGGGTGTCTTATCTACAAAAACACGCTTGTCGGAAACATCAAGCTGCATTTTGTATGCCATTTCCAATAGTCGTCTGGCAGCCGGTACGGATTCCATCCCGAATATTTCACCTGCATTCTTGAATGCCTCGCTTATTGCACCCTTCTGTTTTCTTTCACTGCTCAACATGAATTCCATCGCAGCCAATTCAGCCCAGTTTCTCCCATAGGGCGTGTTTCTCACATCACCCAGATTCATATATTCGGCTAGTAATAGGATTATCCAGGGTTCCGGCGGGCAGCATACCTCTGGATTACTGCCCAGCATCAAGCTGAAGAGCGTAGAGCCTGAACGTGGCATGGACAGTAAAAAGATGAGCCGGTTATCAAAGTCGTTACTCATCTTTCAGCCCTGAATATCCTGTTGAGAGTTAAATCCGGATAGTTGTTTTCCGAAGGTATTCTTGACATGGTCGTATATAGCCATTTCCAAGCGATTGTCTTGCATGAATTTCTCTAACGCACCATCCGGTAAATTTTCATCTCTCTCCGATTCATTTAATGTTGGCACTTCTTTGGCGGAAAACCCCAGCTTGTTCGCCAACAGATTCACTGAGCCCTGTAGGTTTTCAGCAATCCCGGTAAATACAAACTTCTCTTCAAGTATGTCCTTGTAATTGTCTAGTGTGATGTTTGAAGGTAGAAACTTGCAAATGTACGATCTGGTGTTTTCCTTGAGATAGTCTTCAAGCCCCCCCAAAGAATCGATCCCTATCTTTTTTCCATCCCGATACGCTTTTCCATTTTGTATATTTCTTTTCACATAGAAATAATTGGATAAGTGTACTTCCCACGGATTGCGGATGATTGTGATGAGTTGATCTGAGTCAGGATAATAATCCAGCACCCCCATTCCCCTGTCATTGTTGAAATGACCATGAATACACAGCCCTTGCCTGGGCTTTCTGAAAAAAAAGCCTGAATACAATTTTTGCTTCACCGGTAGTTCATTTTTCATTTCATTGAAATAATGCCGACAGAAACCCTCCCCGAACCATGACTGCAGAATATTCGAGAACGAAGTACCGGCACATTTGGGTATGTGTATCGAAATCAATGGTTGTTGAGGGTCATAGGGTTTCATATTTATCTCGCCATTCACAGCAATGCTTGCCTGGCGGCGAGCAACAGCTTGTACAAGCCGGGCGACAAGCATATCAGCAGCAAACGCATGATCTCGGTCGGTTTCCCCCCGATTCGAAATGCCGCACGTACAAGGTTCAATTTAGGGAGGTAGCCCGACTCAAACAATGCCAGCTCAAAGCGCATCCTCTGATATTTACCTTCGATTTTTTTCAGCATTAATTCTTTGTTTTTGCCCGGATAAGAATCACTAACCTCCTGCATGAAATTAGCGATGTTTTGCAATTCGTTTTTTTTGGCGGCTATCGAATAGCTAAATTGTTTGGCAGGATCACGCTTCATCTTGATCCAGAATGACATGTTGCTTCCGTGTTCACGATAGTAGTAAACAGGCTCGGATAAATATGCAACCCCCCCAAGCGTGGATGCCCTGAAAGGCAGTATCCTGTCTTCGTTGCGTGCACTGTTATTCATCGGGCCATAGACATCAAACAGCTCCCTGTCAATGTCTCCCCCAAAGAACCGGGCTCCCTTGATGAAGAACTCTTCGAACTTCAGTAGCCCGGTGGGAAAGTTGTCCAGCAATCTCTTGCCAGACACCGCCCCTGGTTCGTCCATCATCAACGGATTGATGGCCACCATTGACGCACCTGTCCGAATAAAGCAATCAATCACTTTTTCGGTGCGATCTGGCGTCGTGATATCGTCCCCACCCAGTTGAATAAAGTATTTCCCCTCTGCCAGCTCAATGAATAACTTGTTCAGGTGATTGACCACCCCCAGGTTTTTTTCATTACGATTAAGCTGAATATTTTCTGTTTTCTCATGTTCACGCGCAGCTTCGCAAAGGATCTCGTACGTTCTGTCACTGGAGCAATCGTCAGAAAAAATGAACTGGATGGGACGGTAGGTTTGAGCCAAGGCACTTTCAATGGCTGATTTGATGTATTTTTCATGGTTATAGGCAACCAGAACGAAAGTCACCAACGGCCTGACACTTCCAGATGCTAGCTGGCCGGTTTTGACATCGGCTATGTCAACGGTTCGGTCAGTCACGAATGGAATCCTTGATTGCATCCGTCACTGACCGTATCTCAGATTCCGTCAAGTGCGGTCCCATTGGGAGACTCAGCACTTCTTGGTGGATGCGCTCCGAAATAGCATAAGAACCCTTGCCGTAACCCATCTCTGCATAGGCATCCTGAAGATGGGGTGGTATCGGGTAATGGATCATGGTCTCAATACCGGCACCAGCTAACTCTTTTTGCAGACGATCACGTTGTGGACTGCGAATAACAAACAAGTGCCAAACCGGATCGGCCCACTCAGGTACGGTCGGCAAGATGATGCCACTGCCTGTGAGAGAGCCAAAATATATGTCGCTTATCGTTTTCCTTAAATCATTCCACTTGTCCAGTCTTACCAGCTTCTCGCGCAAAAAAGCCGCCTGCAGTTCATCCAGCCTGGAGTTGAATCCTTTTACTTCGTTGTGATATTTCACATGTGATCCATAGTTTCCGAGCACGCGCACCTTTTCTGCCAGTACCGGATCGTTGGTCGTAACCGCGCCACCATCGCCGATCGCACCCAGGTTTTTTCCGGGGTAAAAACTGAAACCGGCCGCATCTCCCAGTGTACCTACCCGCTTGCCTTTGTAACGGGCACCATGAGCCTGGGCAGCATCTTCGATCACTTTAAGTTTGTGCTTTTTGGCGATCAAGTTGATCCTGTCCATGTCTGCCGGTTGACCATACAGATGTACCGCGATGATGGCCTTGGTGCGTGGGGTGATTGCCGCCTCAATCAGATCA
>JBGSMU010000182.1:0-12608 GCA_041739955.1 Gallionella sp. | reverse complement strand
GTCTGATGAACGGGAAATCGACCGGTATGGCCGACGAAATGGCCCTTGCCAGGGCCGTTTATGGTTATTTCGAATATCCAAAGCAAAATGTGTGGGTGTCGTTCTCATTTTCTGCTACTTATTCAGACCTTCCTTAACGTCTTCCTGGGGCGAGTATTTAATTTCCTCGCCACTGCATTTAGCTGTGCTTGTGAGTAAGGAGAAAGATCTATCCCCTTAGGGAAATACTGTCTCAATAGTCCATTCGTATTCTCATTCGACCCTCGCTGCCAAGGATTTTTCGGGTCACAGAAATAGACCTGTATGTCGGTCGCCAAGGTGAAACGCTTATGGTCGGCCATCTCACTCCCTCGATCCCAAGTCAGCGTTTTGTAAAGCTCCTGCGGTAACTTGCGAGCGTTTTTGATGAGCGCGTTAATGACGGTTTCGGTATCTTTTCTGGCAACCTTCACCAGCATCAGATAGCGTGTATGACGTTCGACGAGCGTCGCAATCTGGCTGTTTCCGCTTCCGCATATTAAGTCGCCTTCCCAGTGACCCGGTACTGCCCGATCCTCTACTGTCGCAGGTCGCTCGCTGATCGATACCGTATCTTTAATCCTGCCGTGATTGTCTGTCTTCTGGGTATGATGGCGCGAGCGACGCATGACTCGGGTGCGTCTCAGATGCTGTGTCAGCTCTTTCTTCAAGGCCCCACGGGCTTGAATGTAGAGGCTGCGATAGATGGTCTCGTGTGACACCTGATTGTTCTCGTCGTCTGGGTAAGTGTGTTTCAGCCACCCGGCAATCTGCTCAGGCGCCCACTGCCGCTGGAGCTTACCTGCCACGATATGCGCCAACGTTCTATTCTTTACTAGTTTACAGGTCTTGGGGCGCAGCGTCCGATCCCATGCAGCCTGGTCGGCTTGGTTTGCTCGATAGCATTCTTGACCACCGTTACGTTTGATTTCCCGGCTGATGGTGGAGGGTGCACGCCCGAGGGATGTTGCAGCCGAACGGATCGACTGGCCTGCTACTACTGCACGCAATATTGCTTCACGTTCTGCTAACGTCAGCGCCAATCTGGATCGACATCGTTGTGCTGGTCTTATCCCGCCACTCCTTACAAGGATGCCCTGTATTGCACCGTGGCTTCGATCAAATAATTGTGCAATCTGCTGGAGAGATTCACCCTTTTTCCAGCGATCCCACATTAATGCCTTCTGGGTTTCTGTGTAATAGATTCGTGGTCGTTGTTTCATCTGTAACACTCCTTCTTCTGCTTACGCAGATTCTAGTGTGTTGCATCGACCGGTTGAAACCGCACCGAGGTGCGGACATACATAACGATTGCTCTTGGCTGGGTGCAGGGTGTCGTAAGCGAAAACTCGATTTTTCGTATAGCTTGCCTGGATTCCAGCTGTTTGAGTTACATGATTGACCGACTACGCACCATTCCGTATATTCCTTCCCCATGCAAACGCAATTCACTTCCGTTGACTTCATCATCGCGATGCGACTGTGGCTATCCAAACTAGCCCACTGCCGCAGCGCGCTCCTGTTTTAATTTAATTGTTTAACCGGGCAACTGCGGGTCAGCCGCGTTGCTTTTCCCCAGACCTGCAACCCGCACCCGCAATCCACAACTCAGGGTCTGAACACCGTGTCAAATCACTCAGAAAGTTCCTTCGCTCATCGGGATGTGTTTATCGGCATCGTATTTGCACTGCTTGCGGCGGTGGGTTTTTCTGCGAAGGCGATCCTGGTGAAACTGGCGTATCTCGACAGCGTGGATGCGATCACGTTGCTGGCGTTGCGCATGGTGTTCTCGGTGCCGTTCTTTATCGGCATCGCACTGTGGGCCTGGCGGCGTCATGCCGCGCCGCTCAATACCCATGACCGCTTGCTGGTGCTGGGCCTTGGTTTGATCGGGTATTACTTGTCGAGTTACCTGGATTTTCTCGGTTTGCAATATATCTCGGCGGGTTTGGAGCGGCTGATCCTGTTCCTCTATCCGACGATGACAGTGGTGCTCAGCGCATTGATCTACAAGCGCGTCATCGGCAGGATGACGCTGGCGGCGATGGCTTTGTGTTACGCCGGGATCGCGCTGGTATTCTTGCACGATGTCGGGGTGAAGCAGGGCGGGGCGGTGGTGTTGGGTGCGACACTGGTATTTGCCAGCACCTTGTCCTATTCGATCTATCTGGTAGGAGCAGGGCATGCCATCGCGCGTATCGGGGCGATGCGTTTCACCGCCTATGCGATGGTGGTGGCGAGTGCGGCCAGCCTGTTGCAGTTCATGGTGATGCGCCCCATGACCGCGCTCGACCTGCCGTTGCGCGTGTATGAGTTGTCCATCGCGATGGCGATCTTTTCGACGGTGTTGCCTGTGTTCATGCTGTCCTTCGCGATACGCCGCATCGGTTCGGGCAGCGCCTCGCTGATCGGCAGCATCGGTCCGGTGAGCACGATCTACATGGCGTATGTTTTTCTGGGTGAACACATCTCGCTGTTGCAGATCATCGGTTCGGCGCTGGTATTGGGCGGGGTGCTGGTCATCAGTATGAACAGCAAGCGTGGGGGCAAGTAACTTTTGCTTTTTTAGTTGGCGTAAAGCGGTTGGAATTTGGGGATAATACGGGTGTGATATTGATGACTTGCAGAAATTCGGGAGAAAGACGATGCGTATACTTCACACGATGATCCGATGCGGCGATCTGGATCGCTCTATCGATTTTTATACCAATGTACTTGGGATGACATTGCTGCGCCGCAAGGATTATCCCGAGGGCAAGTTCACTCTGGCCTTTGTGGGCTATGGGGACGAGAGCGAGCAGGCTGCGATAGAGCTGACCTACAACTGGGGAACCGACCGCTACGACATGGGTAACGGCTTCGGCCATGTCGCCATCGAGGTGGACGATGCATATGCGGCCTGTGAAGAGATCAAGCGGCGGGGTGGAAAGGTGACCCGCGAGGCGGGGCCGATGAAGGGCGGAACAACAGTAATCGCGTTTGTCCGCGACCCGGATGGCTACGCTATCGAACTCATCGAAAAAAAGACCTGATTAGGCGGGTAAAGCATGGCTAACTGGCCTGGCCTGTCGCCCGTTCCGCCGACTGCACCGTATTCGCTACCAGCATGGTGATGGTCATCGGGCCGACACCGCCGGGTACTGGGGTGATCCAGCCGGCGACTTCCTTCGCTGAATCAAAATCTACATCCCCACACAATTTGCCGTTGTCCATGCGGTTGATACCCACATCGATCACTGCCGCGCCCGGCTTGATCATATCTCCGGTGATCATCTTGGGGCGGCCGGTGGCGACAACCAGGATATCGGCATCGCGGGTGAACTTGGCGAGGTCTTTGGTTTTTGATGTGCAGATCGTGACGGTGGCGTTGGCCTGTAACAGTAGCAGCGCCATCGGTTTGCCGACGATGTTGCTGCGGCCGACCACGACCGCATGCTTGCCCTCGATGGAGACGCCGCTTTTTTCCAGCAGCTTCATCGAACCAAAGGGTGTGCAGGGCGCGAAGCGCATGTTGCCGGTGACCAGTGCACCAACGTTCATCGGGTGGAAACCGTCCACGTCCTTTTCGGGGTCGATCGCATTGAGCACCTTGTCGCTGTTGATGTGCTTGGGAACCGGTAATTGCACCAGGATGCCGTGTATCTTCGGGTCGTTGTTCAGTGCGGCGATTTTGTCCAGCAGCTCAGCTTCCGGCGTATCGGCTGACATGACGACGTGCTCGGAATGCAGGCCGAGCTCGGCACAGGCTTTTACCTTGTTGGCGACATAGACCTTGGAAGCCGGGTCTTCGCCGACGATGATGACCGCGAGTCCCGGTGTGGTGCCGCGTGCCTTCAGTGCATCGGCGCGAACTTTCCATTCCGCGCGAACTTCCTGAGCGATGGCCTTGCCGTCAATGATGCGTGCGGTCATTCGTTTTCTCCGGGTATCAGAACTGTGGTTTCTCTGGAGCGTTCTGGTAGTTGGCAACGCCTTCCATGATCTCTTTGCGCGCTTCATCGATTCCTTCCCAGCCGCCGATCTTGACCCATTTGTTGGGTTCGAGGTCTTTGTAGTGGGCGAAGAAGTGTTCGATCTGCTTGAGCACGATGGGTGGCAGTTCGGTGTAGTCCTTCAGGCCGCGATACAGCGTGGAAAGTTTGTCTACCGGTACGGCCAGGACTTTTGCATCCATTCCCGATTCGTCTTCCATCTTCAATACGGCCAGCGGACGGCAACGCACCACGACGCCGCTGTTCAGTGGAACAGGGGTGATGACCAGCACGTCTACCGGGTCACCATCGTCGGAAAGAGTGTGCGGGATGTAGCCGTAGTTGCAGGGGTAGTGCATCGCGGTGTTCATGAAACGGTCCACGAAGATCGCGCCGGAATCCTTGTCCACTTCGTATTTCACGGGCTCGCCGTGCTGGGGGATCTCGATGATGACGTTGAAATCGTCGGGAAGTGCGTTGCCGGAAGGGACTTTGTTCAAGCTCATTTTGCCGTACCTTATGGGTAATAAATCAAGGCGCGAATTGTAGCATAGAGGAGGCCACTGACCTCTGCCGCCGGGGAATATCGAGTCCGGCAGCATGACCTTGCACAACCCCGACCGGGGCCGTGCAAGGGGTTACTTGACTAGTTGCAGCGATACTAAATTTTGAATTTAGCCAGTTTTGCAGGAACCGCTACATTCTTCAGGCGGACATACTGTGGCAGGCCGTCCTTGTAGGGAGGATAGTCTTCACCCTTGATCAGTGGCGCGAGATAGGTGCGACACTTTTCGGTGATGCCAAATCCATCGGCTGTGATGAAGTTGCGCGGCATGAATTTTTCCACGTTGGCGACTTTGGACAAGGGGGCTACGCCGACTTTCCATTTGTAGGGTTTGTCGGAGACACGTTCCACAGTGGGCATCACCGCGTTCTGTCCCTTGATCGCCAATTCCACAGCGGCCTTGCCGAGCGCGTATGCCTGTTCGACATCGGTCTTCGATGCGATATGGCGTGCGGCGCGTTGCAGATAGTCGGCCACAGCCCAGTGGAACTTGTATCCGAACGCTTCCTTGACCATGTTGGCGACGACGGGAGCCGCACCGCCCAGCTGGGCGTGGCCGAAGGCATCGCGCGTACCCTGTTCGGCGAGGAACTTGCCGTCGGGGTAATGGCATCCTTCCGAGACGACCACGCTGCAATAGCCGTGTTTCTTCACCATCGCGTTGACCTTGGCGAGGAATTTCTTCTGGTTGAACTCGATCTCGGGGAACAGGATGACCACGGGGATGCCATGTTCCTCGACCAGCCCACCCGCTGCGGCGATCCAGCCGGCGTGGCGTCCCATCACTTCGAGCACGAACACCTTGGTCGAGGTCTTGGCCATCGAAGCTACGTCAAAGCTTGCCTCCAGCGTGGAGACCGCGATGTATTTTGCTACCGAGCCGAAGCCCGGGCAGCAGTCGGTGATCGGCAAGTCGTTATCCACGGTCTTGGGGACATGGATAGCCTGTACCGGGTAGCCCATCTTTTCGGAAAGCTGCGATATCTTGTAACAGGTGTCGGCAGAATCGCCGCCGCCGTTATAGAAGAAGTAACCGATGTTGTGCGCCTTGAATACTTCGATCAGGCGCTCGTATTCGCGTTTGTTGGCTTCCAGGCTCTTGAGTTTGTAGCGGCAGGAACCGAATGCGCCCGATGGCGTGTGGCGCAGTGCGGAGATGGCTTTGGCCGACTCCTTGGTCGTGTCGATCAGTTCTTCGGTCAGGGCGCCGATGATGCCGTTGCGTCCGGCATACACTTTGCCGATCTTGTCCTTGTGCTTGCGTGCGGTCTCGATAACGCCGCATGCAGAGGCATTGATTACTGATGTGACACCGCCGGACTGGGCGTAAAAAGCATTCATTTTTGCCATGATCGTTATCCTCGCTGATGTTTGAAATTAATGTTGCTACTTTGGTTCTGTTCTGCCGGATGCCTGCAATTGTATAGGTTTTATCTTACGATGTTTTCAGGGACGGCGGATTATTCGTAACCCAGCGAGCGCAATACGCGCTGGTCATCCGCCCAGCCGCTGCGCACCTTGATGAACACTTCGAGGAACACCTTGCCGTCGAACAGCTTTTCCATGTCCAGCCGGGCCTGGGTGGCGATCTCTTTCAGCTTTTCGCCTTTTTTGCCGATCAGCATCGCCTTGTGCGCTTCCTTGTCAACCAGGATCGCCGCGCTGATGCGGCGCAGCTTGCCTTCAAGCTTGAATTGCTCGATCACCACACTGACCGAATAGGGCAGTTCCTCGCCGGTGAAACGGAAGACTTTCTCGCGCAGTATCTCGGATGCAAGGAAGCGTTCGCTGCGGTCGGTGATGTCGTCCTTGTCGTAGATGGGTTCGCCGGCTGGCAGGTGACGGCGCAATGCCTCGCGCAGTTCTTCAATCTTGGTCCCCTGTTTGGCGCTGACGGGAACGATGTCGGCAAACTTGAAATCCAGCGCGACACGTTCTGCAAAAGAGAAGAGTTTCCCCTTGTCCTCGATCTCGTCGATCTTGTTGATCACCAGCAGGACGGGTCGATTGTCCGGCAACAGCTTGAGCACCTCCTGGTCGCGTTCGTCGTAACGCAGCGCTTCCAGTACATACATCACCACCTGCACATCGCGCAGGCTGCTGGTGACGACGCGGTTCATGCTCTTGTTCAGCGCGTTCTGGTGCTTGGTCTGGAAACCCGGAGTGTCGACAAACACAAATTGGGCTTGGTCGTCGGTGTAGATGCCGTGGATGCGATGGCGCGTTGTCTGTGCCTTGCGCGAGGTGATGCTGATCTTCTGGCCGATCAGGTGGTTGAGTAATGTGGATTTGCCGACATTGGGGCGCCCAACGATCGCGATGTATCCGCTACGGAATGTTTCCGCAGACGGATTTGGCTGTTCGATGGGAGCGGTTTTGTGTTCTTCTGATGTCATGATTTTATTTTCTGATAGGCAGCCTGGGCTGCTTGTTGTTCGGCACTGCGTCTGCTGCTTCCTTCGCCCTGTTCCGAGATATTCAGCGTGGGGATGTTGCAAACGACGTGGAAAGATTGTGCATGGGCTTCGCCTGTGGTGGCAACGACTTCGTAGACCGGCAAGGGGATACGTTTTCCCTGCAGGTATTCCTGTAACTGGGTCTTGGCGTCTTTCCCCAGTATATTGATGTCTGTCCTTCCCAGATGGGGAACATACAATCCGAGCACGACTTTTTCCGCCGCTTCGAAACCGCCATCCAGAAACACGGCGCCAAACATGGCTTCCATGGCATCGGCCAGAATCGATGGGCGACGAAATCCTCCGCCTTTCAGCTCTCCCTCGCCAAGCGCCAGATGGCTGCCCAGGTCGAGTTGAACAGCCAGTGTGACGAGTGTTTCCTCCTTGACCAGGTTTGAGCGCAGTCTGGACAGGTCGCCTTCGCTTAATTGCGGATAGGATGAATACAGATAATTGGCGATGACGCACCCCAGAATACTGTCACCCAGAAATTCCAGGCGTTCGTAGTGATCTGTCGAGTAACTGCGATGGGTCAGGGCACGCTTGAGTAATTCCGGCTGGGAAAAGGTATAACCCAACTTGTTGCACAGCATTTCGCTGCTCGGTGAAACTTTTAATTTTCGGGGGGAGCTGTTACTCACTGCCGGGATTGAATTCAAGAAGGAAACTGACGTTGGCGAACAGTGGGATCCTGACTTCGTAACTTGCGCTTACATACAGTGCGCCACCCTCGCTGCTGACTTCGATATCACTGGACTTGATCGACGTGATGTTGTCAATCGAGCTGCGTCTGTTAAATGCCATTTGAATCTCGAGAGGATTCGCACTTTGTAATTCGGGATCATGGGCAATAGCGGTAAATATGTTCCTGATCTCCGCCTCTTCCATATAGGGCGGGATCAGTTTGAGGCCGACGATGCTGGCAAGTATCAACAGGAATGCAATGATCGCAAAACCCTCGATGGTTATGCCACGTTGAAACTTCCGCATTGAATGAGTCATATTCTTTCTCCCGTATCAGTTGATAGACAGACCTACACGCTTAAAATCCGAAAAGTTCATCCAGATGAAGAATGCCTTGCCGACGATCTGGTTGTCGGGGACGAATCCCCAGTACCGGCTGTCGCGGCTGTTGTCGCGATTGTCGCCCAGCATGAAATAGTGTCCTTCTGGAACTTTGCAACGGACCCTGTCGGTATCGTAACTGCAATTTTCACGTCCTTCAAATTCGACCACACCGCGCAAGTGCAATGTGGGCATCTCGGGATTCACCAGCAGTGCATGCTTGTGATCGCCGAGGGCTTCGATGCGTTTTTCGGTATGCACGAAGTTCAGGTTGGTTTCGACGTAATTGTAATCGCCATCAGCCTGCTGGGTCTGCTCTATCCCGTTGATGGTCAGTTTCTTGTCGCGATATTCGACGATATCGCCGGGCAGTCCGATCACACGCTTAATATAATCCAGTGAAGGGTTCTCGGGGTAACGGAACACCATCACATCGCCACGCTGGGGATTGTTCAACGGGATGATCTTTTCGTTGATGACCGGAAGACGCACGCCATAGGTGAACTTGTTGACCAGGATGAAATCGCCCACCTGCAGTGTCGGTATCATCGAGCCGGAAGGTATCTTGAACGGCTCGACCAGGAATGAACGGATCAGGAACACGACCAGAATGACCGGGAAAAAACTCTTGGCGTATTCCACCCACCATGGCTCTTCAACCCCGCTGCCGCGCCGGGAAGCCAGCAGAAAACGATCCAGTAGCCAGATGCCGCCGGTGATCACCAGCAATAAAAACAAAACCAATGCGAAATTCATATTCATCCCTAATCATCCACCCTCAATATCGCCAGAAAAGCCTCTTGGGGAATCTCCACGCTACCCACCTGTTTCATGCGCTTCTTGCCGGCCTTTTGTTTCTCCAGCAATTTTTTCTTGCGTGATATGTCGCCGCCGTAGCATTTCGCCAGTACGTTCTTGCGCAGTGCCTTCACGTTCTCGCGCGCGATGATGTTGGAGCCTATGGTTGCCTGGATCGCCACATCATACATCTGGCGCGGGATCAGCTCGCGCATCTTTGCGGCAACTTCGCGTCCGCGATACTGGCTGTTGGCGCGGTGTACGATCACCGCGAGTGCGTCCACCTTCTCGCCGTTGATCAGCATATCCACCTTGACCACCTCCGCCGAGCGATACTCCTTGAACTCGTAGTCCATAGAAGCATAACCGCGCGAGACGGATTTAAGCTTGTCGAAGAAATCCATCACGATCTCGGCCATCGGCATTTCATAGATCAGGTTCACCTGCTTGCCGTGATAGCTGATGTTGATCTGCATGCCGCGCTTTTGTGTGCATAGCGTGATGACTGCGCCGACATACTCGTTCGGCATGTACAGGTTCACAGTGACGATGGGTTCGCGTATCTCTTCTATCTTGCCCGGGTCTGGCATCTTGGAAGGGTTGTCCACCATCAGCACGGTACCGTCGCGTTGCACCACCTCATAGATCACAGTCGGAGCGGTGGTGATCAGATCCATGTCGAACTCGCGTTCCAGCCGCTCCTGCACGATCTCCATGTGCAGCAGGCCGAGGAAGCCGCAGCGGAAGCCGAAACCCAGCGCCTGTGATACTTCCGGCTCGTACATCAGTGCCGCGTCGTTCAGCTTGAGCTTTTCCAGCGAGTCGCGCAGCGCCTCGTACTGGTTGGATTCGACAGGGAACAACCCGGCGAACACCTGCGGTTGTACTTCCTTGAAACCGGGCAGGGGAGAGGCGGCGGGTTTGGCCTGGTGGGTGATGGTATCGCCCACCTTGGCGGCTTTCAGTTCCTTGATGCCTGCGATGATGAAACCAACCTGACCGGCAGAGAGGGATTCCAGCTTTACCGACTTGGGCGTGAACACACCGATATGCTCGGTCAGATGCTTGGCGCCGGTCGCCATGAACAGGATGTTTTCCTTGGGTTTTAGTGTGCCGTTGAACACACGCACCAGCATCACCACGCCGACATAGTTGTCGAACCACGAGTCGATGATCAATGCCTGCAAAGGCGCATCCCGGTCACCTTTCGGCGGCGGTACTTTTATGATCAGCGATTCCAGCACGTCCTGCACGCCCAGCCCGGTCTTGGCCGAGCAGTGCACCGCATCCTTGGCGCCGATACCGATCACGTCCTCGATCTCGGCGATGGCGTTTTCGGGATTGGCCGAGGGCAGGTCTATCTTGTTCAATACCGGAACCACTTCCACATCGAGATCAAGGGCTGTATAGCAATTCGCCACAGTCTGCGCTTCAACGCCCTGGGAGGCATCCACCACTAGTAGGGCGCCCTCGCAGGCAGCAAGGGAACGCGATACCTCATAGGAGAAATCCACATGGCCGGGTGTGTCGATCAGGTTGAGGTTGTAGACCTGGCCGTCTCGCGCCTTGTACTGCAGGGCTGCTGTCTGCGCTTTGATGGTGATGCCGCGCTCGCGCTCCAGCGACATCGAGTCGAGCACCTGCGACTCCATCTCGCGGTCGGAGAGTCCGCCGCATAACTGGATGATACGGTCGGCCAGCGTGGACTTGCCGTGGTCAATGTGGGCAATGATGGAGAAATTACGGATTAACTGCATGGGGTTCAAAGTAAAAAGTCCCGCCTCGGGCGGCGTTTTTTCGAAGGGGCGCATTCTAGCCGATTTGGGCTTATTTCGCAGGATTCAATGGGTTTTATATAGGCACCCTGATTGCTTATCAGGCTATTGATGGTCTCAAGCGATTTCAGAGTGATCATGGGAGCTTATTTTACTGAAATAAAAAAAGGGGCCCGAAGGCCCCTGGTCATATTTTGGATAAACCGTGCGTCAAGGATAAGTAGCTGTACGCGTCGCGCTATTCCCGTTTGCGTCCCGAACCTGGATTTGCCAGTTGTAAAGGCCCGGTGTTCCTGTCGTCAGAGTCGGGGTGGCAGCATTGCCGTCAAAGTTATACAGCACACTGGTCTGGGAACTTGGCATATCGTTGTTCTGGGGGTAGTACCAGCTCCCTGAACCGCCGTTTTCCCATAGATTCAGAGAGTATGTGTAGGGAACAGGTGGCGCAGCGGGAGCTGACCAGGTAAACAGTGGGACTGATGTACTGCTACCGCTGGTTCCGTCTGTCACAGCCACCAGATTTTGCGCGTAGGTGTTCAGCGGGGTAGCAACGGTGCTGGTCATGTCCTCTGTTAAGTCATCGGAGTACGTCACCCTGTATACATAAGTTTCACCGCCGGGGTTTGTAGTGCCTAACGAGAACCACAGGCAGCAATTGTTGTTGGTCGGGCCGATGTCGAATGGTACGGGGAGATTGGGTCCCGATATGATCGTTGCACTGACCACACGCTTGTTTTCGTCATTGACTCTCGGGATCAGCGTGTAGCTATCGCCCACACCATCGAACTGGTGATCCGAGTTGACAGTGGCTATCGCGCCGGCCGAGGTGAGGGCGATGGTATTCCCCGCCACATTGCCGGTAACCGATAAGCTGCCGCCACCGTTGCCATTGGCGTTGGAGATGTCACCAGCATCGATGATGCTGTTATTGTTGTTGTCTATCACGGCAAACGAGAAGTAGTCGCCGTTCGGGATGCCGGAAACACTGTAGCTCACTCCACTGCTCGGCGTTGCAATGGTGGTGAAATATACCCCTGTCACGTCGCTAAACAGGCCAACCATCATCGGACCTGTTGCCGTTCCAGGGTAGGTAACTGTCCCGGAAACGGTATTGGCTCCGGTAGTGTCCCCGATCGTCACGGGGCCGGATATAGAGGATGCCGCACTTTCTGCAGCGCCGCTCAATCCAGTCATCTTGAAATAAAGCACTGAGGAATTAGCCAGTCCTTGCATGACATAGACAGTCTGATTGGTGCCCTGAGCCGTAAAGGTTGCAGTTGTTCCGTTTGTCGCAGCAGCATCAGTTCCCGTATAGATCTTGTAGGAGCTTGATATTTCCTTGCCGGACGCATCGACCGGGGGCGTATATACGATGAGCGCTGCATTATTCCCCGGGAACACGTTCACCCCGGTCGGAGTAACCGGTGTGATCACACCAGGGTCGGTGACGGTGATGTTCTTTCCGGTAGAGTTGATGCCCGCAACCGTGGTAAAGGTGGCTGATGAACCACCCGGATCGGCTTTGTTGTTAGATCCCGTGCCCAAGTTGTCGATATAGGCTTTCAGGACATAGTTTGTCGGCATGCCATTACTTCCAGTCTGCCGCAGACCCCTGATCGTGAAGGGTACCGCTGTATATGCCCCTCCCTGGTCAGGCAAGGTGACCACTGCATAATTCTGGCATCCTGTTACGCACGCTGCGTCGCGCACCCTGATGATGGTGCGGCCAGCCTTGGTTCCCGCGTAGGTGATCGTACCTGAGACGCTGCTGGATGCGACTGCAGAACTAGTGCCATGTACCATTATTAATTTCGCATCGGAGAGCCCTGTGGCATACTGGTGAAACCCTTAATCAAAGGAGGTCACCATGTCACCGAGATACCGGGTAACACTTACCGAGCAAGAGCGCAGCGAACTTGATACATTGACGAAACGAGGTAAGATCAGCGCGAGGAAATTT
>JBGSMU010000136.1:0-7487 GCA_041739955.1 Gallionella sp. | reverse complement strand
GCTGTTCCGGTTTTCCCTGCAATCTTGTAGGGAGCGCCCATAGATGCATACACCGCTGTTCCGCCGGGCTGGGTAACACCCACCATCGCGCTCTTGACCAGATCGAGATACTTGGGATCGATGCCCAGATCGTATAAGGGCTCGCTGGCGATAGTACGACTTTCACCGTCTCGTGTACTGCGCACTTCTTTCACCAGATGCGGCCTGTACGCCAATCCGTCGTTCGCCAGCGTAGCGGTGGCGACTGCCAGCTGGGTCGGCGTGACCAGATTGTAGCCTTGCCCGATACCGACCGACACGGTATCGCCGGGATACCAGATTTGCTGGTAGCGCTTCATCTTCCACTCCTGAGATGGCAGCAAACCGGATGTCTCTCCCTCCATATCGATACCTGTCTTCTTGCCAAAGCCGAATCGCGACAGGTAGTTGAAGATATTGTCTATGCCCAGCTCGGTCGCCAGCCCGTAGAAGTATGTGTCGCATGACACCACGATGGCCTTATACATGTTCACGCTGCCATGACCACCCGCCTTCCAGTCGCGATACTGCCGACTGCTGCCCGGCAGGTAGAACACGCCGGGATCGCTGATAGTTTCATCCGGCGAACGCGTTTTGAAACTCAACCCTGCCAACGCCATGAACGGCTTGATAGTCGAACCGGGCGGATATTGCCCCCTCAGCGCACGGTTATTGAGCGGCACATCCGGCGAGTTGTTCAACTCATCCCAACTCTGCGTGTCGATCCCGTCAATGAACGGGTTTGGGTCGTAGCCTGGCTTGCTGACAAAAGCCAGCACCTCGCCATTGTTTGGGTCGATCGCCACCAGCGCGCCACGATAGTCGCCGAACGCCTCCATGGCGATCTCCTGCAACTTCGCATCGATACTCAATATCAGCGTATTGCCGGAAACAGGCGCGGCACTCGACAGCATTCGCACCGCCCGCCCACCCGCGTCCACCTCGACCTGCTCTATGCCGGTAGTACCGTGCAGATCGCTTTCATAGCTCTGCTCCAGACCGGTTTTGCCGATGTAATCCGAGCCTCGATAGTTGGACGCCAGTTCACTTTCTTCAAGTTGTTGCGCGTCGGTTTCATTGATACGCCCGATATAACCGAGCAAATGCGACATCTTGTCGCCAAACGGATAATCGCGGAACAGCCTCGCCTTGATCTCGACTCCGGGAAAACGATATTGCTGTGCGGCAAATCTCGCGACCTCTTCATCACTCAGCCGGTTGCGTATCACCAGTGTCTCGAAGTTGCGGCTCTCGGTAAGCAGCTTCTTGAAGCGCTTGCGATCCTTGTTGGTGATCTCCACCAGCGTAGCCAGATCGTTTATCGTGGCCTCCATGTCTGCGGTTTTGGCCTGGTTGATTTCGAGTGTATAGCCGGAATAGTTGCGCGCCAACACTACGCCGTTGCGGTCGAGTATCAGGCCACGATTGGGAACGATGGGAACGACTGCGATGCGGTTACTTTCTGCCAGTGTCTGATAATGGCTGTGGCGCACCACCTGCAAATAGAACAGGCGCACCAGAAGGATCGCGAGCAGCACAGCCACAAAACCGATACTGACCACCAATCGCAACCTGAAGTGGAATATCTCTCGCTGGTGGTTCTTAAACTCGACTTGCTTCTTCATTCACGAACCGCACGCCTTTGCCTCATCGCCTGCAGCATGATGCTCAGTGGTGCCCACAACAGCGTCGAGGTCAGGAACCCCAGAAAGTACGACCATACAACGTTTCCGTTCACTTGCCAGTGAACCATTGCATATATTGCATAGGTAACTGCAAAGATGCCCATCACCTGTGTAGTTTGCTGGCGCAGATCGAACATTTGCAATCGCCTGTGCAGCATCACGCCCCCGAATCCGAGCAAAGTATAGGCCAGCGCGTGCTGGCCAAACAGGCTTGCATCTGCGACGTCCGCCAACATGCCGACCGCCCAGGATATTCCGATACCTATCCGCAATGGTTTATGGGTACACCAATAGAGCACAACGACCGCAACAAAATCCGGACGCAAGGCCAGCCACACTCCTTCCCATGGCAAACCATTCAAAAACAACGCAACAAACAGGCTCGAAAATATCAGCAGGTTGCTAACCGGACGCTGTATTTCCTCTTTGGCTTGCATAGAATAATAAGTCATTACTTACCCTTCATTGTCTGCGCGCGCGCATCGACTTCCGGCAACGATGGGCGCTCAGGCATATTCGGAGAATTGGGGAGAATCAAAAGGTGGCGATGACGATCCACTCCCGCAAGGGGCAAACAAGTAACGCGTGCAAAAGGGTAGGCCGGATCCCTTTCGATCTTTACGACCAGTGCAACGGGTATCCCTTGCGGGTATATGCCATCGATGCCCGAGGTGACAAGCGTGTCTCCTTCCACCACATCGGCGACAACCGGCATGTAGCTCAGTGACAGATGACTGATATCACCGGTTCCGAATACGATAGTACGCAAACCGTTACGCAGTATCTGGACCGGGACGGCGTGGTTCTTCTCGGTGATCAGCGTTACTTCCGAAAGTCCCGGATAGACTCGTGTAATTTGACCAACGATTCCGGCATCATCCATCACTACCTGGCCTATCCTGATATCCGAGTCCGCACCCTTGCTTACGAGTACTCTGCGCCTGAATACGTCACTCTCCGCATATACAATTTCCACCAACTGGGTCGTAAACTCACTGCGCTGCGGCAACGCATTCAAATTGCGGAACTGCAGGTTTTCCAGCTGCAATGCCTGAAGTTGCGATAATTGCGCGGCATCGCTCTGGTGCTGCAGCCGCAATGTTTCATTTTCCCCCATCAGCCTGTGTTGTTCGCTCTGGGTGACGAAAAAATCACCCGCATAATCCCACAGCTCACCGGGCATGGCGGCAAGACGCTGCACCGGCGTAAGCACAACCGACAAGGCGCCTCGTGCAGACTCAAGGTAGCGGTAACGAACGTCAATGAACATCAGCAACAAAGACAGCACAGCGAAAAAACCGAGCCGCATTGCAGGGCTTGGGCCACGGTTAAAAAATCTGAATGATCGTGTACTGTCCATCATTGCTGGCGAGTAGAAAGTAATGGAAATACCGCGAGGAAAACTGGGCTCCCCCGATTCAAACCAAACTCCCCAGTTAGTTACTCCGTAGTAAAGATGCTGGTGGACTTGTCCATGTGTTCCAGCGCCATGCCGGATCCACGGGCAACACAGGTTAACGGGTCTTCCGCGATCAGCACAGGCAGGCCGGTTTCCTCCATCAACAAACGATCGAGGTCGCGCAACAAAGCACCGCCGCCGGTCAACACCATCCCTTTGCTCGCGATATCTGCGCCAAGTTCCGGTGGTGTCTGTTCCAATGCGGTTTTAACTGCACTGACGATATTATTGAGGGGATCAGTCATCGCCTCGAGAACTTCGTTGCTGGAAATAGTGAAGCTGCGCGGAACACCTTCCGCAAGGTTGCGTCCCGTCACTTCCATCTCGCGCACTTCGCTGCCCGGGAAAGCGGATCCGATTTCCTTCTTGATTTGCTCGGCGGTAGTTTCACCGATCAACATGCCATAGTTTCTACGGATGTAGTTGATGATCGCCTCGTCGAATTTGTCGCCACCAACCCGCACTGAACCCGAGTAAACCGCCCCCCCCAGAGAGATCACACCCACTTCCGTCGTGCCCCCGCCGATATCAACGACCATCGACCCGGTCGCATCTTCCACCGGCAGGCCAGCTCCTATCGCAGCTGCCATCGGCTCCTCAATCAACTCAACACGACGCGCGCCGGCACCGACCGCAGATTCGCGGATCGCGCGGCGTTCCACCTGAGTAGAGCCGCAAGGCACGCAGATCACGATACGCGGGCTTGGGCTGAAGATTCCCGCTTTGTATACCTTGCGTATGAAATGCTTGAGCATCAACTCGGTAACGGTAAAGTCGGCGATAACGCCATCTTTCATTGGACGAATCACCGTGATACTTCCCGGCGTGCGCCCCATCATATGCTTGGCAGCCAGTCCGACCTGCTGGACAACCTTCTTTCCGTTAGGCCCGCCTTCCTGGCGTATCGCGACCACAGAAGGTTCATCCAGCACGATACCCTGACCACGCAACCAGATCAGTGTATTGGCAGTACCGAGATCGATCGCCAGGTCGTTAGTAAAATAGCCTTTCAGAATTCCAAACATGTCTTGTCCTGTAGTCAGAGTGGTGCATCAATAATGCCTTCTATGATACCCTATTAGCCTTATTTCAATAAAGTTTTTGCTATGTCTTTAACCACTACCGACGTCCGGAAAGTCGCCCGTCTTGCTCGATTGGCGATGAACGAGCCTGAAATCGAATCCGCCCATTCACAACTGTCCGGGATTTTCGATCTGATTGCAGAGATGCAGGCCGTCGACACAACCGGAATCGAACCGATGTCCCATGCCCAGGAAGTCGCTCAACGACTTCGAGCAGACACGATCACTGAACATGATCAACGCGAACCGTTCCAGGCGATCGCTCCCCAGATAGAAAACGGCCTCTATCTCGTTCCCAAAGTAATCGAGTAACCCGGCATGTTCGAATCCAGCCTGAAACAACTCGGCGACGCGCTGCGCGCCAAAAAGATTTCGAGCGTTGAGCTGACCCGGCTCTACCTCGACAAAATCTCCGAGCTTAACCCGCGCCTCAATGCCTACATCACCGTGAATCCGGAGATGTCCCTGAAACAGGCGCTTGCGGCAGACGAAAGACTGGCCGCAGGAAAAGCAACGGCACTTACGGGCATCCCTATCGCCCAGAAGGATATCTTCTGCGCCAAAGGCTGGCTAACAACCTGCGGCTCGAAGATGCTGCACAATTTCGTCTCGCCCTACGATGCGCACATCGTCAGCCAATTCAATGCAGCCGATGCCGTCAACCTCGGCAAGACCAACATGGATGAATTCGCCATGGGCTCATCCAACGAGACCTCGTACTTCGGCGCGGTGAAGAATCCCTGGGATACCGAACGCGTGCCCGGCGGATCATCCGGAGGTACTGCCGCAGCTGTCGCGGCCCGCCTCTGTGCTGCTGCGACCGGCACCGATACCGGCGGCTCTATCCGCCAGCCGGCCGCGCTGTGCGGCGTCTCCGGCCTGAAGCCCACTTACGGTGTGTGTTCGCGCTACGGCATGATCGCGTTCGCATCCAGTCTGGATCAGGCGGGACCGATGGCACGCAGCGCGGAAGACCTCGCGCTGATGCTCAACACCATGGCGGGGTTCGATGAACGAGATTCAACTTCGCTGCAGCGCGACAAGGAAGATTACACGCGCGATCTTAATAAACAGGTGGCCGGGGACAAGCCGCTGACCGGTTTGCGCATCGGCCTGCCGAAGGAGTTTTTTGCTGCAGGCATGGGCGCTGACGTGGCAAAGGCTATCGAGGCTGCCATCGCCGAATACAGGAAAATGGGCGCAACCGTGGTCGATATCTCGCTGCCTAACAGCAAACTGTCCGTGCCGGTATATTACGTGCTGGCCCCGGCCGAAGCCTCAAGCAATCTGTCGCGTTTCGACGGTGTGCGTTATGGTTTCCGTGCAGAGAATTACAGCGACCTGGCCGATATGTACGAGCAAAGCCGCTCGCAGGGCTTCGGCGAAGAAGTGAAGCGCCGCATCATGATCGGCACCTATGTGTTGAGCCACGGCTACTACGATGCCTACTACCTGCAGGCACAGAAGATCCGCCGTCTGATCGCACAAGACTTTGCCGAAGCCTATAAACATTGCGATGTCATCATGGGGCCGACCTCGCCTTCCACCGCGTTCAAACTGGGTGAAAAGGGCGACGATCCGGTGCAGATGTATCTGTCCGATATCTACACCATCGCGGTAAACCTCGCCGGACTGCCCGGCATGTCCATCCCCTGCGGTTTTGGTGACAACGATATGCCGGTCGGCCTGCAGATCATAGGAAATTATTTCGAGGAAGCGCGCATGCTGAACGTGGCGCACCAATACCAGCTGGTGACCGACTGGCACAGCCGAACTCCGCAAGGGTTGTAAGAACCAAAAGGATTGGAAAAAGAAATGACTTGGGAAATCGTCATCGGTCTTGAAGTGCACGCACAACTTTCGACCAACACTAAAATATTCTCCGGTGCGTCCACCACCTATGGTGCGGAACCCAACACCCAGGCCGATGCTGTAAGTATCGCGTTGCCGGGAGTGTTGCCTGTACTGAACATAGGGGCCGTAGAACGCGCGATCAAATTCGGCCTCGCCACCGGCTCGCATATCGCGCCACGCTCGGTGTTCGCGCGCAAGAATTACTTTTATCCCGACTTGCCCAAGGGCTACCAGATCAGCCAGTTCGATCTGCCTGTCGTCGGGCAAGGTGCCCTGACCATACTGGTCGAACCACTGTCGGGCAATGCAAAACCCTACGAAAAGATTGTGCGTATCACGCGCGCGCATCTGGAAGAAGACGCGGGAAAATCGCTGCATGGTGACTTCCACGGCATGACCGGCATCGACCTTAACCGCGCGGGGACTCCTTTGCTGGAGATCGTTTCCGAACCCGATATGTGTTCAGCCGCCGAGGCGGTCGCCTACGCCAAGACACTACACTCGCTGGTGCAGTGGATCGGCATCTGCGACGGCAACATGCAAGAGGGCTCGTTCCGCTGCGATGTGAACGTGTCGGTGCGCAAACCCGGTGCACAGTTGGGTACGCGCCGCGAGATCAAGAACCTGAACTCGTTCAAGTTCATGCAGCAAGCCATAGACTACGAAGTGCAATGGCAGATCGACACCATCGAGAACGGCGGCAAGATCGTACAGGCGACGATCCTGTTCGATCCCGAGTCGGGTGAGACACGCATGATGCGCACCAAGGAAGATGCGCACGATTATCGTTACTTCCCCGACCCTGATCTGCTGCCTCTCGAAATCTCACCCGAGTGGATTGAAGAAATGCGCGCCACACTGCCTGAATTGCCGCAGGACAAGCAGCTGCGTTATGTCAACGATCTGGGCTTGTCCGCATATGATGCCAGCCTGCTAACATCGTCGCGCGCAATGGCCGACTATTTCGAAGCCGCGCTCGGTGATGCGACAGGGCAAGCGAAGATATGCGCCAACTGGATCATTGGCGAAGTGAGCGCGCAGCTGAACCGCGACGGGCTGGATATGGCGCAATGCCCGATCAGCGCCCGGCAACTCGGCGGAATGCTGGCACGCATCGCCGACAACACCATTTCCAACTCCGGCGCGAAAGAAGTGTTTCGCGCGATGTGGGCTGAAGGTGGAGAGGCTGACGCCATCATCGAAGCCAAGGGATTAAAACAAGTCTCCGACAGCGGCGCGATAGAAGCATTGGTAGATGAGATCATCGCGGGGAATGCTGAGAAAGTTGCAGAATACCGCAGCGGCAAGGACAAACTGTTCGGCTTCTTCGTCGGTCTCGCCATGAAGGCCAGCAAGGGCAAGGCCAATCCTGCACAACTGAATGATGTG
>JBGSMU010000124.1:0-6749 GCA_041739955.1 Gallionella sp. | reverse complement strand
CGACAGCGGCTCACCGGCTACCAATACAATCTTCACCGGCCTATCAGACGTGGCCGCGATCTTCTTGCTGAATGCGAGTTGCTTTTCATCGCGTCCGTCCACAAACAGCAGGTAACTATTCCACCCGATGTAATCGAGCGGGTTGACCCGTGTGCCGCGCGCATAAAGGACTTTGCCTGTTGCATCCACGATGTCTTTTTCCGTCACCACGGACGGGTCGTAGTAGCGCGTGCCGGCCGTCTCTGTAGATTTGAACCCGTCCAGCGGCCTCGGATGTTCGATACTGGAAACGACTTTGTTTTTGTAGTCTTCCTGATACTTGGCCAACTCTCCCGATTTCTCCATGCGCTTGAGTTCGGACGTGATCAACTCGAGCACGTCACGCTCGGAGATTTCGTAAGTCGGACCGACCACACCCAAGTCATCGGCCAGAACAGCGAACGACATTGGGAGCAGCGCAACGAAAAGCGCCGCCGAAACAATCCCGCGCCTCATTTGGTCACGTCCACCATGTGCCACTTCAGCTCGAACGGAATCTCAAGGCACAAGTTGCCTCGCAGGACCGGAGCAATCCGCCGGATTGTCCGCATCACATCATTGGCAGTGCCACCCTCTGCCGCAAGCCAGGGTATGGCATCCGAAGTCGCATACCAATCACCGTTGTCGTATCGGCCAACGATCACGTCAATCACTTCCACTTCCGCTTTAATTTCTTTTAACAATGGACTTACCCTTACTTTGTTGGTGTAACTTGATGAGCAACCGGCTTCCGGGTTTTGTGGTGCCGGACTGGATGCCGGCAACATCTGCATCCGGTTTGCTGGCGCTCTTTTTTGATGACCGTTTCCCGGACTTCCTGGCGGTCGACGATGGCTCATTCTTTTCAGCAAGCTGAAAGACTTCCTCGAAACTGGATGCAGGGGCGGATGCGGCAGCCGCTGTCCCGGTTGATTCATCCACTCTGGCAATAGATGTTGCAGGGGAGGGTCTATCGTTTGTCGATCCGAACAGATGGCCGACAACGGCGCTCAACTTGATGGATTTTGCCACCCCTCCGGCAAACACGGCGTCCCCAACCTTGGCGACATCGCTGGCGGGGACCATCCAGCCCAACTCCGTAAGGTCGGTCAGAATCTGCTTCATGGTGAATCCGTAACCGGCGAACGCATCGGGCCACTTGAGATAAACGCTCCCATCGGGTTGTTTCATGCCCAGGACATCAAATGACTTCTTGCCGCTCTTGAACTCACCCAGCAAGACACGAAGCAACTCACCCATTGCGCCGTCCAACTCTGCCAAAGCAAGCGGCTCTTGTGCGTGAATCACAACCGGAGGTGGCGGCAATTCCCCGGGATGGGCGCCGGATTGCGTTTGAACCTCTACTGGCTCACCAATTGGCAGGCGCTCCACAGACGCGCCAGAGTTGCTTTGTGGTGGAATGGTCTCTGCGGTTGCGGTTTCTACATGCTCCGCAGATGCGCTGTAGTCATCTTGAGAAATCAACGGTAATTCGGCTTGAGCGTCCTCGCGCCCTGTAGCTGCGCCGGCAGATTCCTTGATTCCTGTCTTGCTTGAGTGGATTTTTCCCGGAACCGGGGCAATCGGCATTGAGCTAATCAACGCCTGGTCGCGCAAGCGGATCGCCTTCATCCGCATATCAGGGATTTTCCCGGTAATCACGTCCGGCGAAATGTAATAGAACGGGTCACCTTCCTCATCGCGCATGAAAGCGATTTCACGCTCGACCATCATGTCCAGGATGCCGTCCACTGTCTTCGGCAGACCGGGTATATCTTCGTCCCTGGTTCGGCGCACAATCTCTTCACCCGCCATCGGCCAGACCAGATAGGTTGTGCCTTCAAGATTCCAAACCCGGGCTGAAGGCTCATTGATGCGCCAGATACCCTCCTGCACCAAACGGCGCATGATGTCGGTCAGATAGCGCTCGACCGGCACGCCGATCTCGTAGCCGGCCATCGCAACACCCATGCTCTTCAAGTCTCGCTCGACACTTAACTGGTCGGCCTTCACCATGAAATTGTGGATTTGATTTGTCGAGCCGGGATTGTTATTGAGCGATTCGGTCAGCCATACCCACGCATCGGTGCTGCCATCGCTGATCCAATCCATTGTCCCTTTACTGATGACAGAATCCATGAGCGTGCTTGAAACATTGGTGTGTTTCTTGCCGCGCCCCTCTTGCCAGTGCAGGAAGTAATTATCGACATTGTGAGACTTTGCCCAGTCATGCAGACCTTGTTTGTAAGGGCGCCACTTTTGCGAGTTTTCTCTGTCGGTAACAGTCAGGTCGGTCACCACCTTGCCAAGATCGTGACACAAGCCGGCCAGGAATACAGTGAGTCGCCAACGCGGTTCAATAACCCGTCTTTGTTGCGGGGCGACCACACCGCGTATCAGCTTTCCCTCGGTTTGTTGTAATGCCCACAAACCAACTTCAATGGAGTGCCGCAACATCCCGCCTGCGCCACGATGATGGTGTGCCTGCGATGCCGGCAACAATTGCACCAGCGTGGCCAACCTCATCATTGAGGGAATGTAGTGTTCATTCAGTAACGATTCATTTGCGATGATTTGGCGAACCCCGTCCACCAACTCTTTTTGAGTGGCCAGTAATGCAGAGGGCGGGTAAACGGGTAGCCCCTCCATAAATGGGGGGTAGCGCGGGATGTCGCGCAAGTGTTCGATCGAGGTTGCTTCTTTGGCAGCCGCAAACAGGGTTGCTGGCGAAGCCGCCACAAGCGTCTTTGGCAACACGCCGCACTTCACCAACAGACGATCAACAAGAGTAGGCATATCAAAACAAGCGGAAGCCGCGTCCGATGATCATCTGGCCGGATACCAGCCCGACCACTTTATAGCGAGAATCAAGACTCTTTGGATGGTCGCCCTGCATGTAGTAGTAACCCGCAGGGATGACACCCTTGAAGCCGCTCTCTTCAATCGGAAGCCCATGCGAGGTGAATGGCATCGCTTCGCCAACGAGCTTGCCATTCACAAAGAACTGATGGTTCCTTGATTCGACAGTATCGCCAGCCACACCGGCGACTCGTTTCAAGAAACGGGAATTCTTTTGATAGATGAAGTCACTCGGATACAGGAAGGCCGCATAGTCATTGCGCTCCGGCAACGCGCGCTTTTCGACCAGATACAAAACGCCACTCAAGCTGTTGCTGACATTGATATCGAGTTCGTATTTCATGGCGAATGCCCAATAACCAAAGAGCAGGGCGATGTAAGCAAAACCATAACGAACGAGGTGTGCGTGCATGGCATCGAGGCGCGACATGCACCAGATCCACGCTTCGATTAGTGTGAGGGAGCTGAATGTTTTCATCTGCGCTACTCTGCCCCGGCAATCAGAAATAATCTTCAAATTGCCGTTCAAATTTGAACGGCATTTCGAGAATTCTCGAGTTCGGAGAAAGCGGGTGAATTTCGCACATGGCCTGTAGGCGCTCTGTAGTTGTGCTGTGGGACGTGCGACATCGAGAGCGATGAAAGCGGCGCTATTTCATTAAATCGATTCGATTGACATTTGCTTTTGAGTTGGCTATTTTCAGCGCATCTACTTCGCGGCTTATTGCTCGAACTGATATTGGTGGCTGGCCAATCAAAACAAACAGAAGACGAGCAATCGTCATAACCACCCAGCGGGGATATCGTTCCCCGCAAGGGTCATGGTGTCTCCGTTTTTTTCATAAAAAAGGAGAACACCATGGAACTCATCATTATTGCTTGCTGCATCAGTGGCTACATCCTCAGCCGTCCGATTGTCTGGATGCTGAAGTTGAACTAACACCCGCGCGGGGACACCTCCCCGCCAAGGGTTTGTGTCCCCCTTTTTTTCAAAGAGGAGACACAAAATGAAGCGCATCGTCAGACATTTGCCTATACAGGTTTACCACTCCGGTGAGGCAATATCACACAGCGGGATTGTTCAACTGCTCAAGTCACCCGAACATTACCTGCAATACAAAATGGGATCAGTCGAACCAACGCCAGCAATGGAATTCGGTTTGGCATTCCACAGCTTTGTCCTTGAACCCGAGGCCTTTTCAAAAGATTATGTGCTCGCGCCGAAGTTCGACCGACGCACCAAGGAAGGCAAGGAAACAGCCGCAAAGTGGGATGTTGAAAATGCGGGCAAGACCCCCTTGACCGCAGAGCAGATGGACACGCTTGCCGCAATGAGGGTGAGCGTTTTCAATCATGCGGGCGCAGCCAAAATGCTTGAGGATGGCGAAGCCGAGACATCCCTGTTCTGGACGGATGACGACACGGGATTGCCGTGCAGGATACGTCCGGACTGGATGTGCGAGTACGGTATGGCAGACCTCAAAAGCTGCTGCGGTGCGAGCAAAGACAGTTTCTCGAAAGCGATAGCCAATCTGGGCTATGACGTGCAGGCCGCTTTTTACACTGATGGCATGAAGGCGGTGACTGGAAAATCAGTCAACTTTTACTTTATCGCAGTGGAAAAAAATGCACCGTATTCGACGGCCTGCTACATCGCCAGCCAGGAAATGATCGAAGTTGGGCGTGCCAAGTATCGCGGCGCGCTCCAGTTGCTGAAATGGTGTCAGGAGAACAAGCAGTATCCTGGCTATCAACCGAGCGGCGAGATCGAGACGATTGATCTTCCGCGCTGGGCAGCGAACTTTGATTTGGAGGACGAATAAAATGGACACGACAACACCTTCCATGCCTTCAATCGAGGCAATTGTTCCCCGTCTTGACGAGGTAGGTAACAGGCTGCTTGATGCCGCATTAAAAATCGAGGCAAAAAAAAGAACGGTCGAATTAGCCAAGAGCGAAGTCAAACGACTTGAGCTTGAGGTTGAAAATGATCGGGCATTACTTTATGTCCAGGTTCAAAGACATTACAGCGGTTCAGAAATTTTGGATGCTGTGGATCGCTGCCTCAAAAAGTAGTTCAACCCACGCGGGGACATCCTCCCCGCAAGGGAGCCGGTGTCTCCTTTTACGGAGCAGAAAATGGAAACGATTGCAGAGCTTAAAGCGGAAATTGAAAAACTGAAAGCAGGCAGGCACTTGATACGGAATGCCGTGCTCGACGAAGCGTATGCCGCACTCGAGAAAATATGGAGTCACGCGCTATTGCAAGCCGAAAAAAATACAGTGACGAAATGTGTGCATGCGATTAAGAGGCTACGAAGTTCTAGCAAGACGTAGCCAGCAAAACCAGGCAACAAACAACTTGCATCACGAGGCGCTGTGATGTGTTTTCAACTGCCCCTGCGGGATATTTCTTCCCGCAAGGGCAGAAGTGTCTCCGGGGGCTTTTAATTTCCGGAGGCAATAATGAAATTGAAAAAAATCGCTGCGGCAATCATGTGGTTGCCCGGTTTTGAGCCTGAAGACAACGCCCCGATTGCCACTATAGTTTTACAAGGGCAAGGGCCAGTTGTCCCGCAACGAGAAGCAGAAATCATCCTGTTCCCCAAAGCGCTGGCTGCCGAAGTCGCAACAATCAAAACAGTATGGCCGCGTCTCGATGCCGTTACGTTTTCCGGCTTGTCCGGCAGCGTCACCAAATTCGAGGCCAACATTGCTGCAATCGAATGCCTGCGCAAGCTGGAGTCCGAGAAGAGGCAAGCGACCACGGAAGACCGGGAAGTGCTCAACCGTTACACAGGTTGGGGCGGCATTCCGCAAGCGTTCAATGATGACCAGAAGGAGCCGTCGTGGGTTGCCCGCGCCGAACGCCTCAAGTCATTGCTGAGCGAAGATGAGTACCAGTCTGCCGAAGCCAGCACACCAAATGCTCACTACACCGCACTGGAAGTTACCGAGGCGACGTGGCGCATGGTGGAACGGTTGGGTTTCAAGGGTGGCCGCATCATTGAGCCATCCGCCGGTGCCGGATACTTCCTCGGCGCCATGCCGCAGGAGATTGCCCGGCAAAGCACCGTCACGGCAATTGAACTCGATCAACTATCGGCGCGCATCCTGAAGGCTCTTTACGGGGATTTCGGGGTAAACGTCATACAGAGCGGGTTTGAGGCGGCAAAGCTGCCGGATGATTTTTACGATCTGGCTATCTCGAATGTTCCGTTCGGGAATTACCAGGTGCCGGAACTGCGCAACGTTCCCTACGCCAACTTCCTGATCCACGATTACTTCTTTGCGAAAGCGATGGAAGTTGTCAGGCCGGGCGGGTTGGTGGTGTTCATCACGTCCTCCGGGACGCTGGACAAGTGTGACGACAAGGTGCGCCAATATCTTGGCAGCAAGGCAAATTTGGTGGCGGCAGTTCGCCTGCCCAATACCGCTTTCAAGAGAATTGCCAACACCGAAGTGACAACCGACATACTGGTGCTGCAAAAACCGCTGGAGGGACGTGGCAGTAAAAAAGGCTGGATGGAAACCATCGTTCTGCCGGAAACATCCACGATCTACGGGGAAAGCAAGGAATACTGGAGGCATCAACAAATATCGTGTAACCAGTATTTTGTTGACAACCCTCAATGGGTCATCGGCAAGCTTGCACTGACTGAAAACGGCTACCAGAAATCAACCGGCTGCACATTCGAGGGCGACCTTGAAAGCGCACTGGCCGAAAAGGTGCTTGGATTCAACCGGTGGATGCAACAGATTGAGCAAAACACTCTGCCGGTGTTTGGTAGTTTAGTGTCTTTCTTGGGCGTTCATTCAATCTCCTCGCTACTGCATTGAGTTTAACTTGCGAGTAATTGGCCAAGCTCATC
>JBGSMU010000115.1:0-14272 GCA_041739955.1 Gallionella sp. | reverse complement strand
ACCGCAGTGGGAGAACTGGTACAGCGGTTAATTGCCTTGGGTGATCGCTAGTTCAGCGTCGGTATACCGAGCACGTTCCAATCAAGCACCGATTTGAACCAGGTATTTATGCGATGTTCTGCTGATTTTGTATAGTGGTTCTAACGGGCAATAACTTTGCTATTTGGGCACATGATGGCGCTTGATACCGCAGGCGATTTGTCCAATGTCGCCAGCTTTATCTCTTGATCCAGTAGTACGATGCCTCGAAAGTATGCTTGCCTTAGTTATTGCCATCATCAATATGATTATGGTGTCGGATTGTATTAGAATGATTGCGGCATTCTATTACGACGCATATACTATGCGCAACAACACTCAAAATCCATCATTGATTTTAATTAACCGGACAGAATGTCAAACGAACAACTTATAGACCTGACCCAGCCACAGCGCGACAGACTCGCTTTTATTGAGTTGCACGTTCGTTTCATTGGGGAGATCCGTCGTAATGACTTAGTGTTGCGTTTCGGCATTCAGTCGGCAGCGGCCACCCGTGACCTTGCACTCTATAAGGAATTAGCACCGAATAACATCGATTACGATTCCAAGGGCAAATCGTATGTATTTGGAAGCGATTTTCGTCCGGTGTTCGATTTCCCTCCGGAGCGGGTATTGTCCTGGTTGTCGCAGGGATTCGGCGATGGGGAACCATCACAGCTTAAATCATGGATTACTTGTGATATCCCCGCCCGCTTGACTCAGCCCGCACTTGATACGCTTGCAAGCGTGAGCCGGGCTATCCATCAACAATGCCCTCTGAAAGTTGAGTACCACTCGATTTCGAGTGGCAAATCGGAGCGTGAGCTGGTTCCATTCGCGCTGATCGACAACGGCCTTCGCTGGCACGTCAGGGCATTCGATCGTAAAAGCCAAGAATTTCGTGACTTTGTCATCACACGGATTACACATCCAGTCGTAATGAAAGATGCTGATCTGCTGCCACATGAGAAAAGCGATCAGGACATCCAGTGGACACGCATCGTTGAGCTTGAACTGGTGCCACATCCAGACCAACCGTATCCAGAGATTACCTTGATGGACTACAACATGGATCAAGGCGTGTTGAAAGTAAATCTGCGTGCCGCAACAGCGGGTTATATCCTGCGCAAATGGAGCGTGGATTGCTCGCCAGACCATAGCTTGCGTGGCCCTGAATATCGATTGTGGCTGAAAGACCACTTGGCCCTTTACGGGGTGAAAAATGCTGTTCTCGCGCCTGGATACGTCTCGACACAGGCACCGGCGACAAAGACAAACCGGCAGACAGAGCAATGATGAATGCTCTCAATAGAACAAGGTAGGACTCGGCAATGGTAAATAAACTACTTACGCCTCACCAAAGCCAATACTTTGCTTGGTTGTTGACGCGCCGCGCCGCCAGCAATTCCGTCGACTCGCTGGCATCAACACTGGTCGACTCGCAGGTTGATCTCAATCCTCACCAGGTTGAGGCAGCATTGTTCGCCTGTCAAAATCCACTATCACGCGGGGTCATTCTTGCCGATGAGGTTGGGCTGGGAAAAACCATCGAGGCGGGATTGGTGATTTCACAGCGATGGGCAGAACGTCGCCGTCGCATTTTGATTATCACGCCAGCCAACCTGCGCAAGCAGTGGCATCAAGAGATGCAGGACAAATTTTCTCTGGAATGTCTGCTTCTTGAAGCCAAAAACTACAACGCCATAGTCAAGCAAGAAGGTCAAAATCCATTCCGTATCGCCGGCCGTCCGATTATCTGTTCATACCAATTCGCCAAGGCAAAAGCCGATAGCATCAAAGAAATCGAATGGGATTTGGTGGTTATGGATGAAGCGCATCGAATGCGCAACGTTTACAAAACCAGCAATGTCATTGCCAAGACGCTGAAAGATGCGTTGGCACGAGTTCACTCCAAAGTATTATTGACAGCCACGCCGCTGCAGAACTCACTACTGGAACTCTACGGACTGGTCAGCATGATCGATGACCGGGTTTTTGGCGATCTCGATAGCTTCCGTTCGCAATTCATCACCCAGAATAAAGAGCAGGCATTTAGCAGCCTGCGAACCCGACTCGCGCCGGTTTGCAAGCGCACGTTGCGCCGACAAGTGCAGCAGTACGTGTCGTACACGGCCAGACGTGCAATCGTTGAGGAATTCACGCCCTCAAGCGAGGAAAGAGAATTGTCTGCCCTCGTCGCAGATTACCTGCGCCGCCCGAATCTAAAAGCTCTGCCAGATGGCCAGCGCCAGTTGATCTCACTGGTGCTTTGGAAGCTGCTCGCATCTTCCACGCACGCGATTGCCGGTGCATTGGAAACGATGGCCAAGCGCCTGCAAGGCGTGCTGGACGAAGCTACTGACGTTCCTGATCTCGCTGAGGCATTAGACGAGGATTATGAGTCGCTCGACGAAACCGCCGACGAGTGGAATGGACAAGATACCAGCGACGCGACCTCGGCACAGAACGAACGCGACGCGGTCGCACTGGAAATTGCGGAGCTCCGGCATTTCAAGACGCTGGCTACCAACATCCGCGACAATTCTAAGGGCAAGGCACTATTGACGGCGCTTGAGCGAGCGTTTGCGGAGTTGGAACGGCTCGGCGCTGCCAAAAAAGCCATCATTTTCACGGAGTCCAGAAAAACGCAGGATTACCTGCTGACACTGCTGGCAGACACGCCCTATGGTGATGGCATCGTGCTCTTCAACGGCACGAACAGTGACCCTCGCGCACAAGCCGTCTACAAGGACTGGCTAAAGCGCCACGAAGGCACAGACAAAATTAGTGGCTCCAAGACTGCCGACACCCGCGCTGCCTTGGTCGAGCATTTCAAGGATCGCGGTACGGTCATGATTGCTACCGAGGCAGGAGCGGAAGGCATCAACCTCCAGTTCTGCTCCTTGGTCATCAATTACGATCTGCCGTGGAATCCGCAACGCATCGAGCAACGTATCGGTCGCTGTCATCGTTACGGACAAAAGCATGATGTGGTCGTGGTCAATTTTGTTGATCGCAGCAACGAAGCGGATGCTCGCGTTTATGAGCTATTGGCGCAAAAATTCCAACTGTTTGAAGGCGTTTTCGGCGCAAGTGACGAAGTGCTTGGCGCAATTGGTTCTGGCGTGGACTTTGAACGGCGCATCGCTGACATTTACCAAAATTGCCGCGATTCAGAAGCCATCAAAACCAGCTTCGAGCAATTGCAGCTCGACTTGTCGGGTGAGATATCAGAGGCAATGGTCAAGACACGGCAACTGCTCCTGGAAAACTTCGACGAAGAGGTTCAGGACAAGCTGCGTATCCGCGCAGAAGACAGTCGTGCGGCCCGGGGGCGTTACGAGCACATGTTGATGGACCTGACTAGAGCAGAGCTGGGTGACTGTGCTGAATTTGATGACGATGGTTTCGAGTTGCAGCGCTTGCCGGATGCCGAACTGGAAGGCGTTGATTTGGGGCGCTATGAACTTCCTCGGCGTAGCGGTGAAGCGCACCTGTTCCGGCTTGGCCATTTTCTTGCCGAGTGGGTAGTTCATCAAGCCAAGTCACGACAACTGGCTGGTATCAGGCTCGTGTTTAACTACGACGACTACGGCACGCAGGTGAGCACATTAAAATCCTATCGCGGCCAGAGCGGCTGGCTCACAGTCAAGCTGGTCACTGTGGAGGCACTCGGAAACCTAGAGCAAAACTTGCTGGTGTCAGCCACTACCACCGATGGTGTTGCCTTGGCTGAAAACGATCCGGAAAAGCTGCTGCGCTTTCCCGCGCAAATGCAATCGGCAGGACTTTTCAACGAAGGCGATGCCACTCTACTGGCAGATATTGAGGCGCGTAAACAGCATCTCCTGCGCGAGATCAACCAGCGCAACCTCGGCTATTTTGAGCAGGAAGTTGAGAAGCTGGACGCGTGGGCCGATGATTTGAAGCTCGGTCTAGAGCAAGAGATCAAGGAGATCGATCGCGAGATTAAGGAAGTACGTCGCACAGCTGCCATATCGCCAACCCTGGATGAAAAGCTGCACTGGCAAAAGCAACAGCGCGAATTGGAAAGCAAGCGCAACAAGCTACGTCGGGAATTATTCGACCGTCAAGATGAGGTTGAATCCCAGCGTAACGATTTGATCGCCCAGCTTGAGCTGCAACTTCAGCAACAAATACAAGAGCAAACGTTGTTTACAATTGAATGGGAGTTGGTGTGATGGCGGCGATTGAACCTCAGTACATGTCTATCTTGAAGAAGGTGTTGGCAGAACGGTTTGTGCCGTTTTTGCCGCCGTTGTTAGGTGCTGCCAAGCCTGCTGATCAGGCAGCCAAGCAGCTATCCCGTGCTTTCAGTGCGTTTGTGCTCCATAAGCTGTTCGACTTGACACCGCAAGCGGCGGCGGGGGCAGTGGTCGATGATTTTCATGACAAAGGTCTTGACGCGATCTACTACCACGATAAGAGCGAAACACTCTACCTATTGCAAACCAAGCTAAAGGAATCCGAGCAGTTCAAGCAGGAAGATGCTTTACCATTCTGCGAGGGCGTTAGGTTGATACTCAAACAGGAGTTTGCATCCTTCAATGACAATGTGCAGAAACGACAAGCGGAAATTGAGGGGGCGCTTGATGCTTGCAGCCATATTCGCCTTGTCGTGCCTTACACGGGAGATGGCATTTCCAAGACTGCGAGCGATGCATTACAGGCAATGCTTGACGATGACGATCTCGATGAAGAACGGTTGGACAAAGAGGTGCAGTTCTATACGGCAACCGATATCACCCGTGATTTACTGGCAGAACAAGCCTACAAACCCGTTCATGCCGAAATTGGTCTGCAAAAATACGAAAAGATCGAAACGCCGCGTACGACCTATTACGGTGTGGCCCGTCTGGCTGACCTGACTGCACTGCACCAGATATATGGCAAAGCCCTGTACGAGCGCAATATCCGTTACTTTCTGGGCAGCACAAAATCAGAGGTCAACAAATCAATCAAAAGCACGCTGCACGATCATCCAGCGGACTTTTTTTATCTGAACAATGGTGTTACAGCGGTCTGCGATCTGATTGAACCGAAATCCACCAAAAACGGCGTTAAGAAGTTCAAGGTACGTGGGCTGTCCATTATCAACGGTGCGCAGACCGTGGCATCTGCCGCTGAGTTTGTATGCCAGCATCCAGGCAAGAGCATTGATGACGCAAAAGTGATGTTGACGCTCATCAAGGCAGTGGCAGACGGAGAGTTTGGCAAGCGCGTAACCAAAGCGCGTAACCACCAAAACCCGGTACAGGCCGCCAACTTTGCATCGCTCGACGAAAACCAGGAACGTTTGCGGCAGGAGATCGCTCACCTAGATTATGAGTATCACTATCGGCCTGAAGCGGCTGCGACAGTGAGTGCCAAAGCGATCATGCTGGAAGAAGCACTGCGTGCACTGTCCTTGCTGCAAAACGATCCGCGTTATTTGGTTTGGTTGAAGAGCGACCCGGCACGCCTGTCCAATCCGGAATCTACTGAGTACCAGGTTTTGTTTTCACCACAACTAACCGGTGTCATGGTTGTAAATGCTGTGCATTGCTACCGTGCTATCCGTGCGGTAGTGTTGGACAATGAGCAAAAAGCAAGGGGCAAAGAGCGATTGATTTATCGCCATGGTAGCCACATGATTATTACGTCAATGATGAAGCGTCTGCGTGCCAGGATCGGAGGGGCTGTCGTGCTGGACGGAAATGCTATCGCAATCCTTATCGGTCAGCCACTGGATCAACTTCGGCAAGATGCCTTCGATCTGGCCCAGCAACGTTTGCATTTTGAAGGGCCACTCGCCTACTTCCGCAATCAGGGGAATGTTGCAACTTTCTTGGCTGATCTGATGGAAAAAAATTACATGCTGGCTGCCGATCCGGCGGTGCCGCCGCTGCGCAATGTTAGTAGCTCAGCAGACGTTTATCCGAGAAAACGCTTGATCGACTACTTAGCGAGTCGTGCACCACAACTATGAGAAGAACATTATGAGCAAACAAAAACTTGAACTCACGTGGATTGGCAAAGAGAAACGCCCAAGGTTGGAGCCGCGAATTCTGCTTGAAGATCCGGAGAAATCCTACCACGCCAAGCATCGGGTTTCGAATGGCGATATTTTTGACAATCGCCTGATCTTTGGCGACAACCTACTGGCGCTCAAAGCCTTGGAGCAGGAATTCGCGGGCCAATTGAAATGTATCTACATCGATCCTCCGTTTAATACTGGCTCTGCATTTGAGCATTACGACGATGGGCTTGAACATTCTATTTGGCTCGGTTTGATGCGCGATAGATTCGAAATTTTCCGGCGACTACTCCGCGAGGATGGGGTGTTAGCAGTACATTTAGATGACTCAGAGATGGCTTATTCAAAAGTTTTGCTAGATGAAATTTTCGGGCGAGCAAATTACTGCAACACTATCTCGATGACAACTAATGATCCTTCTGGATTTAAGGCTACAGGAGCAACAGTATTTTCAACTGCGAATTATTTGTTGTTATACGCAAAGGACAAGACGCAAAAGCCTCTGTCCAAGATATGGATTCCGAAGGGCTACGATTCTGGATACAACAAATACCTAACCAATAAGGATGAGCATTATTCATTATGGCGCTGGATCGGAATTGCCGAAGCCACGGCGGCAAGCCTTGGTTTTAACTCGGCAACGTTAGCACGCAAGAAACTTGAGGAATATTTCGATGATGAGGTTGCAGCGTTCGCTATCAGGAACGCAGATACAGTATTTCAACTGGTTGCTGTCGGTGGTGGTGCTGCGATTAAGCGCAAAGAAACAATTGGCAAGTCAAAAATCAATAGAGAAAAAGTTTTTGTCCATCCGAATGAAGATGTGGCTGATTTCTATATCGCCAATGGACGCCAAATGGTTTTTTATGACAAACGATTGTCGGAAATTGATGGGCAGTTAGTGCCTGCGGAATTGATAACAGATGTTTGGACTGATATCTCTTGGAATGGAATTGGACCGGAGGGTGGAGTCGACTTCAAAAATGGGAAGAAGCCCGAAGCTCTTGTGAAACGTGTTCTGGAGATGTGCACCTCTGCTGGCGATATTGTATTTGACTCATTTGCTGGATCAGGAACAACAGCAGCTGTAGCTCACAAAATGCGGCGGAAATGGATCACTGTGGAAATCGGTGAGCATTGCCACACCCACGTAATTCCAAGACTTAAGTCAATTGTTGATGGTGTGGATTTGAGCGGAATTACAGAGACCGTCGCTTGGACGGGCGGTGGAGGCTTTCGCTATTACACACTCGCGCCCAGTCTGATCATTAACGATCGTTGGGGTAATCCGGTCGTCAATCCAGAATACAACGCCGCGCATTTAGCCGAGGCGCTGTGCAAGCTGGAAGGCTTCAACTATGCGCCGTCCGAAACACAGTGGTGGCAGCATGGATACTCCAGCGAGCATGACTTTATCTACGTCACTACGCAGAATCTTTCATCCGAGCAGTTGCAGGCGCTCTCCGACGAGGTTGGCAGCGAGCAAAGCCTGTTGGTGTGTTGCGCGGCCTTTCACGGCACAACGGCGGCCAAGGCTGCTGAGCGTTGGCCGAATCTGACCATGAAGAAGATTCCTAAGATGGTGCTGTCTCGTTGCGAGTGGGGGCAAGACGACTACAGCCTGAATGTGGCCAATCTACCAATGGCCAAGGTTGAAGAAGCAGTGGATTTGGTTGCTACCAGCAGTATCAAATCACCTAAAGGCAAAAAAGCTGCACCCGGACAGGGCGGGCTGTTTGGGGAGAATAAATAATGAATGCACGCGTTATGAATGCCGTCACCGGTCGTCTCTCTCTTCGACCCCCACAGGCAGAATCTCTCTCTCGTTTGGTGCGTGCGCTTGCCGCAGCGCCCGAATTGTTGGGTCACGAACGTGATGTGTCATCTGTACTGTCCTGCCTCAAGGCGGAATTCCCAACGCTGGAGGATTTCGAGCGAGAGTTCCCGTCACTGTGCTTTGCGCTGGCGACCGGTGTCGGTAAAACTCGTCTGATGGGGGCTTTTGTCTCTTATCTACATCTGGCACATGGCATCAATAACTTTTTCGTGTTGGCCCCGAACCTGACGATTTACAACAAGCTGATCGCCGATTTCACTCCTAATACGCCCAAGTATGTGTTCAAGGGTATTGCTGAATTTGCCCAGCAGTCGCCCGAGATCATCACCGGCGACAACTACGAGGAACGGGCCGCCAATGTGCAAGGCAGTTTGCTCTCACCGGTGACCATCAATATTTTCAATATCTCAAAAATTAACTCCGAGGTGCGTGGCGGCAAGGAGCCGCGTATCAAGCGCATGAAAGAGGTATTGGGAGATAGTTATTTCAACTATTTGGCGAATCTGACGGAT
Organism: Gallionella sp.; assembly: GCA_041739955.1. Lineage (GTDB taxonomy): Bacteria > Pseudomonadota > Gammaproteobacteria > Burkholderiales > Gallionellaceae > Gallionella. The sequence goes on along the minus strand of JBGSMU010000115.1, from coordinate 5,865 downwards.
CTGGTACTGCTCATGGATGAGTCGCATCGCTACCGCGCTAGCGCGGGCGTCCGCTCGATCAACGATTTGAAGCCGCTGTTTGGCCTGGAAGTGACCGCCACTCCGTTTGTGGAAGCGGGCAGCGGGAAGACCGTTCCATTCAAAAACGTGGTGATGGACTATCCGTTGGCGCGAGCCATGGAAGATGGTTTCGTGAAGGAGCCTGCGGTTGTCACCCAGCGCAACTTTGACGCCAAAGCACACACGCCCGAGGACATTGAAAAAACCAAACTGGAAGACGGTGTGCGCCTGCATGAAAACACCAAGGTCGAGCTGTTGACCTATGCGCGCGAGAATGGCGTCAAGATCGTGAAGCCCTTCATGCTGGTCATTGCGCGCGATACAACACATGCAGGGCAACTTTTGGCGCTTCTAGAGTCGGAAGCGTTCCATGGTGGGCGCTACAGGGGCAAGGTAATCCAGGTGGACTCCAGCCGCACCGGCGCGGAGGAGGAAGAAATGATCAGCCGCTTGCTGACTGTGGAAAGCGTGGACAATCCGACCGAGATCGTGATTCACGTCAACATGCTGAAAGAAGGATGGGACGTGACCAACCTTTACACCATCGTGCCGCTGCGTGCGGCGAATGCGCGCACACTGATCGAGCAGTCTATTGGTCGTGGTCTGCGTTTGCCCTACGGTAAGCGCACCGGCGTCGCCGTAGTGGATCGCTTGAACATCGTCGCCCACGACAAATTCCAGGAGATCATCGACGAAGCAAACCGTGGTGATTCGCCGATTCGCCTGAAGCAGGTGATCCTCGAAGCGCCGAGTGACGACGACAAGAAGGTCAGCGTTCAGGTCGGTTCGGGCGCGATGACTCGCTTGGGGTTGACGGATGCGCCAGCAATGACAGTCACCCCTGCGGGTGCTGGATCGGCTACAGGATCGAGCCCAGCAACGACGCCACATGCGCCAATATTTACAACTGATGCAGAACGCCAAGCGGCGCGTGTCGTGATGGAGGTGATCGGCAGGTACGAGGTCAAGCGTGATCAGGTGCCAACTAGCAGCGCCCTGCTCAACGCCGATGTGCAGAAGGAAATTTTAGCCGAGGTGACGGCGCGATTGAAGCCGATGCAAGGCAATTTGCTTGCTGGTGTTGATGATGGCGGTAGCAAGCTCGATCTGGCAGCAGTGGTGGCAAAAACCACTGAGATTGTGGTGCAGCAGTCCATCGATATTCCACGTATTGCCGTGGTTCCATCGGGCGAGGTCACCACGGGCTTTCATCCGTTCAAACTGGATGTCGGCCAATTGCACTTGCAGCCGGGCGAGCGTGAAATCGTCGGCCAGATGCTACGCACCAACGAACAGTTCACCCTGGCATCAGAAGTCGGTTTGAAGGAAGCGCGGCTAGAGGACTACATCGTCCATGCCTTGGTGGACTTTGATGACATCGACTACTTCACACACGCCGATTTACTTTACGATCTATCTGGGCAGATGGTTCAGCATCTGCTGGGTTATCTGTCGGAAGATGAAGCCCGCAACGTGCTGGATCGGGATCGGCGGCTGATTGCCCGTGAAATCCATGCGCAGATGATGGCTCACTTTTGGGAGCAAGCAACCTCGTATGAGGTGCAGGTCAGTCGTGGTTTTACCGAACTGAAGCCGTGTAACTACACCGCCACGGCGGGCCAGACGGCACATCACTTCCGCGAAACGGTAGTTGAGACCAGTCGCATCAAGCAGATGCTGTTTGGGGGCTTCGAGCGTTGCCTCTATCCACTGCAGAAATTTGATTCTGATACCGAGCGGAGATTCTCGATCATCTTGGAGCGGGATGCGCTGAAGTGGTTTAAGCCCGCGAAGGGGCAATTCCAAATCTACTACAAGCTCGGGACTGAGCAGCCGGAGTACATTCCGGACTTCGTCGCCGAAACGGATACCACCATTTTTATGGTGGAGACCAAAGCGAGGACGGATGTCGATACCCAGGAAGTTCAGGCGAAGGCCAGTTCTGCCGCACGTTGGTGCCAACATGCCTCCGCTCATTCGGTCGAGGTCGGAACGAAGCCTTGGAAATATTTGCTGTTGCCACATGACGAGGTTACAGAGTCGAAACGCCTGGTTGATTACCTGCGGTTTGAAGTGAAGCTATAAAGTGAGGTAATCAATCAATGAAAGCCGAAGACACACTTGTAACGAGTTTACTGGAAGGCGCTAAACAGTTCATCGTGCCTATCTTTCAGCGTGACTATAGTTGGGGAACCAAGCATTGTCAGCAGTTGTGGAAGGATGTAATCCGGGTCGGCAGTGATCCCAAAATCAAAGGCCATTTCCTTGGCTCTGTAGTCTATGTGGCAGCAGAGGACAATAGTGCGGCGATTACGCGCTGGCTGCTGATTGACGGCCAGCAGCGGATGACGACGCTGACACTGTTGTTGATTGCCCTCCGTGATCGAATCAAAGAGTTGCAAGATGCCGGTGAGGACTTGGGCGAAGTATCTACACCTGAGGAATTGGATGATTACTATCTCCGGAACCGCCACGGTAAAGGGGATCGTAGGCACAAATTGCATCTGCGGCGGGCAGATCACAACACGCTGATCGCCCAGCTCGATGGCAAAGGTATTCCAGATGCCGCTTCGGAGCGAGTAAAGGAAAATTTTAGTTTTCTGCGCGATTTGGTGTCGAAAGCCGATGTGCAAATCGTCTATGCCGGCATCAAGAAGCTGGTGGTCGTGGATGTTTGCCTGACACGCGGACAGGACGATCCGCAGATGATCTTTGAAAGTCTGAATTCAACCGGTGTCGATCTGACCCAGGCCGATCTGATCCGAAACTTTGTGCTGATGCGCCTTGATGAGACCTCGCAGACGCAACTCTACGAGGAGTACTGGCAGCCGATCGAACATGCTTTTGGTCGCCGTTACCGTACCGAGTTTGACAAGTTTGTGAAGGATTTCCTGACGCTGCAATTGCGGCCAGGCACGCCCCTGAAGGCAGCTGAGATTTACCACGAGTTCCGCAGCTTTTTCTTGCGCACGGTAGATAAGCGCGGGGTGGATGGCATCTTGAGCGATCTGCGTCGCTTTGGTACTTACTACACTGCATTCAGTCTGGGGCAGGAAAAACAGCCCGCTCTAAAAGAGGCATTTGCTCGCCTGCGTTCGCTGATTGAGGTTGCATCGCCAGTGGTGCTGACCCTTTACGATTTCCATGACCGGGCCAAAACCTTGAGTGCCGACGAATTCGTCGAGGCCATCGAGTTGCTGGAAAGCTTTGTTTTCAGGCGTTCGGTGTGCGACATGCAAACCCGCAGCTTGGGTCAGATTTTCGCCAGCCTTGCTTACCGAATCACCGAGGCGCAGCCGCTATTGAGCCTCAAGGTGGCTTTATATCGTCAAGGTAAAAAACGTCGCTTTCCGACTGATGCCGAGTTTCGCGAAGCACTGGAAACACGCGATGTCTATGATATGCGTACCTGTTTCTACTTGCTGGATCGCTTGGAAAATTTCAGTAAGGAGCGCATCGACACCTCTTTATTCACCATTGAGCATGTCATGCCGCAAAACGAGGATTTGCGCCCAGAGTGGAGGGCGATGCTTGGAAACGATTGGCAAACAGTTCAGGAGATGTGGCTTCATCGTCTAGGAAATCTGACACTGACCGGTTACAACTCCACCTACAGCGACCGGCCATTTGCGGAGAAGCAGAAGATTGTCGGTGGGTTTTGCGATAGCCCGCTGCGACTGAATAAATTCATCCGTGAGCAATCGGAATGGACAGCTACCGCTATTGAGCAGCGCGGCAAGCAACTGGCTGAGAAAGCGCTGGGAGTGTGGCGGCCCCTGGTGGTTGATCCTCTGGCCGTGAAGCAGCGCGAATTGGAGGAGTACAAGGCGCATGCGGCCAATTTCAACATTGAAAATGTTGAGTTCGATGCGACGGCCAAGCAACTGTTCGATGCCATCCAGCCTCAGATACAGGCTCTCGGTAGCGATGTCGTTGAACTGCCGAACGATCGCAGTGTGATTTACCGCGTGTTCGATTTCTTCGTTGAAATCATTCCGCGCAAGCAACGCTTGATCTTGTTGCTGAATCTGGATTTCGCCGAATGCGAGGATTCATCCGATAAGAGCGAAGACGCAACGCAATACGCGTTCATCATCGGTGCGATGGAGTCTGGCGGGGTGATCTACACGCTGGAATCCTTGAACGATATTCCGGCGGCGATCAATGTCGTGCGCCAGGCATATGAGAGGGTGACGGAGTGAGTAACTGGCCCGCTTACGTTCGGAGAACGCATGACTGATGAGCCGAAGAAGGGGGTAAGTATCAATCAGCTCATGCTGCGGGCAAAGCCACAGGCAACAGTGGACTGCGGCCTTAACACCATCCATCTATATCCGGCCAACGCGGGTGACCTCGACGAGTTTAAGCGACTGTCTTCCAGCGGGGATGCCTTAGTCCGATTCCGTGGGCTAGTGCCTCGTATTGCCAGCTTGGTTAATCAAGTTGAGATTCAGGAAAAAAGGGACCCATTACCCAGCGAAATAGTTGAACAACTATCGGCTGATGAATTGGAAGCGCTTGCCGAAGCTTATGTCGCGATCCCCTCTTTTAAGGATGTGCGAACTGGAAAAGGTGAAGCAGCGGTGACTCGACTTGAAGGCGAATCCGCTGTTGTCTATTTGGATCGTTTACTGATCGCGATGATTGAGCGTCACCACCGCATATATGAAAAACTGCGCCTTGATGCCATGTCTCCCGCAAGTAAATTACTCGAACAGGTCAACTTGAGCAGCTTCACCCTTGGAGAGTCATTGAAGGCGTTCGATAAATTCTCGACACCTCATGTGGCTCAGTTCGAAGCAGACAATTCACGAGCTCATGAAACGTTCAGAATAATGAATGAGCACCAATCACGAATTGCACGTGAACGTAAGGAAGAGCTGGAGATGTCACGCTTGACGGGAGAAATGACTGCTCAATCAGCCAAGCTTTTACAGGACCTGACTCAGGCAGCAAGTGGCTTCCTGCTCCGCTTTGATGCACGGAGCGAAAAAGCGGATAAAGACACACGTCATCAGCTTAAGATCGCCGTTGTGTCGGTGGTGGTGTCCGCTGTGCTGGCTGTGTTCGCCCTCGGTATTGGAATCGCGTCCTATGTTCAGGATGGCGGTAATAATGTGGCGAATGACAAATTGCAAAGCAATATTCTCAAATTACAGAGCGCAGAAGCAGAGAAGCGCATCCAGATTGAACGTGAATTAGAATCATTGCGTGCTCAAGTTGTTCAGCTAGAAAAACAACGCTCAGCTAAGCAATCCGGCGCACAAAAAGGTCATGTAGCGGTTGGCGCATCGGAAGGTGTCAAAGGCGGAAATAGGTAGTTCTAGATTCACCGAAAACACAACTCTGGGAATTGTTGGCCGAAAATCCCAAGGCGGCGATGCGATAGGATAATCGGTCGGATTTTGCTATTGAGAAGGGGGCGGTTGATGGCTTCGCAAGTTGAACGCATATTGATCCTGGCAAAGACATATCCATCTCCCAGCGCACAACACGTCGAAACGTCATGCGTCGCAGGCATCAATGAGCATGGGGTGATGCGGCGTTTGTATCCTGTGCCATTCAGGTTGATCGAGGAAGGTCAGAAATTCAAGAAGTGGCAGTGGATTGAGGTGCGCGTCGAAAAGGCAAACAAGGATCATCGGGCAGAAAGTCACAAAGTCTTCGTCGATACGATCAACTGCGGAGACGTGATCGATCCCAAAAAGCAATGGGACGCGCGCTGGCCATGGATCGAAAAACTTCCGACTTTCACGAATTTTGATGACCTCGAGGCGGATCGCCTTGAAACTAACTTGTCGCTGG
>JBGSMU010000076.1:0-25477 GCA_041739955.1 Gallionella sp. | reverse complement strand
CTGTTGCGACTTCCGCAGGGAAGGTGCGTCTGATGAACGGGAAATCGTCCGGAATGGTCGGCGAAATGACCCTTGCCAGGGTAATTTCCGGCCAACTCGAACATCTGCAACAGAATGTGCGCTCGTCGTTTTCATTTATTTCTACTTATTCAGACCTTCCCTAGATGATTTCGGCAGCGGTTACTCGTCGCTGCAATACCTCAAGCGATTGCCCCTCGACCAGCTCAAGATCGACCAGTCGTTTGTCCGAGATATTGTCACCGACAGCAGCGATAAGGCGATTGTGCGCACCATCATCGCGATGGCCAACAGCCTTGATCTGGATGTGATCGCCGAAGGTGTAGAGACGGCTGAGCAGCGGCAGCAGCTTCTAGTCATGGGTTGTAAACATTTTCAGGGTTATTTTTTCAGCAAGCCGTTGCCGATCGAGCAGTTTGAGGCAATGATGAAACATGATGGAAATTCAAGTCGTCCTGTTTGAAATCCCTCCATCATCTTCATGCAGCCGGTAGTGCCTGTTGCTTGATGGCTCCTGCTTTACCTTACGAAGAGCAACTCACTGAAATCTGCTGCGCCCATTCCGGCGGTAGCGCGGTGTAGCGTTCCATCTCCGGTTGTTCGTCGAACGGTTTCGCCAGCAGCGCGAGCAGGCGGTCGACCTCGGAAAAATCCCGTTCCTTCTCGGCCTTGTCGATGGCGATCTGCGCCAGATAGTTACGCAGGATGTATCTTGGATTGACGCGATCCATACCAGCTTTGCGCTCGATGTCAGTGGCAGATTCGCTTTGCAGACGCGAGCGATAGGCTGCGGTCCATACATCAAATGCATTACGGTCAACGAATTGGTCCCGCAGCATATTATTTTCAGCATCTGGAGCAGAAGCAAAGTTTCCCAAGTCTCGAAAAAAGTTGGTGTAATCGAGCCGGTTTGTCTGCATCATTTCCAGTAGGGTTGAGATCAGTGGAAGGTCGTCTTCGGTTGCGTTACCCAGCCCCAGTTTAGCGCCCATCAGTTTTGTGAAGTGTTGGTAAAACGCGGGAGCATATCCGTCCAGCAACGATTCTGCCGAGGTACGGGAGAACAACGGGGAAAGGGCTTGCGCCAGACAAGTCAGATTCCACAAGCCAACCTGAGGTTGCTGGTCGAAAGCATATCTTCCCTGAGGATCGGAGTGGTTGCAGATATAGCCGGGATCGTAAGCCTCCATGAAGCCGAACGGGCCGTAGTCGAAGGTCAGGCCGAGTATCGACATGTTGTCGGTATTCATCACGCCATGCGAGAAACCGACCGCCTGCCATTGTGCCATCAGTCTGGCGGTACGCTGGATGATCTCGTTCAGGAGTTGAAGGTGCCTGTCGTCAGTGTTCATCAATGCAGGAAAATGCCTGGCGATGACGTAATCCGCCAGAGTGGCGATCTGTTCGTATTGACCGCGATAAAAAAAAACTTCAAACGATCCGAAGCGTACATGTGAAGGTGAAAGCCGGGTCAATACTGCCGCAGTCTCGATACGTTCCCGATAGACCTCCTCATCGCTGCCCACGATGCACAAGGCGCGGCTGGTGGGTATGCCCAATCCATGCATAGCTTCAGAGCACAGGTATTCCCTGATAGTCGAGCGCAATACAGCACGTCCATCTCCCTGACGCGAATAAGGGGTGATACCTGCCCCTTTGAGCTGCACATCCCAAAGTTCACCGGCGCGATTGCGTATTTCTCCCAACAGTATCGCGCGACCATCGCCGAGTTGAGGCACAAAATGACCAAACTGGTGGCCGGCATAGAGCATCGCCAGTGGCTCAGCGCCGGGTATTGCCCGGTTGCCGCAAAAGAATTCAACAAAGTCCGGACGATCAGTTTCGTCAATGTCCATGTTGATCAATTGTGCTGCAACGGGATTGAAACTCACCAGATAGGGTGCAGGGAGTGGGGTCGAGCTCAGGCGGGTATGGAAGTTGTCCGGTAAACGTGCAAAGGTGTTTTCGAAGTTAAGTTGATGAAGTTTATCCATGGAGTATTCTGTGGCCCTTCGTCATTGAAGAGCCGCAGACGGTTTGGGGGAAAGTTTACGGTTAAACGCAGCCGGTTGGTTTAGGTAAGCCGCCATACTTGGTGATTGGCTTCATCGGCCCCGTCATCCACAGGTCAAACACTTCTCGTTGATCCTGTTCTATATATTTTACAAACTTCCTTATCGGCGGAACGGTACCGAATTCCTCATAGAATTCTCTAGCCTTCATGATCTGGGACCACTTGGTCTCGTCCAGGGCATAACCATCGGAATCTGCCATTGCCTGGCCTATTTCCGGGGTCCAGCTATTCATATCTTCGAGGTACCCATCGCCATCTCGTACTGGAATTTCCATGATTTGATGCTCCTGATTTGTAGAATTTATGCGATGTTAATTAACCCGACATAATTAGTCAAGTAATAAGTATATCTGGAAGTTACAATACGAATCGCAAGATTCAAAATTAATGGGGAGTACATGAACGATCAAATAAAAGTTTTATTCGTCTGCATGGGCAATATCTGTCGCTCGCCGACTGCTGAGGCGGTGTTCCGTCAGTATGTAGAAAATGCCGGCCTTGCCGAAAACATTTCCATAGATTCGGCGGGGACACACGATTATCACATTGGTGAGCCGCCGGATGCGCGTACACAGAGGGCTGCAAAGCAGCGGGGCTACGACATGAGCAATCTGCGCGGCAGGCAGGTCGGAGAGGAGGATTTTCATCAATTTGATTATGTGCTGGCGATGGATCAAGCCAATCTCGCCATACTGCAACGAATTTCACCGTCAGATAGTGAGGTGCATCCGCAATTATTTTTGAAATATGCGCGGCACCACGCCGAGCGAGAAGTACCTGATCCTTATTTTGGTGGCGCGGATGGGTTTGAGCGTGTCCTGGATATGGTTGAGGATGCCGCGGAAGGGTTGCTACTGCATATAAGCCAGGGGAAAAAATAAGGTGCTGAAGCAGGGTTATTTTTTTACCCTCGTCAAAAATACCGTTATTTCTTCGCGGTCATGGTAAAGCTGTTTGGCGGACATGCGGAAATTGATGCCTTCATCATCCAGCCTTTTGCGTATACCTCCCAATGCGCTGTCCAAAGCCTGGATACGCTGCTTCATCGGAAGTTTCAAATTGAAGATGGCATTTCTGGTAAGTCCAGCGGCAAACCAGTCACCTATCAGCGTAGCGACCCTTGAAGGCTGCTCAACCATGTCACACACCAGCCAATCCACCGCGCGGTGCGGTTCGTATTTGAAGCCGTCCTGCTTTAAGTGGGTGACTAATGGATGCTTGAGCAATATGCCCTTCATCGGGCCGTTATCCACCGCCGTTACACGAATCCCACGCTTGACCAGTTGCCATGTCCAGCCACCGGGTGCTGCGCCCAGATCTACGGCCTGCATACCTTGCCGTAATAGACGTGTTTGTTCACTGCGATCCATAAATACTTCAATCGCCTCGGCAAGCTTGAGTGTTGAACGGCTTGGGGCCTCCGGGGGCATTGATTGACGGGCTATACCCATCAGTGATTTGGCGCTGTTGTGAGGATCGGAAGTCCCGATCAGGGCGGATGATTTGTCGGGGAAGAATACGTGCAAGCGAGGTGGTTGTTCGACTTGGTTTGGAATATCACCTTTCAGACGACCGCTATCACGCAACGCCTTTTCCAGTATCGGTTGGAAGCGACGGGTAAAGGTGGAGAGGAGCTTTCCTTCGTTTGTGTCGGGTACTTCCAGCCAGAGGGTTGAAAAATCACCCGGGATGGAGTCGATTGAAGCGAGTATCGGGGTAAGGCGATCACGCTCCGGAAGATCAACGATTTTCTGATGCAAGTGAATCAACTGACGCGCGAATATCAATTCACGGTAGGAAAGTGATTGCCCGTTAATCGTAATTTCCACATAGCCGGAGTTGGCTTCAATGCTCGGTTGTTCGGCTTGGATAGGGCGTTGTATCCGTGCCTGACGTAATGTTTCCTGTGCACAGTCTTGCTCGAATCCCGGGCGGCAATATAGCAACCAGTGAATTTGCGGTGGCTTGTGATTGACCGTATTTCGTGGATTTGACGATCCAATGTGCGTTGAAGCACCGTTTGAGTTTGAGGCAGGGGACTTTTTCATGCCTCATTGTGGCACAGGTTGATGTAGAAAATGGCGGCCTATTGCTCGGACAGGTAATCAGCCAAGGCTTCCAGCTCTTCGTCGTCCAGCGCCTGTGCAACCTTGTTCATGATGGCATTGGGACTGTTTACACGATTATCGTTTTTAAAGGAGAGCAGTTGGGCATAAAGATATTCTTTGTGTTGTCCGCCTATCACTGGGAACATCTTGGTTTGCGGGGTGAGGCCTTTGCCGCTGATCCCATGACAATTGACACATGCCATGTGTGCCCTTGAGGGCTCGCTGTGGAAGAATAGTTTTTGTCCCAGCTGGTTGGTGCTTTCATCCGGTCCGTCCATCCTTGGCTGGCTGGCAAAATAGGCGGAAATGTCATCAAGGTCTGCATCACTGATAGTCGCAGCCATCGCATTCATGATCTGGTGTGAGCGAACACCGGCCTGATAATTTCGCAATTGCTTTGTGATATATGAAGCATATTGCCCGGCAAGCTTGGGGATTTTCGGGTCGTAGCTGACCCCGTCTTCACCATGACACCCCTGGCATAACTCGGACTTTTCTTTTCCGGCTACAGGGTCGCCTGGGGCACTTCGTACTTTTACTGCATCCGCGTCTTCATTACTGTGATGAACACGCGCTGTGAGTGGATTAAGTTCGTTACCGCTTCCGTGGCAGCCGCTACACAATGGGGATTTAAGTTTGCTCGCCAGCTGATCGTCTTCTTCAGCCTGTGAAAAAGTGGCTGACGAAATGAGTAATAAAAATATAGCCAGCTGTACAGGAATATTGGATTTTATGTGGAACACACAAACTTCCTCATTGGATTACAGACCAAATATCCGTAAATTATCTACGCGGGAGTTGGCGGGGGGCAGGGAATTGACTTGTTGTTCAGTCAATTTCCTGCAAACCGGCAATTGAACCGCAATTATCACAAACCGGACACGTACTCCGCCAGCGCATCGAGTTCAGTATCGCTCAAAGATCTGACTATCCTGTTCATGATTGCATTCGGGCTGTTGAAACGGTCATCTCTCTTGAAGTCGTAAAGCTGCTTCAATAAATATGCCTTATGCTGGCCACCAATAATAGGGAACATCGAGGTGTTGGGTGTCAGCCCTTTGCCATTGACCCCATGGCAATTTACACATGCAACAACCATTTTCGATATCTTGCCTTTCAGGAACAAGTCCTTGCCAACTTCGTTTGTTGTTGCCGGCGGGGTGCCCTTCATTTTCGGGTTGCTTGCGAAATATGAGGAAATATCAGCCAGTTCTTCATCACTGATGGTCGCTGCCATGGCGTTCATGATCTGGTGGGTACGCAAACCGGCCTGGTAATTGCGAAGCTGCTTTGCAATATATTTATCGTATTGTCCAGCCAGCTTGGGTATCAGCGGGTCGATGCTGTTCCCGTCTTCTCCATGGCAACCCTGGCAAAGTTCCGAGTTGCCTTTACCGGAAACCGTATCGCCGCTGCCGATGCGGAGCTTGACTGCTTCAGCACTATCAACCTTGGCGGCGGGTGCGCCTGTAAGCGGGTCAGTGTTGTCGTCAAGGGCGTACGCAGACGGAATGGCAATCATTGCGGCTAAAGCAAAACAAGCGGCCATCATGTGTTTGGTATGAATCATGTTTTTCTCCTCATGTCTTTTTGATGCGCGTATACGTTAAGTTTTATTAAAATGTTCTGTGAGTTTTTATCTAAAACCTATACGCGACCGATTCGTTGAAGTTGCGTTAACTAAAGCAGCCTCAAGGTGCAACTCTTGGCGCTGTGGATAAGAACGCCGCGATATCAGCTATATTTTCCTCTGAAAGCTTCTTGGCTATTCCCTGCATGATTCCAACACTCCCTACCTTGGGATCATTGGTGCGGGTGCTGTTTTTGAAGCCGGTCAATTGATTAACCAAGTATACGTATTTCTGCTGATTGATCATGGGGATATGCGGCGCACGTCCATTGAACCCATGGCAATCCTGGCATGCCGGTACCTTGCCCTTTATTCCTTTTGTTACGATCTGTTTACCCGCATCAACCTTGCCGACTTTGGTTCCTTCTGCCGCGAGCGACTTCAGGTCTGAAGGTTCTACTTCATTGGGAAGGTTGTCCAGAAAAGCTGCGACATCGCGACGATCCTGTTCGCTCAAAGCCGCTCCCACGCCCAGCATTACCGCACCCATACCTTCGGGGACACGCTCGGCTGCTGCAAAATTACCAAGCTGCTTGACGATATAAACCTGGCCGATATTTGCCAAGCGCGGGGCTCCCATCATGTCGCTGCCGAGTGCGGCCATGCCGTGACACCCAATACAGGCTGAGGCGTCGCCTTTGCCTTCGTTAAAGATTGTTTCGCCGCTGGCAATATCGGCTCGAATGTTCGCAGGCGGGTCACCCGCAAGAACTGTTTGGGTCTGCAATGTTGCAGATAACAGTATCAGCCATGATGAAATTATTAATGTTGATTTGCGCATTTTATCTCCCTGAATCTTTGATATTAAGGTCGAAGTAACGATGGTGACAGGTACTTCATCCGAGATGTATCTCCTATAGTCCGGAAACGTAATCTGCTATAGCTTCGAGTTCAGCATCGGTCAGTCGCTGTACCATGATATTCATGACTCCGCCTGGGCTGTTGTTGCGTGTGCCTTTTTTGAAGTTCGTGAGTTGTCCCAGCAAGTAATCCTTGTGTTGACCACCAATTACCGGGAATAGTGAGTTACGGGGATTCTGGCCCTTGCCCGTGGCGCCATGGCAATTATTGCAGGGAACCAGCATTCTGCTCAGGTCGCCGTTCTCAAAGAGATTTTTGCCGACCTGATTGCTGGAAGGAGTGTCACCATGCATCATCGGCTGGACGCCGAAGTAAGCGGTAATATCAGCCAGATCTTCGTCGGTAACAGAAGCTGCGATAGCCCCCATGATCTGGTGTGTACGGATACTTGCCTGATAATTGCGTACCTGCTTTGCGATATATTTCCCATATTGTCCGGCAAGCTTTGGAATCAGAGGATCCATGCTAACGCCGTTCTGACCATGACACCCCTTGCATAACTCGGCTTTCTCTTCCCCTGCAACTGGATCACCGGGGCCGGCGCGCAAATTGATTTCGTCCGCGCTTTCATTAAATGTCGGTGTACTGGAGGGTGCGGAAGCCTGCTTGACGGATGATTTGCTGCTGGTTGCAGACTCAGCCTTGGAAGCGGACTTTTTGGCGGTTGCCTTGGGTGTTGCAGTGTCGCTGTCTGCCGCCAGTGTTACTGAAGCTGTAAGCAGAACAGCCACAGCGAGGCAGGCGGAAATGATGCTTTTGATCTGAAACATGTCTTTCTCCTCATGGCATTGTTGTATTATTTAATTATTAGGTGCGCACAACCACTTGCGTGTGCGGCGCACAACAACAGGGTTCATTCTACCTATTTTCATTCAACTCGCAAATTGTTCTGCCACTTGCCGCAATTGCTTGCACCCTGAAGCATGGAGATTCGCATATGAACTGTACTACCCGGAAACTCTGCAAATGCTCAGGTTGATTGCCGAATGATTGCCTATCTTATCCGCCGCATTCTGTATGCCATTCCGATTCTGATCGGGGTTAATGTGCTGACTTTCGCACTGTTCTTCGTGGTGAATACGCCGGATGATATGGCGCGTATGCAGCTTGGCATCAAGCGGGTAACTCCGGACGCTATTGAAAAGTGGAAGCAGCAGCGCGGATATGACAAGCCGTTACTGGTTAATAGCGAGGCTGGGGGCATCGGCCGTTTCACAGATACCATCTTCTGGCAAAAATCTGCCAGCATGTTCATGTTCGATTTTGGCTACTCGGATGACGGACGCAGTATCAGTCGGGAAATTGCTACCCGTATGGGCCCAAGCTTGGCGATTGCGTTGCCGACTTTTCTGGTCGGGCTTGCCGTATATATAAGTTTTGCATTGATGATGACTTTGTTCCGTGCGACAGCACTGGATGTGGTCGGCGTAGCTTTTTGTGTTCTGCTTATGTCTGTTTCCAGTCTTTTTTACATTATTGGAGGTCAGTTCCTTGTAAGCAAGTTATGGAATCTGGTGCCTATTTCCGGCTATGTGGAAGGATGGAGCAGTATCAAATTCGTGGTACTCCCCATCCTTATCGGTGTGGTTGGTGGAGTGGGCTCCAGTAGCCGTTGGTATCGTACGATCTTTATTGAGGAGGTAGGCAAGGACTATGTACGAACTGCACGCTCGAAAGGCTTGTCGGAATTGCGGGTTCTATTTCGTCATGTGTTACAGAACGCGATGATCCCTATCCTGACAGGGGTGGTAGTCGTGATCCCACTGCTTTTCATGGGTAGCCTGCTCACTGAGTCGTTCTTCGGAATTCCCGGTTTGGGTAGCTATACCATTGATGCTATCAATGCACAGGATTTCAGCGTGGTTCGCGCAATGGTCTTTTTAGGTTCCATGCTTTATATAACTGGCCTGATACTTACGGATGTTTCCTACACTGTCGTTGATCCGCGAGTAAGACTCTCATGAATTTTATGCCCGTCATTCTGTGGAGCGATGCGCTGGTTTTTTTGCTGCTGGCGGGGGCGGGAGTGACAGCCTGGTATGTGCGACAGCACGAACACCTGCTACAACCCTTGCGACGTGTAGCCCGGAATAACCTTGCCCTTGTTTCCCTGTTGATATTGTCGCTGTTCCTGTCGGTGGGTTTTCTTGACACATTGCACTACCGGATAGTGCTGCCGGAACAAAGTAAAGGCGAGTCAGTGTATTCGCCTGAAGTGTTGAGCGTTTTCGACCGGCTTGTCGAGCCGCTACGAACCCATACCGAGAAGACCTATTCGGCACCGTTTGCACTGGCGCTCTATGCGAAGGAGAGCACGGTGGATGTGCAGGGCCGCCCGGTTCGCGATTACCCCCGTCTGGTATATGGAGGTGCACATCTGGCAGATGTCACGCAGCGCAACGGCGACATGATCGAACGAACACTGATTGGTGCTCTGTCCGGATTTATTGTGGGTGTTTTTCTGGCATGGCTAATCCGCCGCAGATTCGACAATCCGGTTATGTCTGCCGCCATGATCGCAACGGCAGTTCTTATCGGTGTTTTGGCTAACCTGGCTACTGTATATCATGTATTCGGTACTGATAAAGTAGGCCAGGATGTTCTTTTCCTTTCACTGAAAAGCATCCGAACCGGTCTTATCATCGGAACAGTGACGACGTTGGTTACATTACCTTTGGCGCTGTTTTTTGGTATAGCTGCCGGGTATTTTCGTGGCTGGGTGGATGACGTCATACAGTACATCTACACCGTATTGAGCTCGATTCCCAGCGTGCTGCTCATTGCGGCAGCGGTGCTGATGATGCAAGTGACAATTGATACGCATCCGGAGTGGTTTGACACTACGGCTTCCCGGGCAGATTTGCGGCTGGTATTCCTGTGCCTGATTCTGGGTGTGACCAGCTGGACAGGTCTGTGCCGTTTGCTGCGCGGTGAAACGCTGAAGCTGAGGGAGATGGAATATATACAGGCTGCACAAGCGTTCGGCTTGTCGTCGATGCGCATCCTTGTGCGGCACATCATGCCCAACGTGATGCATATCATCCTTATCGCCCTGGTAATGGATTTCTCTGCACTGGTTCTGGCCGAGGCGGTACTGTCTTATGTCGGTGTCGGAGTGGATCCTTCAATGATCAGTTTTGGAACCATGATCAACGCGGCACGGCTCGAGATGGCACGGGAACCTATGGTCTGGTGGGCATTGGTCTCGGCATTCGGCTTTATGTTGGTATTGGTGCTGGCCGCAAACCTGTTCGCAGATGCCGTCAGGGATGCTTTTGACCCGCGTTTGAATCGCACCGAGTCACAAGAATGAGTCTGTTCAAGGTAAGCAATCTGAGCGTTTGCCTGCACAATGGATCGCATATCGTTGACGGTGTTTCGTTCGACATCGCGCCGGGCGAGACATATGCATTGCTCGGGGAATCAGGCTGCGGCAAGTCTATGACTGCACTGTCGTTGATGAGATTGTTGCCTGACGGGGTGAAGAAGGCAACGGGATCAGTTCAGCTTGAGGGACAGGAGATATCAGGCCTGAATGAAGGCGAGATGCGTGAAATTCGTGGCGGCAGGATGTCGATGATATTCCAGGAACCTGGGCTGAGTTTGAATCCCGTGATGACAGTGGGTGAGCAGGTTTCCGAGGTGTTGATATTGCATCATGGGATGACCCGTAACGAGGCGCAGCAGCGTAGCGTTGAGCTATTGGATCAAGTCGGCATTCCTGATGCATCTCGGCGTGTGGCTGAGTATCCTTTCCAGCTTTCCGGGGGCATGAAGCAGCGCGTAATGATTGCCATGGCCCTCGCGGGAAGTCCTAAATTACTTATTGCCGATGAACCTACCACTGCATTGGATGTGACGATACAGGCTCAAGTGCTGCAGTTGCTTCGCGACACTCAATCCAGTGCAGGTATGGCAATGCTGCTTATTACGCATGATCTTGGAGTTGTTTCCGAGAATGCGCACCGGATCGGCGTGATGTATGCGGGCCAGATCATCGAGCAAGCGTCGCGCGGGCAATTGTTTTCAAATCCATTGCATCCTTATACAAGGAAATTATTTGCTGCGCTTCCGAGCGCTGCGCGTACAGGGGAGCAGTTGTCGGCTATACCCGGCAACGTGCCGCCATTGGGTAGCGTCAGCAAAGGTTGCCGGTTTGCGGCTCGTTGCGACAAGGCCTGGACCCTGTGCAATGATCAAACTCCTGATTGGGTAAAGTTGACCGATGAGCAAGGGGTACGTTGCCACTTGTATTCTGCAGCCGTAACAATTGAAGCTATTGAAATATCTGAAGGAGTCGATGAGCCTGCTGTTGAACAGCACGCCACTACCAAAACAGGGGATGTTTTACTTGAGGTGGATGATCTCAAGGTGCATTTTCCGATTCGCAAAGGTTTGTTGCAACGAACGACTGGACAGGTAAGAGCGGTTGATGGCGTCTCGCTTGAAATGAGCAAGGGAAGAACTCTCGCGCTGGTTGGCGAATCGGGTTGCGGCAAGACTACCCTGGGCAAGGCGCTCATGAATCTTGTATTGCCCACGGGCGGAAGAGTGCGGTTCGGTGGCCGAGAGTTTACCGATAGAAAATCTTACAGCTCGAAAGTGCAGATGGTTTTTCAGGATCCGTATGCCTCACTCAACCCGAAAATGCGGGTAGCCGAGATTCTTGAAGAGGGTATGAGCGCACTGAATATCGGTGAGAATGCCAGGATTCGACAGGCGCGGATAGATGAGCTTTTGGATAAAGTCGGTTTGGAGCGGGGTGGTAAATGGCGATATCCGCATGAGTTTTCAGGAGGGCAACGCCAACGTATTGCCATCGCACGAGCGCTTGCGGTTTCACCGCAACTATTGATCTGCGACGAACCTACCAGTGCACTTGATGTATCGGTACAAGCACAAATATTGAACCTGATGAAAAGCCTGCAAAGTGAATTCGGTCTGGGCTACTTGTTCATCACTCACAACCTGGCTGTTGTGGAATACCTTGCTGATGAAGTGTGTGTGATGTATCTGGGACGTATCGTCGAGCGTGGTACTGCGAAAGAGGTGTTGAATATGCCTAAGCATCCTTATACACAGGCACTATTATCTGCAATACCCAGGATCGGAGTTGAAGGTAGAACTTACATCCGGCTGGAGGGGGACATGCCATCCCCTTCGAATCCACCGCAAGGTTGTCATTTTGCACCACGCTGCGCTCACGCTACCGGAGTATGCCGCTCAAGCTACCCGCCAGCGGCGGAATTCTCTCCTACACACAGTGCGAATTGTTTTTTGTTTTCCGGGATGGGGGAATAGCCCCGGTTCGGCAAACTTTCAGATATCTTTGCGAGAGTTGCCGAATGCAGTCTTGGAACTATTCACCTTGCGTAAATTGGACTTGGCGCTGGAGGTTCGTTGTTTATGTGAAGTCTGGCGGTCAGCCAATACGATATTGAAACGCTTGCCAACGCGTAAGAATGTGCTGCCATTATTGGCTTCGATCAACTGTCTTTGGCTCACATGGAATTGTCGTGCAATAGTCGAAATGGTGTCGCCCCTGCGTACCGTATATCGTACTGCACCGTACATTTCGGCCACGGCAGACGGGTGCATGTTGAAAGCAGTAAATTCAACAGCCGATTCTTCGTCCAGAATGGGTACTAACAAGGTCTGGCCATTGCTTTCATTTGCGTATTTCGAAAGTCCGTTTGCTGAACGCAATTCTGACACGGAGAGGCCAAAATGTTCTGCCAACTTTGAGAAGCTTTCGCCTTTTTTACTTTCGTAAGGTTGCCATGAGACCAGTCTCTGATCAGTTTTAGCCAGATTGCTGCGGAAAGTTTCAACTTTGTCTATTGGCAGCAATAGCACATTGCTGGTGTCCTGAAGTATGACGGGGCGGTTGTGGCCGGGATTGAGAGCATTGAACTCATCCATCGAGATATTAGCCAGTTCGGCAGCCACTTTTACATCGATATGCTGTGAAGTGGCTACAGCCTCAAAATATGGTTCATCGGGAATTTCGTTCAGGACGAGGCCGAAGCGCGCCGGATCGCGGACAATGTTTTTGACCGCCATCAGTTTTGGCACGTAGTTGCGGGTTTCACGGGGCATTTTAAGGCTGGAGTAATTGACCGGTTTGCCAAGTTTGCGATTTCTGGCCTGTGCACGCGCGACAGCATTCTCTCCCCAATTGTATGCAGCCAGTGCCAATTGCCAATCACCAAACTGATCATGTAATTTTTGCAGGTAATCAAGTGCGCCGTTGGTTGCGCCGACGATATCGCGTCGCCCGTCATACCACCAGTTTTGCTCCAGCCCGAAATTTTTGCCTGTTGAAGGGATAAATTGCCATATGCCGGAAGCACTGGCGACCGAATTGGCGCCCGGATTGAATGCGCTTTCGATTATTGGTAGTAGGGCAATCTCTGAAGGCATACCGCGGCGTTCAACCTCGTCAACGATATAAAACAGATAGCGTCGTGCACGTTCAGACATCCGTAATACATATTCCGGGTTGCGGGCATACCAGCTTTCGTGGGTTTTCACCAGCTTGGAATCCAGCTCGGGCATTCCAAAATTACTCCTGATTCTTACCCACAAATCCGAAGGTTCCTCAATTGTCGCAGGTTCGGTTTCGGGTAAAAGTTCGATGCGAACGTCGCGCGCAGAAGGTAGCCACAGGGGAGCAATTTCGTCCGATATAGGGCTGTTGAGGGCGAGAACCTCGTCTGCGTGAGCGTGTATCGGAGCAGTTGCCGTGATTATGGCAAACAGGGCGGAAATAAATAATCGAATCAAAGGCACATGAACCCTTTTTGGAAAAACTGACACGATGGTAGCTGAGGAGCGGAAGCTTGGTCAACCGGAAACAGATACAAGGTCAAAATCAAGGGTGAATTGGTTGTGTTAAATACAACAAATCCATTCCTGGTGATTTCTCGGAATGTGGGATTCTGTTTAGCTTGCACCGATACCCTGCCGATCTAGCGTATCACTTCCTTCAACTGTTTCAGCATGGCGGGGTTTTGGTTTCGACATAACCTGAAGATTAGTCTTCACCGAAACCCTGCCCTTTTAGCGTATCACTTCCTTTAGCTGTTCCAGTATCGCAGGGTTTTCCAATGTGGAAATATCCTGGGTGATTTCCTGGTTTTGGGCAATAGAGCGCAACAGGCGGCGCATGATTTTTCCGGAGCGCGTTTTGGGCAAGTTCTCGCCGAAGCGAATCTCATCCGGTTTGGCAATCGGGCCGATAGTCTTGCCTACCCATGCGCGCAGTGTTTCTACGAGTTCTTTGGCAGCGGCTGAATTGGTCGGGCGAGGGCCTTTTAATACGACAAAAGCGACGATCGCTTCGCCTTTTATATCATGCGGTTTGCCCACAACGGCTGCCTCAGCCACCAAAGGGCTGGCAACCAGCGCGGATTCAATTTCCATCGTACCAAGTCGGTGACCGGAAACTTTCAGCACATCATCGACGCGTCCCATGATCCAGAAATATCCGTCCTTGTCGCGGTTGGCAGAATCGCCAGCCAGATAGGCACCCTGCATTTCTTCGGGGAAATAGGATTTCTTATAGCGATCCGGGTCACCCCAAATGGTACGAATCTGGGATGGAAAAGGCCGTTTGATGACGAGTAATCCACCTTGCTGCAACGGTACATCATGGCCAGTCTCATCCACTACAGCTGTCTGGATGCCAGGAATCGGAAGGGTGCATGAACCGGGCTTGATCGGAACCGCGCCGGGTAACGGGGCAAGCATATGACAGCCGGTTTCAGTCTGCCACCATGTGTCCACGATAGGGCAGCGCGATTGGCCGACCACGGTGTAATACCAAATCCATGCTTCCGGGTTGATAGGCTCGCCGACAGTGCCGAGCAGTCTCAGGCTGGACAGGTCGTATTTTTTTGGAAGTTCGTCGCCGAGTTTGATCAGAGAGCGAATCGCAGTTGGGGCTGTATAGAATGTCGTGACCTTGTGATCCTGAATCATTTTCCAGAAACGGCCCGCGTCGGGGTAAGTTGGGATGCCCTCGAATATCACCTGCGTCGCGCCCATTGCCAGCGGGCCATAAGCCACATAACTATGACCGGTGATCCAGCCCACATCGGCTGTACACCAGAATACGTCGGTCGGTTTGTAGTCGAATACCCATTGCATCGTCAGCATTGTCCCCAGCAGGTAACCACCACTGGAATGTTGAACCCCCTTGGGTTTTCCGGTCGAACCTGAAGTGTAGAGAATGAACAGCGGATGTTCGGAGCTGACCCATTCCGGTTCACATTGGGATGACTGGGAGTTGATCAAGTCGTGCCACCAGATATCGAGACTGTGATTCCATTCCACCCCGGCACTTGTGCGACGATAAACGATCACACTATGTACGGCATCGCATCCCTCCAAACCAAGCGCCTCATCCACCACAGGCTTGAGTGGCATGACTTTACCGCCGCGATATTGACCATCAGCAGTAATGACCGCCACAGCCTGAGCATCGGTAATCCTTTCGTGCAAACTCTTGGACGAGAAACCTCCGAAAACGACAGAATGGATTGCACCGATGCGCGCGCATGCCTGCATCGCCACTACAGCTTCCACACTCATGGGCATGTAGATAATGACCCGATCGCCTTTTTTTATACCCCGTGATTTCAGGCCGTTTGCAAATTGGCTTACGCGGCCATGCAATTCCCGGTAGCTGACATTCGATACCTTGCCATCATCAGATTCGAAAATGATGGCTTTTTTGTCGGGTTGTGTTTCGAGATGCCTGTCGAGACAATTGTAGGAGACATTCAATTCCCCATCTTCGAACCACTTGTAGAATGGAGCATTACTTTCATCCAGAGATTTGGTGAATGGTTTGTGCCACAGTATATTTTTGCGCGCGAGCCCGGCCCAGTATCCCGTGTAATCCTGTTCGGCAGCCTTGCATAGAGTATTGTAGGCATCCATGCCGGAAACATTCGCTTGTTTGACGAATTCAGATGATGGACTGAAAACGCGAGTTTCATTCAGAACTGATTCGATGTTGGACAATTCAACCTCCTGAGTGTGTGTCGGGATTGTTTAATTTTTCGCCAAATAACAATTAAACAATGCAGGTGATGGTGTTCATTAAGTCTTTACAAAGGCAGCATCAGTGAAAGATTATCACGATGGCATGTAAAACGAAATGCATGATATTTGCCCTGATTAAAGTCTATTTAGCAAAAGCTGTCATTATTGCCGTGGTATGGTAAAGCGTGATGACGATATAAAACACTTATGTGGAAAATCTTTCCGCAGGCAAACACAGACGGGATTTTAATTTGCTAACCCGCAAGAAATATGTTGAATATATTGCGTTTTAACCGCTGCAAACTTGAAAATTACACACACATTTTCGTCATAGGACATACAATGTCCTCTGTCAATTTCTATTAGGCGGAGCTACGGGTATGCCTTTTGATATCCTTGCAAGCAGAAGTTTCAATGAATCCGCGCCAACGGTGCTTATCATTGATGACGAATTTACAAGCCGCGCGATCTTTGAACAGATCATACGCGGTATTCAGAGCGACATCAGTATCAAGGCTTTTGCCAACCCTCTTGAAGCGCTGGAGTGGATGCACACCAATCCCCCGGATTTGATCCTGCTGGATTATTTGATGAAGGAAATGTCGGGGCTGGAAGTATTGCGCAGGATACGGCAAATTCGGCTGCTGGAAGATATCCCGATCATCCTGTCGACTGCTACGACAGATGAAAATATCCGTTATCAGGCTTTGGATTGTGGCGCGACCGATTTTATCACCAAGCCCCTGGATTTCTACGAATGCCAGATTCGGTGCAGGAACCTGCTTTCTTTGAGTCTGCATCACAAGCTACAGCAAAATCGATCGCAGTCTTTACAAAAGGCCGTTGATGAGGCTACCAAGCAGATCATGCATCGGGAATACGAAACACTCTTCCGTCTGGCTAAAGCGGGAGAGTATCGTGATTCTGAAACCGGTAATCACGTTTACCGTATGGCGAAATATTCGCGTTTGATTGCAGAGAGTTTCGGCTTGGATGAGGAACGCTGCCATGTCATTGAGATGTCAGCTCCCATGCATGACATCGGAAAGATCGGCATACCCGATCATATCCTGCTGAAGGCCGGGCAGCTTACCGAAGACGAATATGCGGTTATGAAAAAACACCCATCCATCGGCTATGAGATCCTGCAGGAGAGCTCATCCAAATTTATTCGGATGGGAGCCACAATTGCGTTGGGACATCATGAGAAATACGATGGAAGTGGCTACCCGAACGGGTTGAGTGGTGATGAGATTCCGCTGGAAGCCCGCATTGTTGCGGTTGCCGATGTTTTTGACGCACTTACGTCCGAGCGGCCATACAAGCGGGCATGGTCGAATGAAGATGCGCTCGCATATTTGAATGCCAACAAGGGCGGTCACTTTGACCTGCGCTGTATCAATGCTTTTGTTGAAAAATTAAGCCAGGTCGTGATGGTACAACAGCAGTTGCGGGATTTTCACCATTCCAAAATGGCCGAGGGCAGGCCATGAGAAAAAGAATCCAGTATTTTCGGGAGCAGGTGCAGGCAAAAAACGGGGAACATGAGCAATCCTTGCTCAGAATCATTTTTGCAACCCCAATTTTTGTTTTTCTGCTGTATGAATATTCACTGGATACCAGCTATTTAAATACGCTCATATTTTCCGGGGTGTGGCTGACTATATCCCTGCTTAATGTGTTCATCATTCTGATGCAGCATAACAGCTCGAGAGTCCGCCAAATGTTTGCGATGGTAGGTGATCTTTCTGCGGTCACCTATGGTATGTGGACAACCCAGGAAGCGGGTGTGATTTTTTACGGTATTTACCTGTGGGTGATCATCGGGAACGGATTACGTTACGGGATCCCTTCTCTGGTTAGTGCTTACGTATTCAGTATCTTCGGTTTCACGAGCGTAATTGCGTTCAACGATTATTGGCATGGTCATGCTCGCATGGCTGCCGGACTGATGCTGACCCTGATCCTGGTGCCAATATATGTGATCAAACTGAGAAACCAGCTTAATCAGGCTCTGGAAAGTGCGGTAAAGGCCAATCAGGCGAAAAGCGTGTTTGTGGCAAATATGAGCCATGAGATGCGTACACCATTGAATGGTGTCATCGGTATAAGCAACTTGCTGTCTGAAAGCAAATTAAACGAAGAGCAGAAGGATCTTGTTGCAACACTGAAAAATTCAGCGCAACTGCTACTCAAGTTGATTGATAACGTGCTTGATCTTTCAAAGATCGAGAGTGGCAAGATCACATCGATCAATGAAGCTTTCAGTCTTCATGAATTGCTAAACAAAAGTTGCAAAATGTTTCGCCAGCAGGCGGATGCAAAGTTGTTGAAGCTTAATTTGCATGTGGGGCCGGATGTTGTAGATAAAGTATCCGGAGATGCATTGCACCTCCGTCAGGTGATCACCAATCTGATTGGAAATGCGATCAAGTTCACTCATGCCGGGTCAGTCGAGCTGCGTGTAAATCAGGTTTCCCGGAATGAGAAGATTGCACGGATCAGATTTGAAGTGATCGACACGGGTATCGGGATATCTTCAGAGTTACAACGTCATATATTCGAAAGCTTTTCACAGGCAGACGACAGCATTTCACGCACCTACGGAGGCACCGGGCTGGGAACGACAATTTCCAAGCATATGGTAGAGCTCATGGGTGGACAGATGGGACTTGAGAGTGAAAAAGGGATAGGGAGCGTATTCTGGTTCGAATTGCCATTCGTAACCCAAGAAGTGTTGGATGTGGATTTGACTGGGCGTTTGAGCGAACCGGATAACAAGTTATCGGAAATAAAAGTGATTTCTCTCGGGATGAGGCCGACTGACAAGAATGACATTACGGATGTTCTGACCAAATGGGGAGTGTCGTTCGAGCATGAGGATACATTGGCGCATTTCTTTGTGCAGCTTGTGGCCAGTCAAACCAACCAGCTAAACAAGGTAATTGTATTGTGTGAACCTCAGAACCTGGGTATGAATGCGCAGCAGTTTGCGCAGCGACTTCGTAAGGAATACCCGCAAAAGAGTGTTTCTTTGATGCTGGTTAACCCGGATTTATACAGCCACAATGATTCGGATTATCTGGCGGCCGGATATGATTGCCTCCTGAAATCACCGATAGACAAGTCACTGCTGTTCAACGCATTCCACGATGTGGTGAATCCCCAGGTGGCGGAAGATGTCATTTCATTCAAGCAATACTATGAGCGTAGCAGCCTGCAAAAACGCGGCCTGAATATTCTGGTTGCCGATGATAACGGGACAAACCGGAAAGTTCTTTCCAAGATTTTGCAGCGTGCCGGGCATCGAGTTGATGCGGTGATCAATGGCGAGGAGTCGCTGGATCACCTGGAGGAAAATCAATACGATTTGATGATCCTGGATATGCACATGCCGGATATGGCCGGACTGGATGTCGTCAAGATTCATCGTGCCACACATTTGCAAGACTCGACTCCCGCGATGATATTGACAGCTAATGCGATGATAGAGGCGCAGCATGAATGCGAGGCTGCCGGCATCGAGGGGTTCATGACCAAACCGTTTGATCCGGTAGTGCTGCTTGACACAGTGGCACGCCTTACTGCATCAAGTCCTGCCAAAGCAGAACTTCACCAGGCTAATGTGCGACCGGAGCTGGTTGAAGTAACCACCGAAGGCAGGCTCATCAACCGGAATACGATACGACAACTTTCATATCTGGGTGAGGGGAAAGAAGATTTTTTAAATACGGTTGTTATAGGTTTTATCTCTGAAACTGAGAAGCTGCTTGAAAATATGGAAACCTCATTGGCTAATCGCGAATACAAAAACTTTCAGGAGATTGCCCATGCGATTCGCGGCGGAGCCGGCAATGTTGGTGCGGAAAGTCTGGAGAAGATTTGCAGAAATATTATGTTGCTTGATTCCGTGGCGATTCAGGAATCTGCCGGGGAATTGATGCGCCAGGCAAAAGAATGCTTTGGGGAAACCAGGAAAATGCTGATGTACACAATCGCTACCGTAAAATCCGCGTCATCCTGAAAGTGAATCTGGGGATGCATACCAGGCATCCCCCAATTCGATGTAAGCATACTAGGCGATATATTGCTGTGGTACTTGTTGCAGTTGCTGTGGCTGGGCGAAACGTTTTTCCTGTGACCGTACAAATCGTTCCATCACTTTGAGATCCCGTTCTGAAAGCTTGAGCGCGGAATCCACCCATACCGTAGTTATATCGATCAGTTCCTTGTAAGTGACAGGGTTGAATATTTCACGAGCTTTGCGCATGGCAATATAGCCATTTGAGCGGCGGTCATTGCGCTCGATATAATCATATACTGCCATGTCCCCGTGTCCTTTTTCAGCAAGGACATCAACAAGGCCAATTTCGTATAGTTCCTCTGCCGTGTAGATTTTTCCGCTCATGATCATTTTCTCTGCCTGTTGTGCGCCGACCTTTCTGGCGACCAGACTGTATGCTCCCATACCGGGGAACAGATTGAACAGAATTTCAGGAAAACCCATTGGGCAACCTTTTTCTGCGACGATGATGTCGCTTGCCAGTGCAGCTTCCAGTCCTCCACCCAATGCATCGCCCTGAATCAGGGTGATTGTTGTCAAGGAAGAGTCAAAATGATTAATCCTTGGCATGATCACATCAATGCATTTAGTGGCATAGCTCATCAGCACTTCCCGGTTGTTTTCCCTGATCATCTGGCGGAACAGTGATAGTTGCCCGCCCAGATTAAAGACTCCCGGGGTAAGAGACGCCATGACTGAATATCGTATGTCATGGACCTTGCCGGATGACACGACCTGGCCGCCGCTGTGAGTGATTGACTTGTGGTGATTGCCCAGGTCTTCCAGCAGTTGATTCGTTACGCAAGGGACGTCGTTTTGCTTGACCAGTGTCCAAAGTATCCCAAGTTCTGAGTCGAATCGTGCAGATACATTTTCATAATTGCTTTCCAACGGATTTTGAATCTGATGAACTAATTGCATGAAATTTCTCCCTGATTAATTTGTATTCAGAAGTGCAGCGATTTGATTGTACATAAAGAATCGGTTTGTGGAAGAGGCTTGTAGCATTACGTTACGAGAAAATGTCTTGCCGGATATCTGACTCTGCAAAACAAAAAACCCGCCTGAAGCGGGTTTTTTTTAAATTATTGGCACAGTATATGTGTACCAATGGATATCAGTATCATCCTGTTCTGTGGTTAATAATCGGTATAGCCTTTTTCCCCGGGTGTGTAGAACGTACTGAAATCAGGAGCGGTCAATGCAGCACCATTTTCCAGCTTTTTCACCAGATCCGGGTTGGAGATGAAGGGCCGTCCAAAGGCGACAAGATCTCCGCGATTCTCGGACAGGTCGGCATTGGCACGGGCTGCATCGTAGCCGCCGGAAAGAATATATCTGCCTTTGAAAGCAGCGCGTATCTTGGCTTTAAGTTCCGGGCTGACTTCCGGTGCGCCCATCGAGCTGTGGTCCACGACATGGATATAAACCAGGCCGAGTTTGTTCAGTTCTTCAACCAGACGCATATATAGCGCATCCATATCGGCATCAGGGGTCATGCCGTTGAATGCACCATAAGGCGAGATGCGGATGCCAATGCGATCTGCGCCTATGGAGGCTACCGTGGCTTTTGCAACTTCAACTGCGAAACGAATACGGTTCTCAATGTTGCCGCCCCATCGGTCATTGCGATTATTGGATGCCGTGTTGAGGAACTGGTCGATCAGATAACCATTGGCGCCGTGCAGTTCAACTCCGTCGAAACCGGCTTCAACGGCTTTTTTGGAGGCGTTCGCATATTCCGCGATGGTCTGCGTGATCTCAGCCTCAGTCATCGCGGCGGGAACTGGGTGTGGCTGCATTCCGCCGTCGTCTGTCCACATCTGATCCGGGGCTGCAACGGCAGAAGGCGCGAGTACTTTTGCATCAGCCGCCAGATTGGCCGGATGGCTGACGCGTCCGGTATGCATCAGTTGCACGAATATTCTGCCGCCGGCCTGATGGACACCTTCCGTCACTTTTTTCCAGCCCTGTACCTGCGCATCGCTGAACATACCGGGGATGCGCGCATAGCCGAGGCCGTTGGGCGAGGGTGAGGCGCCTTCGGTGATGATGAGCCCGGCACCGGCACGCATGCGGTAATACTTCTCCATCAATTCGTTCGGTATGTTGCCGACGGCGCGGCTACGCGTCATCGGCGCCATCACGATACGGTTGTTCAGTTGCAGCTTGCCTAGGGTGATCGTTGTGAAAAGTGTGTCGGTCATGTTTTTCTCCTTGTTGTCGTAAATCTTGATAAATCGCCAATTGCGCAAACGGAGTTTACGCGCGGACTTTCATACCGCGAATGTCATGCGAAGCGGCCGGAACGAAAATCGTCCAGTGCTTGCTGTATCTCCTGCTGTGTATTCATCACGAACGGGCCATATTGCACAATCGGCTCGTTCAACGGCTTGCCTGCAACCAGAATCAGGCGCGCATCTTTGGTGGCTTTGATGCTTACGCCGTCCGTTCCCGCTGTGTTGCCGAGCACGCCCATGCGTTGTGATATCACACCAGCACCGCCGATATTGACCTCGCCGCGATAGACATAGACGAAGGCATTGTGCGAGTCAGGCAGGGTAGTCGAAAAAGAAGTGCCTGCAGGAAGATGCACATCAAGATAGACGGGTTCGGTCACCTCGCGGGTCACGGCACCTGTGACACCGTTACTGCTGCCGGCGATCACGCGCACATTCACGTTCTCACGGGTAACGTATTCGGGGATTTCCCCGCTATTGAAGTCCTTGTACCAGGGCGCGGCCATCTTGTTGCTGGATGGCAGATTCAGCCAAAGCTGAAAGCCTTCCATCACACCTTCTTCCTGTTCGGGCAGCTCGGAATGGATCACACCGCGTCCCGCAGTCATCCATTGCACACCGCCATTCTCCAGCAAGCCCTCGTGACCCGCGCTGTCGCGGTGGCGCATGCGTCCTAACAGCATGTACGTGACGGTCTCGAAGCCGCGATGAGGGTGGTCGGGAAAACCCGCGATATAGTCGTCCGGGTCGTCGCTGCCAAATGCATCCAGCATCAGGAACGGATCGAGTCGTTTCTGCAGCTTGCCGGTCAGTACACGGGTCAGGTTCACGCCGGCGCCGTCCGAAGTGGCGACCCCTTGAACGAGGCTGTCCAGTTTGCGCGGCTGATGTATGGTTGCTTGAGTGTAAGAGTTCATCATTTACTCCCCGGTGGTTGAAATATGAGTGGTGGAAATGTGGGCACATGATATGCAGTACAAGAAAATAGATAAAGCCGTCAAATCAGGATAGACTGTTCCATAAATGGAACAAAAGAACCTCTCTGCCGACGACCTCATCCTGTTCAGTGTCATTGCCGAACAGACCAGTCTGGTACGTGCCGCAGAGCAGCTTAACATGCCCAAGGCAACGGTTTCGCGCCGTCTGGCCAACCTTGAGTCATTGCTCGGGCAAAAGTTGTTGTTGCGTACCACGCGCCGCCTGACCCTTACCGACTTTGGCCTGGAATTCCTCGATCATTGCCGCAGGGTCACGGAAGAGGTCGTCTCCACACAGGATTTCGTGCGCAGTCAGGAAGCCACACCACGCGGACGTCTGCGTATCTCCCTGCCGGGTGATTATGCCAAGCAGCAGCTCTCAAGGGCCATTGCGACCTTTGTCGAAACCTACCCGGAGATTCCGATCGATCTCGATCTCAGTTCGCGCCGTGTCGATCTCATCGGCGAACGATTCGACCTGGCCATCCGTATGGGTACGCTGGAAAACGACAGCACGCTGGTCGCGCGCAAGATCGACGAGCTGCACTTCGGTTTATATGCCAGCCCCATCTACTTTGCGCTGCATCCGGTGCCGCAACATCCGGACGACTTGAGACAGCATGTTTCGGTGCGCATGATGTCAGCGCGCGGAACAGCGATCCCCTGGAAGCTGATGCGCGGAAAAGTGACTTGGGAAGAAGTGCCTCCCGGCAGGCTGGCGATGAATTCTCCCGACATGATCCAGCAGTTGCTTCTCGACGGGGCGGGTATCGGTGCGTTGCCCGACCGGATCGCCGAGGAAGAAGTGAGAAGCAAACGCCTGGTGCGCGTACTGCCGGAATGGTGTTTGCCTTCCGTGCCCGCATGGGCGGTGATGCCGATGCGCCGTTACCTGCCGGTCAAGACACGTGTATTCCTCCAGCATCTGGAGAGTTTCATCGACTGGCGTTGATGTGGATTTCCTGAAAATAGTTAACGTAAAAACCGATTGCGCCTAATCCGAACGTTTAGTGTTTTGCGGGTTGTGTTGCCGAATATGGATCCGCAAAATGCAGCATGAAAAAAACCCGCCATGAGCGGATTTCTTTCCGGTTTATAGCAGTACTCAGGCGGAGAGTACTTTTTGCGCCGCAGCAACCGCAACACCGCGCTGTATGGGTGCCTTCATCCTGCTGAGGACGTCATCAAGCGCGCCCAGACAGATCAGGATGTTGCTCGGGTTGCTGGCGTGGCCCATCAGGCCGAAACGCCATACCTTGCCGGCCATTACGCCAAGCCCGGCTCCGATCTCGAGCTGATAATCGTTGAGCAATGCGGAACGCACGGCGGCATCATCGACACCTTCGGGTATGCTGATTGCATTGAGTTGCGGCAGGCGCTCGGACTCGGGCACGATGAAATTCAAGCCCATGGCTTCAAAGCCGGCACGCAACGCGAGATGATTCTTGCGATGACGTGCCCATGATTTTTCCAAGCCTTCTTCCTGCAGGATGACCAGCGACTCGTGCAAACCATACAGACCGTTAACCGGCGCGGTATGGTGGTAGGCTCGCTTCGTGGTACCACCCCAGTAGGCCATTACCAGATTCAGGTCCATGAACCAGCTGTGTACTTTGGTCTTGCGGTTCTTGACCTTTTTCAGCGCGCGTTCGCTGAAGCTTACAGGCGACAGGCCGGGTGTACACGACAGGCATTTCTGCGTGCCGGAGTAGATCGCGTCTATGTTCCAGTCGTCCACGCGCAGTTCGACACCTGCCAGGGACGTGACCGCATCCACGATGGTGAGGCAGTTGTATTTATGGGCGATAGCGACCAGAGTCTTGGCATCCGACAGTGCACCGGTGGAAGTCTCGGCATGCACGAAGGCCACGATCTTCGCATCCGTGTTTGCCTTGAGCGCATCTTCGAGTTTTTGCGGGTCGACTGCGCGACCCCAGTCATCCTGTACCATCACCGCGATACCGCCGGCGCGTTCCACATTCTCTTTCATGCGTCCGCCGAACACGCCGTTCTGGCAGACGATGACCTTGTCGCCGGGCTCGACCAGATTGACGAAGCAGGTTTCCATACCGGCGGAGCCGGGTGCGGATACCGGCATGGTCAGTTCATTCTTCGTTTGCAGGGCATACTTCAGCATCTCTTTAAGTTCGTCCATCATGCCCACGAACAGCGGATCGAGGTGACCCAGTGTCGGACGCGCCATGGCGGACAAGACTCGCGGGCTGACATCGGAAGGGCCGGGGCCCATCAGGATGCGTTGCGGGGGATAAAAAGATTTGATTGCCATGTTGCTCTCCTTGGTTGGTTACAGTTGATTATTCCGTGCTTATCCGGTTGTCACAGACATCCACTAGCGGTAGTATGTTGAGTATCTGCCCCCAAGTGGAATAATCATGGTTATCGACGTACTTGAGCGAGACG
This sequence comes from Gallionella sp., assembly GCA_041739955.1. Lineage (GTDB taxonomy): Bacteria > Pseudomonadota > Gammaproteobacteria > Burkholderiales > Gallionellaceae > Gallionella. The sequence continues at coordinate 34 of JBGSMU010000076.1, read as the reverse complement.
ATCTGCCGTTCCCGCGCTCGCTGCCGGAGTTTCA
>JBGSMU010000036.1:0-30937 GCA_041739955.1 Gallionella sp. | reverse complement strand
ATGCCTGGCGATAACGTCAGCATTACCGTCAATCTGATCAATCCGATTGCGATGGAAGAAGGCCTGCGTTTCGCGATTCGCGAAGGTGGTCGTACGGTTGGTGCAGGTGTGGTTGCAAAGATTATCGAGTAATTAGTAATGATATTGGCGGGGCGATATAAATTGTCGCTCCGCCCTTGTTGTTTATAGAGGTTATAGGCCAGTAGCTCAATTGGTAGAGTATCGGTCTCCAAAACCGAGGGTTGGGGGTTCGAGACCCTCCTGGCCTGCCAAAGAAGCAAGAAACAGTAAATCGGAACATTCGCACATGGCAGATAAAATTAAGTTGCTTTTAGCCTTTTTGATGGTGGTGGCGGGCATTGCTGGTTTTTATTACTTGAGCGAGAGTGCCGCGGTATTACGGTTGGCATCTATATTGATCGGCTTGCTATTGGGCGCCGTCGTAGCATGGAGTTCAGGGCCGGGTAAACGTTTCCTGTCCTTTGGTAAAGATTCGGTTGCGGAGTCAAAGCGGGTGGTCTGGCCAACTCGCAAGGAAACGATGCAAACCACCGGAGTGGTGATTTTGTTTGCCGTTACTATGGCGCTGTTCTTGTGGGCGGTGGATTCCGGCTTGATGCTGGTAGTGAATCAATTAATGGGACGGGGTGAGTGATGGCAATGCACTGGTATGTTGTCCATACGTACTCGCAGTTTGAGAAGAGCGTGCAGCGTGCTTTGACTGAGCGGATACAGCGCGAAGGAATGCAAGATAAATTTGGCCAGATTCTGGTGCCTGTTGAAGAGGTTCTCGAGCTGAAAACGACCAAGACTGGTCAACAAAAGGTCCTGAGTGAGCGCAAATTCTTTCCGGGATATGTGCTGGTTGAGATGGAGATGACCGATGAAACCTGGCATTTGGTGAAGAGCACTCCCAAGGTGACCGGATTCCTGGGTGGTTCGGCCATGAAGCCAACGCCGATCAGCGTGAAAGAAGTAGAGAATATCATGCAGCAAATGCAGGCTGGCGTTGAGAAGCCAAGACCCAAGGTATTGTTCGAGGTGGGTGAGTTGGTTCGCGTCAAAGATGGTCCATTTACCGATTTTAATGGCTCTGTCGAAGATGTGAATTATGAAAAGAACAAGATGCGGGTGGCGGTGACTATCTTTGGTCGCTCGACACCAGTAGAGCTGGATTTCGGCCAGGTAGAGAAGGCCTGAAAAGCGAGGAATAGTGTTTGGGGCCAAGTTCCCCGGAAATATTTCTCACGTTGGGGAGAAACTGAACGTTTCGTTGGTACCCGTTAGATAGGAGTGCAATATGGCAAAGAAAGTCATCGGCTACATCAAGCTGCAAGTGCCGGCAGGTAAGGCAAATCCAAGTCCGCCGATTGGCCCTGCTTTGGGTCAGCGCGGTTTGAATATCATGGAGTTCTGTAAAGCGTTTAATGCGCAGACGCAAGGGATGGAGCCTGGGCTACCGATTCCGTGTGTGATAACGGCATTCGCAGACAAGAGTTTCACCTTCATTATGAAGACTCCGCCTGCGACCATTCTGATCAAGAAGGCGGCTGGTATCCAGAAGGGTAGCAAGACACCGCATACTGATAAAGTCGGAAAGCTGACGCGCAAGCAAGCGGAAGAGATTGCAACAACCAAGATGCCGGATCTGACTGCTGCGGATATGGATGCGGCAGTGCGAACTATTGCAGGTAGCGCCCGTAGCATGGGCATCACAGTGGAGGGCCAATAACATGTCCAAACGCTATAAGGCAATCGCTGCCAAAGTTGATCGCAACAAGTTGTATGCGTTAAATGACGCACTCAATTTGGTTAAAGAGAACGCGGTAGCCAAGTTTGATGAATCCATTGATGTGGCATTTAACTTGGGTATTGATGCGAAGAAATCAGATCAATTGGTGCGCGGCTCAGTGGTTTTGCCTAAGGGCACTGGCAAGAACGTGCGTGTCGCGGTATTTGCACAAGGCGCCAAGGCTGAAGAAGCCAAAACCGCCGGAGCAGATATTGTCGGTTTCGATGATTTGGCAGAATCCATCAAAGGCGGCAATCTGGATTTCGATGTGTTGATTGCAAGCCCTGACGCGATGCGACTGGTTGGTCAGTTGGGTCAGATCCTTGGTCCGCGCGGTTTGATGCCTAATCCTAAGGTCGGCACGGTTTCTGCCGATGTGGCTGGTGCAGTTAAGAACGCGAAGGCTGGCCAAGTTCAGTATCGCACCGACAAGAACGGAATTGTGCAGTGCACGATAGGTCGTGCTTCATTTTCGCCGGATGCATTGCGTGAAAATCTTCTGGCCTTGGTTGACGCGCTTAACAAGGCCAAGCCAGCTGCTTCCAAGGGTATTTATCTGAGGAAAGTTTCGGTTTCCAGCACTATGGGCGCTGGGATTCGAATCGAGCAGGCTAGTTTGACTGCTTAGTTGTATCGGTTTAGCTGATGGATTTATCCGTCGGCAAAAGTTTTGGAGTGCTGGCGTGCCTGCAGCATCCGAGACCGTAGGTGTTGATGACCAACCCTGGTCTGAAACTTAAATGGCGGTTGCACCAGTTGCATCTGCCGGCCCACGTAGATGGTGTGGCCGCGAGCAGGAATTGTTGTTCTCCTGACTCAAGGTCGCTGTTGTAAACGATGGGTTGCACGATGTTGCATCCCGGAAACTGGAGGAAGACTTGAGTCTCAATCTGCAAGAAAAACAGGCTGTGGTAGCAGAAGTCAGTGCCCAAGTGGCTCAGGCTCAAACTATCGTTTTGGCAGAATACCGTGGCATCAAAGTCGCTGATATCACACTGTTGCGTGCAGCAGCACGCAACTCTGGTGTGTATTTCCATGTATTGAAGAATACATTGGCGCGGCGTGCGGTGCAGGGAACGCCTTTTGAACCGCTGGCAGAAAAAATGGTCGGCCCTCTTGTGTATAGCATGAGCGCTGATGCAGTTGCTGCGGCGAAGGTGGTGTTTGACTTTGCTAAAACCAATGACAAGCTGGTTATCAAGGCCGGTTCAATGAGCGGCTCCGTGATGTCTGCGGAACAAGTCGCAGTGTTGGCTGCGACACCAAGCCGCGATGAGTTGATTGCTCGCCTGATGGCAACCATGAATGCGACAACTGCAAAGTTCGTTCGTACTTTGGCTGCGATTCGCGACAAGAACGAAGCCGCGACAGCTGCTTAAATTTTTTGAATTAACTGAACAAGGAGAATTACGATGGGTGCAACTAATGCTGATTTGATGGATGCAATCGCCAAGATGACAGTTCTTGAACTGTCAGATCTGATCAAGGAGATGGAAGAGAAGTTCGGAGTTTCTGCCGCAGCCGTTGCTGTTGCTGGCCCCGCTGCTGGAGCCGCTGCTGGTGCTGCTGCAGAGCAGACAGAATTTACTGTTGTGCTCAAAGGTCCAGGCGACAATAAAGTCAGCGTGATCAAGGCCGTTCGTGCGATCACCGGCTTGGGTCTGAAGGAAGCGAAAGACTTGGTAGACGGTGCTCCGAAAAATGTCAAGGAAGGTGTTTCCAAGGCTGATGCGGATGCAGCGCTGAAGCAATTGATTGAAGCAGGCGCTACCGCTGAACTCAAGTAATATTTTGGGCTGCAAAAAGGCTGACGGTGTGCCGTCGGCCTTTTGTCGCTTGCAGAAGCCAGCGGTCAAAGAGTAGCAATGCTTTCTGACCTTTGGCTTTTGGTTTCGGCATAACCCGTTTATGTCTGTCTTAAAGCGTCACACGCAACATTCGCCGCAAGTCGAATGATGCAAATTTTGTTTTCCTCGATCGTGGAGATTATATGAGCTACTCTTTTACCGAAAAAAAACGTATTCGTAAAAGTTTTGCCAAGCGTGTTGGCGCTTTGCCCGTGCCTTTCCTGCTGTCTACGCAGCTGGAATCTTTTGCAGCATTCTTGCAGGCTTATACCCCGCCTGAGCAGCGAAAGAACGAAGGGTTGCAGGCGGCATTCAATGGAATATTTCCGATATTCAGCCATTCGAGATATGCGCGCCTTGATTTTGTAAGTTATTCATTGGGCATGCCACCGTTTGATGTGAAAGAGTGCAGGCAACGCGGACTGACCTATGCTTCACCGCTACGAGCTACCGTACGCCTGACTTTGATGGATAAGGAAGCCTCCAAGCCTACCGTCAAGGAAGTAAAAGAGCAGGAAGTCTATATGGGCGAGATTCCGCTTATGACTAACACCGGCTCGTTCGTGATCAACGGCACTGAGCGCGTTATAGTTTCCCAATTGCACCGTTCACCTGGTGTATTTTTCGAGCATGATCGCGGTAAGACGCATTCTTCGGGCAAGTTGCTTTTCTCAGCCCGAGTCATTCCATATCGCGGTTCGTGGCTTGACTTCGAGTTTGACGCAAAGGATTTCGTGTATTTCCGTATAGACCGCCGCCGCAAGATGCCGGTCACAATCTTGTTGCGCTCATTGGGCTACAACAACGAAGATATACTTAAGATGTTCTTCGAGTTCGATACGTTCCATATGGGCAAGAAGGGAATGCAATTTGAAGTGGTTCCCGAGCGATTGCGTGGTGATGTGGCGCGTTTTGATATTGTCGGCAAGGCTGGCAAGATTATCGTTGCCAAGGATAAGCGTATCACTGTCCGGCATATTCGCGAGATGCAAGAAGCAGGTATCGACAAACTGAATGTAACGGAAGAGTTTTTGATCGGGCGTGTTATTGCCAGCAATGTAGTGGACAAGGATAGCGGTGAAGTCATTGCCAATGCGAATGACGAAATCACTGAAGGTCTGCTGGAAAGCCTGAAAGCGGCCGATGTGCGAACGATCAACACGCTATATACCAACGACTTGGATCACGGTGCATTCATATCACAAACTTTGCGGAACGATGAAACTGTTGATCAGTGGACTGCACGTGTTGCTATTTACCGCATGATGCGACCCGGCGAGCCGCCTACCGAGGAGGCAGTAGAGAACCTTTTCAACGGCCTGTTCTTTAACGAGGAACGCTACGATCTATCCTCCGTTGGACGGATGAAGTTCAATCGTCGTGTTGGACGCGAAGAATTGACCGGTGAGACGACGCTTTCCAACGAGGATATCGTGGAGGTTGTGAAGATACTGGTGCAATTGCGCAACGGCGTTGGCGAGATCGACGACATCGATCACTTGGGTAATCGCCGTGTGCGCGCAGTAGGTGAACTGGCTGAGAATCAATTCCGCGCAGGTTTGGCGCGTGTTGAAAGAGCAGTCAAGGAACGTCTCGGACAGGCTGAGACCGACAACCTGATGCCGCATGATCTGATCAATGCGAAGCCGATCTCGGCTGCAGTCAAGGAATTTTTTGGCTCAAGCCAATTGTCGCAATTTATGGATCAGACCAATCCGCTGTCTGAAATTACCCACAAGCGTCGTATCTCGGCGCTGGGACCTGGCGGTTTGACTCGAGAACGCGCCGGATTTGAGGTGCGCGACGTGCATCCTACACATTATGGCCGTGTCTGCCCGATTGAGACACCTGAGGGACCGAATATCGGTCTGATCAATTCTCTGGCCTTGTATGCCCGTACCAACGAATACGGCTTCATTGAAACGCCATACCGTAAGGTAGTTAAAAGCAAGGTTACTGACGATGTTGACTACCTGTCCGCAATCGAAGAGGGCAAGTTCACCATTGCGCAGGCAAATGCAGAGCTGGACAAAAAAGGCCACTTTACGAACGATATCGTATCCGCGCGACAGCACAACGAATTTGTGCTGGCTGAGCCCGATAAGCTCGAGTACATGGACGTTTCGCCATCGCAGGTGGTGTCCGTTGCGGCTTCCTTGATCCCGTTTCTGGAACATGACGACGCAAACCGCGCATTGATGGGTGCCAACATGCAACGCCAGGCTGTGCCTTGCCTGCGTGCTGAAAAGCCGTTTGTAGGTACCGGGATCGAACGCACAGTGGCAGTGGATTCTGGAACAACAGTTCAAGCCTGGCGCGGCGGACGTATCGAGTATGTAGATGCTGCCCGAATTGTGGTGCGCGTCAACGACGAAGAGACGACTGCTGGCGAGGTGGGGGTAGATATTTACAATCTGACCAAATATACGCGTTCCAATCAGAATACCAACATTAACCAGCGCCCTCTGGTCAAAGTGGGAGATCAGATTGCACGCGGCGACGTTGTGGCTGACGGGGCATCTACCGATATGGGTGAGTTGGCGCTGGGTCAGAACATGCTGGTCGCGTTCATGCCGTGGAACGGCTACAACTACGAGGATTCGATCCTGATCTCCGAACGTGTTCTTGCGCAGGATCGTTTTACTTCTATACATATTGAAGAGTTGACTGTTGCAGCAAGGGATACGAAGCTGGGTGCTGAAGAGATTACAAGGGATATTCCCAACTTGGCTGAGGCGCAGCTTGCTCGTCTTGACGAGTGCGGCATTGTTCATATTGGTGCCGAAGTTGCGGTGGGGGATGTGCTGGTTGGTAAAGTGACACCCAAGGGCGAAACACAGTTGACTCCGGAAGAAAAATTGCTGCGCGCGATTTTCGGCGAAAAGGCTTCGGATGTTAAGGATACAAGTCTGCGAGTACCAGCCGGTAGTACCGGGACAGTTATTGATGTGCAGGTTTTCACAAGAGAGGGCTTGGAACGCGACAAGCGTGCGCAACAAATCATCGAAGATGAATTGAACCGCTACAAGAAAGATTTGAATGACCAGATGCGCATAGTCGAAGCAGACGTATTTGCCCGCATGGAAAAATTGTTGCATGGCAAAGTAGCGAACGGCGGTCCAAAGAAACTGGCCAAGGGAACAAAGCTCAGTAATGAGTATTTGCACAGTATCGATCCGCGCCAGTGGTTTGATATTCGGTTGGCAAACGACGATGCGGCTGCGCAGATGGAGCAGGTAAAGGAAAGTCTGGAGCAAAAACGCGTTGAGTTTGATGCTGCGTATGAGTTGAAGAAAAAGAAATTGACTCAAGGCGATGAATTGCAGGCCGGTGTGCAAAAAATGGTGAAGGTCTATGTTGCAGTCAAACGTCGTCTTCAACCGGGCGACAAGATGGCTGGGCGTCACGGTAACAAAGGTGTGGTGTCACGCATTGTGCCAGTTGAAGATATGCCTTACATGGCGGATGGAACCCCGGTTGATGTTGTGTTGAACCCGTTGGGTGTTCCGTCGCGTATGAATATCGGACAGATTCTTGAGACACATTTGGGCTGGGCAGCCAAAGGCTTGGGCAAGAAGATCGATGAGATGCTGCAAACCAACGCAAAGATAACTGAGGTGCGTAAATTCCTGAACAAGATTTATAACCACCACAATGGTCAGACCGAGGATCTTGACTCGTTCACGGACGAAGAAATCATCGAGTTGTGCAAAAACCTGAAGTATGGTGTTCCGTTCGCTACCCCCGTTTTTGACGGTGCCAGTGAGGAAGAGATCAAGTATATGCTTGAATTGGCGGATTTGCCTGTGTCAGGTCAGACAACACTGTTCGATGGCCGTACTGGCGAGGCATTCGATCGCAAGGTGACCGTTGGTTACAAACATATCCTGAAACTGCATCATTTGGTAGATGACAAGATGCACGCACGTTCTACCGGACCATATAGCCTGGTTACACAGCAACCACTGGGCGGCAAGGCGCAGTTCGGTGGGCAGCGTTTTGGTGAAATGGAAGTTTGGGCGCTGGAAGCTTACGGTGCGGCGTATACCTTGCAGGAAATGCTGACAGTCAAATCGGACGACGTTGCAGGACGTACCAAGGTTTATGAAAACATCGTCAAGGGTGATCACAAGATCGATGCCGGTATGCCGGAGTCGTTCAATGTGGTTATCAAGGAAATCCGCTCATTGGCCATCGATATGGACTTGGTGCGTAACTAATACGTTGTGCTGGCATAAGACGAATAGGAGTCTCACATGAAATCATTGCTTGATTTGTTCAAACAGGTCACACAAAAAGAAGAGTTCGATGCAATCAAGATCGGCCTTGCATCGCCGGAGAAAATACGTTCCTGGTCATACGGTGAAGTCAAGAAACCGGAAACCATCAACTACAGGACATTTAAACCGGAGCGTGATGGTTTGTTCTGCGCCAAGATATTCGGTCCGGTAAAAGATTATGAATGTTTGTGCGGAAAGTATAAACGGCTAAAGCACCGTGGTGTGATCTGCGAGAAGTGCGGTGTTGAAGTGACATTGTCCAAAGTTCGTCGTGAACGTATGGGGCACATCGAATTGGCCAGTCCAGTGGCGCATATCTGGTTTTTGAAGTCACTGCCATCCCGGTTGGGTATGGTGCTGGACATGACTCTGCGTGATATTGAGCGCGTATTGTATTTTGAAGCCTATGTGGTGACCGAACCTGGCATGACACCGTTGAATCGGGGTCAATTGCTGTCTGAGGATGACTATTTGTCGAAGACCGAGGAATACGGCGATGAATTCTCCGCGACTATGGGCGCGGAAGGTATCCGTGCACTTTTGGCAAATCTGGATGTGGCATCGGAAATTGAAACCCTGCGTACAGATCTCGCCGCGACCGGTTCCGAAACCAAAATCAAGAAATACGCAAAGCGGTTGAAAGTTCTGGAAGCATTCAACTCGTCGGGCATCAAGCCGCAGTGGATGGTGATGACAGTTTTGCCGGTGTTGCCCCCTGAATTGCGTCCGCTGGTTCCATTGGATGGTGGCCGGTTTGCCACTTCAGATCTGAATGATTTGTATCGTCGAGTAATAAATCGTAACAACCGCCTGCGTCGCCTGCTGGAGTTGAAAGCACCGGAAATCATTGTACGCAACGAGAAGCGGATGTTGCAGGAGTCAGTAGATTCTTTACTGGATAACGGTCGCCGAGGAAAAGCGATGACTGGGGCAAACAAACGCCAATTGAAATCGCTAGCCGATATGATAAAGGGTAAAAGCGGACGTTTCCGTCAGAACCTTTTGGGTAAGCGTGTAGATTACTCCGGTCGTTCGGTTATCGTGGTGGGTCCCCAGCTGAAATTGCACCAATGTGGATTGCCCAAGAAGATGGCATTGGAGTTGTTCAAGCCATTCATATTCAGTCGTCTTGAGGCCATGGGTCTGGCCACTACGATCAAGGCCAGTAAACGCATGGTTGAAGCTGAAGAGCCTATCGTATGGGATATTCTTGAAGAAGTCATTCGTGAGCACCCTGTATTATTGAACCGTGCACCTACGTTGCACCGATTGGGTATACAGGCGTTTGAGCCCATCCTGATTGAGGGTAAAGCGATTCAATTGCATCCGGTGGTGTGTTCCGCCTTCAATGCCGACTTTGACGGCGACCAGATGGCGGTCCACGTGCCGCTATCACTCGAAGCGCAAATGGAAGCCCGTACACTGATGCTGGCATCCAACAACGTGTTGTCGCCCGCGAATGGTGACCCAATCATTGTCCCGTCGCAGGATATCGTGTTGGGTCTTTATTACATGACGCGCGAAAAAATCGGTGCATTGGGTGAGGGCTCATTGTTTGCCAATATTGCAGAAGTGTCACGTGCGTACGAAACCCGTGAAGTTGAGCTGCAAGCAAAAATTGTGGTTCGCCTCAAGGAAGTCGGCAAGGATGACGAAGGCAATACGACTGAAAAACTGGTACGCCACGAAACTACCGTCGGTCGTGCGTTGTTGTCCGAAGTGCTACCGGATGGATTGCCGTTTGCACTGATCAATAAATCACTCAAGAAGAAAGAAATATCCCGATTGATCAATGCGAGTTTCCGCCAGTGTGGTTTGCGGGACACCGTGATCATGGCGGATAAATTGATGTATACCGGCTTTACTTACGCTACACGTGCTGGCATTTCGATTTGTGTGGACGATATGCTGATGCCGTTGCAGAAGCATGAACTTATCGGCGCGGCCGAAAAAGAGGTCAAGGAAATATATACACAGTACACATCAGGTCTGGTTACAGACGGTGAGCGTTACAACAAAGTGGTGGATATCTGGGGACGTACCGGCGATATCGTGGCCAAGGCGATGATGGAGCAGCTCGGAAGCGAGCCGGTGATTGACCGCGTTACTGGTCAGCCATCTATGGTCAAAGGTAAACCGGTGATGCAGGAATCATTCAATTCCATCTACATGATGGCGGATTCCGGAGCGCGTGGCTCGGCGGCGCAGATACGCCAGTTGGCTGGTATGCGCGGACTGATGGCCAAACCTGATGGTTCGATCATTGAAACCCCGATCACGGCGAATTTCCGTGAAGGGTTGAATATGCTGCAGTACTTTATTTCCACACACGGTGCACGTAAAGGTTTGGCAGACACAGCATTGAAGACTGCAAATTCCGGATATTTGACTCGTCGCCTGGTGGATGTTACCCAGGATCTGGTTGTAATTGAAGATGACTGCGGGACTGATATTGGAACGGCAATGAAGGCTATGGTTGAAGGCGGAGAGGTAATCGAGGCCTTGGGCGAGCGTATTCTCGGCCGTGTTGTCAGCGCTGATGTGGTCAACCCGGAGAGCGGTGCAACATTGTATGAAGCGGGCGTGTTGCTGGATGAGACAGCAGTGGAACGAATTGAAGCGCTCGGAATTGACGAGGTTCGAGTGCGTACCCCGTTGAATTGCGAAACCCGTTTCGGGCTGTGTGCAAAATGCTATGGACGAGACTTGGGTCGTGGCGGCCTGGTGAATGTGGGTGAAGCTGTGGGTGTGATCGCTGCGCAGTCTATCGGCGAGCCGGGTACTCAGTTGACAATGCGCACATTCCATATCGGTGGTGCTGCATCGCGAACCGTTGTTGCCAGTCAGGTGGAAAGCAAATCAAACGGCGTATTGAAATACAGTACAAATATGCGTGTGGTGACCACTCTACGCGGTGAGGTGATCGTGGTTGCTCGAAGTGCTGAGGTCATCATCGCGGACGATCATGGCCGCGAACGTGAACGCCATAAAGTGCCCTATGGAGCAAACCTGAAAGCCAAAGAGGGTGATACTGTACGTGCGGGTGTCGTATTGGCTACATGGGATCCGCATACGCGTCCAATCATTACGGAGTATGCAGGTAAAGTGAGCTTCCAGAACGTTGAAGAAGGCGTTACTGTGGCCAAGCAGATAGACGAAGTGACGGGGCTATCGACTCGCGTGGTGATCGATCCCAAGCGCTCCACCACACAAACCAAAGGTGTGCGACCAATGGTGCGGCTGTTGGACAAGGCTGGAAAAGAGGTGACGCTGACCGGTTCTGAAGCGGCTGTCAGTGTGACATTCCAGACTGGATCCATTATTACTGTTGAGGATGGGCAACAAGTTGGCGTTGGTGATGTGCTGGCACGTATCCCTCAGGAGAGCAGCAAAACCCGCGATATTACCGGTGGTTTGCCTCGCGTCGCCGAGTTGTTTGAAGCGCGTGTGCCAAAAGATGCGGGTATGCTGGCCGAGGCGACGGGTACAGTTTCCTTTGGAAAAGATACCAAGGGTAAGCAGCGTCTCGTGATTACCGATGTTGATGGAATTGCTAACGAATTCCTGATTACCAAGGAAAAGCATGTTCTTGCGCACGATGGCCAGGTGGTCAATCAGGGCGAGATGATTGTTGATGGTCCAGCGGATCCTCATGATATTCTTCGCCTACTTGGAGTGGCTGTGCTAGCTCGCTACATTACCGATGAGGTGCAGGAAGTTTACCGTTTACAAGGCGTGAAAATCAGCGACAAGCATATCGAAGTGATCGTGCGCCAGATGTTGCGCCGCGTTCAAATCAATGATGCCGGAGAAACCCGATTCATTACCGGTGAGCAGGTGGAACGTGCAGATCTGCTTGTGGAAAACGAGCGTGTGGTAGCAGAAGGGAAGCAACCCGCCACATTTGATTTCGTATTGCTCGGAATAACCAAGGCATCATTGTCAACAGATTCATTCATTTCGGCAGCATCATTCCAGGAGACAACCAGAGTTCTTACCGAGGCAGCTATCATGGGCAAGCGTGACGATTTGCGTGGCCTGAAGGAGAATGTCATCGTAGGCCGGTTGATTCCTGCTGGAACGGGACTCTCGTACCATGTGAACAGAAGGAATCAACGTTTGGGCCTGGATATGGCAGAAGGACGCGGGTTGGAGGGCGGCGATGAGGCCGAAACTAGTGGATTGCTTGACACCACCGAGGTTTCTCAATAGAATTCGCAACCTTTTTTCCGTCGTAGCGGATAAGTTGCTTTATCCGGCTACGACGAATTTTTTTCTGTTGATGTATAACAAAAATTTAGATTACTTTAGGATGTGTAGATAATGCCAACTATCAATCAGTTGATTCGCAAGCCCCGTGTTGCAATCGTAGAAAAGAGCAAAGTGCCGGCTTTGGCGGGTTCTCCGCAAAAACGTGGTGTATGTACTCGTGTATATACAACGACTCCGAAAAAGCCAAACTCCGCTTTGCGTAAAGTTGCCAAGGTTAGATTGACTAACGGATTCGAGGTAATCAGTTATATCGGCGGTGAAGGCCATAACCTGCAAGAGCACTCTGTTGTATTGCTGCGTGGTGGTCGTGTAAAGGATTTGCCGGGTGTGCGTTACCACATGGTGCGCGGCAGTCTGGATACGGCCGGTGTTAAGGATCGTAAACAAGCACGCTCCAAATACGGTGCGAAGCGCGCCAAGAAAGCGTAATTTTTAAGCCATTTATTCGAGGTTGATATGCCAAGACGTAGAGAAGTCCCCAAACGCGATGTTTTGCCCGATCCAAAGTTCGGCAATCAGGATCTTTCCAAATTTGTGAATGTCCTGATGACGGCAGGAAAGAAATCTGTGGCCGAGCGTATTCTTTATGGTGCGCTGGAGCAGATCAGCAAGAAAACTGGTAAGGATGCCATTGAGGTGTTCAGTCTTGCCTTGAACAATGCAAAGCCACAGGTCGAGGTTAAGAGCCGTCGAGTGGGCGGTGCGAATTATCAGGTGCCAGTGGAGGTTCGTCCTTCACGTCGCATGGCGCTGTCTATGCGCTGGTTGCGTGAGGCGGCCCGCAAGCGCGGAGAAAAATCGATGGGTATGCGCTTGGCAGGTGAATTAATCGATGCTTCAGAGGGGCGTGGCGGTGCAGTGAAGAAGCGTGAGGAAGTGCATCGTATGGCTGAGGCCAACAAGGCGTTCTCGCATTTCCGTTTCTAAATTCAGATTAAGTTAGGTAGCTACCGTGGCACGCAAAACACCCATTAGCCGTTATCGTAATATTGGAATCAGCGCGCACATCGATGCGGGCAAGACAACCACTACAGAGCGTATTCTTTTCTACACTGGCGTGAGCCACAAGATTGGTGAGGTGCATGATGGTGCCGCCACCATGGACTGGATGGAGCAGGAGCAGGAGCGTGGGATTACCATTACTTCCGCTGCGACTACATGCTTCTGGAAGGGTATGGAGAATCAATATCCGGAGCATCGATTTAATATTATTGATACGCCGGGGCACGTTGATTTTACGATTGAGGTAGAGCGTTCAATGCGTGTGCTGGACGGTGCGTGCATGGTGTATTGCGCGGTAGGTGGAGTTCAGCCCCAATCAGAGACGGTTTGGCGTCAGGCAAACAAGTATAAAGTTCCGCGTTTGGCCTTCGTTAATAAGATGGATCGTTCCGGTGCAAACTTCTTCAAAGTGGTTGAGCAGATGGGTGCTCGCCTGAGGGCGAATCCTGTTCCGATTGTTATCCCTATTGGCGCGGAAGACACTTTTGTTGGCGTTGTTGACCTGATCAAGATGAAAGCGATCTATTGGGATGAGGCTTCGCAGGGCATGAAGTTCGATTACCGTGAAATTCCGGCTGAGCTGGTTGCGACTGCCAAGGAATGGCGTGAAAAGATGGTCGAGTCGGCTGCCGAGGCTACCGAAGATCTGATGAACGAGTATTTGGAAAATGGTGAGCTGTCGGAGGAGCAGATAATTGCTGGTCTTCGCGCCCGCACGCTGGCATGTGAGATTCAGCCTATGCTATGCGGCTCCGCGTTCAAGAATAAAGGTGTGCAGCGTATGCTGGATGCGGTGATTATGTTGCTGCCTTCGCCGACTGATATTCCTGACGTTACCGGGGAGAACGAGGAGGGTGATCCAATCACTCGTAAGGCTGATGATGGCGAGGCCTTCTCCGCGCTGGCATTCAAGCTTATGACCGACCCATTCGTGGGGCAGTTGACCTTTGTGCGTGTTTATTCTGGTGTGTTGAAGAAGGGTGATACCGTTTACAACCCGATTCGCGGCAAGAAAGAGCGTATAGGTCGTATCGTTCAGATGCATGCGAACAACCGTGAAGAGATCGACGAGATTCTCGCCGGTGACATCGCGGCTTGTATCGGGCTGAAGGACGTCACTACCGGAGAATCGCTTTGCGATCCGAGCAAGCCGATCATTTTGGAGCGCATGGTTTTTCCCGAGCCGGTTATCCACGTTGCTGTTGAGCCGAAGACAAAGCAAGATCAGGAGAAGATGGGCCTTGCGCTGGGTCGCTTGGCTGCAGAAGATCCTTCGTTCCGTGTGCGTACCGATGAGGAGTCTGGTCAAACCATCATGTCCGGGATGGGTGAATTACATCTGGAAATCTTGGTCGATCGTATGAGGCGCGAATTCGGTGTGGAGGCAAATGTGGGTGCACCGCAAGTTGCTTACCGTGAAGCGATCAGAAAAGCGACTGAAGTGGAAGGCAAGTTTGTCAAACAGTCCGGTGGTCGCGGACAATATGGTCACGTATGGATCAAGATGGAGCCGAACGAGGCAGGCAAGGGATTTGAATTTGTTGACGCGATCAAGGGGGGGACCGTTCCGCGTGAATATATTCCAGCCGTTGAAAAGGGCTTGAGAGATACTTTGCCAAATGGTGTGCTGGCTGGATTCCCTGTGGTTGATGTCAAGGTTACATTGTTCGATGGTTCGTATCACGACGTGGACTCCAACGAAAATGCCTTCAAGATGGCCGCTTCGATGGCCTTTAAGGATGGCATGCGCAAGGCGAGCCCGGTTTTGCTTGAACCGATGATGTCGGTTGAAGTCGAAACGCCCGAAGATTATGCTGGTACCGTGATGGGCGATCTTTCTTCGCGCCGCGGAATGGTGCAGGGTATGGATGACATGATGGGTGGCGGTAAAGCTATCAAGGCCGAAGTACCATTGTCCGAAATGTTCGGTTATTCTACTGCGTTGCGTTCTGCTACTCAGGGGCGTGCAACTTACACGATGGAATTCAAGCACTATGCTGAAGCGCCAAAAAATGTTGCAGAAGCAATTATGAGCAAGAAGTAATTTTTAGATTAGATATATAAAAGGCGAAAATCATGGCAAAGAGTAAATTTGAGCGCACGAAACCGCACGTCAACGTAGGCACGATTGGTCACGTTGACCATGGCAAGACGACCCTGACAGCGGCGATCACCACTGTACTGTCGAAGAAATTTGGCGGAGAAGCCAAGGGCTACGACCAGATCGATGCAGCGCCTGAAGAAAAGGCGCGCGGCATCACGATCAATACCGCGCACGTAGAATACGAGACCGAGAAGCGTCATTACGCTCACGTAGATTGCCCGGGCCACGCCGACTACATCAAGAACATGATCACCGGTGCCGCCCAGATGGACGGTGCGATCCTGGTTTGCTCTGCTGCTGACGGCCCGATGCCGCAAACGCGCGAGCACATCCTGCTGGCGCGTCAGGTTGGCGTACCCTATATCGTCGTATTCTTGAACAAATGCGACATGGTCGACGACGAAGAGCTGTTGGAGCTGGTTGAAATGGAAGTGCGCGAACTGCTTTCCAAGTACGACTTTCCTGGCGACGACATCCCTATCATCAAAGGTTCGGCCCTTAAAGCGTTGCAAGGCGACCAGAGCGAAATCGGCGAACCTGCGATCATGCAATTGGCTGCAGCACTCGATAGTTATATCCCTGAGCCCAAGCGCGCACTGGATGGCACCTTCCTGATGCCTGTGGAAGACGTATTCTCGATTTCCGGCCGCGGTACCGTGGTAACGGGTCGTATCGAGCGCGGCATCATCAAGGTTGGCGAAGAGATCGAGATCGTAGGTATCAAGCCCACCCTGAAGACCACCTGCACCGGCGTGGAAATGTTCCGCAAGTTGCTGGATCAGGGTCAGGCTGGCGACAACGTTGGCGTATTGTTGCGCGGCACCAAGCGTGAGGAAGTGGAGCGTGGTCAAGTGTTGGCCAAGCCGGGTTCCATTACACCGCACACCAAGTTTACTGCTGAGATCTATGTGTTGGGTAAGGATGAAGGTGGTCGTCATACACCATTCTTCCAGGGTTACCGCCCCCAGTTTTACTTCCGTACCACCGACGTGACAGGCGCAGTTGACCTGCCGGCAGGCACAGAGATGGTCATGCCTGGCGATAACGTCAGCATTACCGTCAATCTGATCAATCCGATTGCGATGGAAGAAGGCCTGCGTTTCGCGATTCGCGAAGGTGGTCGTACGGTTGGTGCAGGTGTGGTTGCAAAGATTATCGAGTAAAGCTATAATGCGCCCCCTCGCGTGGGCTGGGAAGGTTCCGGGACACGCGATTCGTTCTTTAATTAGCGGCATTGCCGCGTAAATGCAAGAGAAGATTATGCAAAGTCAGAAAATTCGCATTCGCCTTAAGGCGTTTGATTATCGCTTGATCGATCAGTCGGCTGCTCGTATCGTTGAAACAGCGAAACGCACAGGTGCGGTGGTTAATGGCCCCGTGCCTTTGCCTACCAAGATTGAGCGTTTCGATGTGTTGCGCTCCCCGCATGTAAACAAAACTTCGCGTGATCAATTTGAGATTCGCACCCATTTGCGCTTGATGGATATCGTCGATCCAACCGATAAGACGGTTGATGCATTGATGAAGCTGGATTTGCCGGCTGGTGTTGATGTGGAAATAAAGTTGCAGTAACTGGTATTGCCTCGGTGACTTATCATCGAGTAAATGTTTTATTGGTGGGGTCAAGAAAAGTAGTTGGATTATCGGTTGACCAATTGTAGTCAACCCCTTAACAAGAGGAAATTAAAATGAGTTTAGGACTTGTCGGTCGCAAGATTGGCATGACCCGCGTTTTTACTGATGACGGTTCGTCGTTACCGGTAACAGTGCTGGAAGTGTCCAATAATCGTGTCACTCAGGTTAAATCCGTTGATATCGATGGTTATGCATCAGTGCAATTGGCGCATGGTGTACGCCGTCCCGGTCGCGTTAACAAAGCGGCGGCCGGACATTTCGCCAAGGCGGGTGTGGAAGCGGGGAGTGCGCTGAAAGAATTCACTGTATCACCTGAGCAGCTGTCTGAACTGCAAGCTGGTTCCGCGGTTAGCGTGGAAATTTTTCAGGTGGGTCAACTGGTTGATGTAACGGGCGTATCCAAGGGTAAGGGTTACGCTGGTACCATCAAGCGTCACAACTTTAAGTCAGGCCGTGCAACACACGGTAATTCGAAATCGCACAATGTCCCCGGATCTATAGGCATGGCGCAAGATCCGGGTCGCGTATTTCCCGGCAAGCGAATGACCGGGCACATGGGCGATGACCAAAAAACTGTGCAGAATCTTCAGATTGTACGTATTGATGTCGAGCGCCAGCTGTTGCTGGTCAAGGGTGCGGTTCCCGGGGCGCAAAACGGAAGCGTGATAGTTCGCCCAGCAGTAAAGGCAGGTGCATAATGGAACTTAAAGTCATAAATGATAAGGGGCAGTCTTCTGCTAACTTGAGCGCATCCGATGAATTGTTTGGTCGTGAATACAATGAGGATCTTGTTCATCAGTTGGTAACAGCCTACATGGCGAATGTGCGATCGGCCAACAGCAAGCAGAAAATTCGTAGCGAGGTTGCTAAAAGTACTCGCAAGCCATTCAAGCAAAAAGGTACTGGTCGTGCTCGTGCCGGTATGGCGTCCAGTCCGTTGTGGCGCGGCGGCGGTAAGATTTTCTCGAATACGGGTGAAGAAAATTACACTCAGAAGATCAACCGTAAGATGTACCGTGCGGGATTGGCTTCCATCTTCTCCAAGTTGGTTAGTGAAAATCGTCTGGTAGTGGTCGATAGTCTAACAGTGGAAGCACCAAAGACGAAGCTGCTGGCGGAAAAAATCAAAGGTATGGGCTTGGGCGCAGCGCGGGTTTTAATCATCACGGACATTGTGGATGAGAATCTGTACTTGTCTGCACGCAATCTACCGAATGTAATGGTGTTGGAGGCCAATCAGGCCGACCCGGTAAGTTTGGTGCGCTTCCCAAGCGTGATTGTCACACGCAATGCTGTGGCTAAAATTGAGGAGATGTTCGCATGAGCTCACAAGAATTCAGTCAAGAGCGTTTGATAAAGATTCTGCTCGCACCTCAAATCTCTGAAAAAGCAACTTATGTTGCCGACAAAAATGAGCAGGTTATCTTTCGTGTGGCGCCGGATGCAACCAAGCCGGAAATTAAAGCTGCTGTAGAGATGATGTTCAAGGTGACAGTCAATAGCGTGCAAGTGACTAATGTCAAAGGCAAGGTGAAGCGTATGGGGCGACTGTTAGGTCGTCGCAACGACTGGAAAAAAGCCTACGTGTGCCTGGCTCCGGGTCAGGAAATCAATTTTGCAGCAAGTGAGCAAGGGTAATCATCATGGCATTGATTAAACTGAAACCAACAACTCCTGGGCAGCGTGCAGTCGTGCGTGTTGTTAATCCGGAATTGCATAAAGGTAAGCCTGTCGCTTCTCTGCTTGAGAAGCAGACAAAGACTGCAGGTCGTAATAATAACGGACACATCACTACACGTCATATGGGTGGTGGTCATAAACGTCATTATCGACTAGTCGATTTCAAACGTAATAAGGATGGTGTGCCGGCTAAAGTTGAGCGTTTGGAATATGACCCGAACCGCAGTGCCAATCTTGCTTTGTTATGCTATGCCGATGGGGAGCGTCGTTACATCATTGCTCCCAAGGGAATTTCGGCGGGGGCTGAGCTGTTGAGTGGATCTGAGGCTCCGATAAAAGCTGGAAATGCTTTACCATTACGCAATATCCCGGTTGGATCCACCATTCATTGCATCGAAATGATGCCTGGTAAGGGTGCGCAGCTGGCTCGTTCGGCTGGTACTTCAGTGCAACTATTGGCGCGCGAAGGAAGCTATGCTCAATTACGTCTTCGTTCTGGCGAAATCAGAAAGGTGCATGTTGATTGCAAGGCAACATTGGGCGAGGTGGGGAATTCGGAGCATAGCCTGCGCTCAATCGGTAAGGCTGGAGCCATGCGCTGGCGTGGTGTTCGTCCTACTGTTCGCGGTGTGGTAATGAATCCGGTGGATCACCCGCACGGCGGCGGTGAAGGTAAGACTGCTGCGGGTCGTCATCCGGTCAGTCCATGGGGTGTTCCTGCCAAGGGTTTTCGTACACGTCGCAACAAGCGCACCAGCGGTATGATCGTGCGTCGTCGCTTTAAGGTTTAAGGGGTAAGCATATATGGCACGTTCTGTTAAAAAAGGTCCATTTGTTGACGCTCATCTGCTCAAGAAGGTCGAGAGTGTGCGCGCAACCAATGATAAGCGACCAGTAAAGACCTGGTCTCGTCGCTCTACTGTACTTCCGGAATTCGTTGGTCTTACGATTGCGGTACATAATGGTAAACAACATATTCCAGTGTACATATCCGAAAATATGGTTGGTCACAAGTTGGGTGAATTTTCTCTGACGCGTACTTTCAAGGGCCATGCTGCTGATAAAAAAGCTGCGGTTAAGAAATAAGGGGGAATGATGACAACGACTACTGCTGTAGCTAAAAAAATTCATCTCTCCGCTCAAAAGGGCCGTTTGGTGGCTGATCAAATCAGAGGTTTGCCGGTATCTCAAGCGCTCAATATTTTGAATTTCAGTCCGAAAAAGGCTGCGGTAATCATCAAAAAAGCGCTTGAGTCTGCGATAGCGAATGCTGAGCATAATGATGGTGCGGATATTGACGAGTTAAAGGTGAAAACCATTTTTGTTGACAAGGCCGCGTCTGGGAGAGGTTTTATTGCCAAAGCCAAGGGGCAGGGCAACCGGCTTGAAAAACAAACTTGTCACATTACGATCAGCGTAGGGAGCTAAGGAAAGATTATGGGACAAAAAATTAATCCAACCGGTTTCCGGTTATGCGTTCGTAAAAACTGGGATTCCAAATGGTATTCCAATAGCAAAAATTTTGCAGGTTTGTTGCTTCAGGATATCGAGGTTCGTGCATATCTGAAGAAAAAGCTGGCATCGGCCGGTGTTTCCAAGGTGATCATTGAGCGTCCTGCTAAAAATGCAAAGGTGACGATCTACACTGCACGTCCCGGCATGGTGATAGGAAAAAAGGGCGAAGATATCGAAACGTTGCGTGCTGAATTGCGGAAAATGATGGGCCTGCAATCTGTGGATGTGGCGATTGAAGAGGTTCGCAAGCCTGAGGTTGATGCGCAACTGATTGCGGAGAGTATTACCGCGCAATTAGAAAAGCGTATCATGTTCCGTCGCGCGATGAAACGTGCTATGCAGAATGCAATGCGGCTTGGTGCGCAAGGTATCAAGATCATGAGCGCCGGCCGGTTGAACGGTATCGAGATAGCGCGTACTGAATGGTATCGCGAAGGACGTGTGCCATTGCATACTTTACGAGCTGACATTGATTACGGAACTGCAGAAGCTAAGACTACATACGGTATCATCGGAGTCAAGGTATGGGTGTTTAAGGGTGAAGCGACTGCCCAGGAGGCAGTAGTAGCTGAACCAGAAAAGAAAGTAAGGAAGTCGGGGGCAAAACATGCTACAGCCAGCTAGAAGGAAATACCGCAAGGAACAAAAGGGTCGCAATACCGGTATAGCAACACGCGGCAATAAGGTCAGCTTTGGTGAGTTTGGTCTGAAAGCAGTTGCGCGGGGTCGTTTGACTGCACGTCAGATTGAGGCTGCTCGTCGTGCGATGACTCGTCATATCAAGCGGGGTGGTAGAATTTGGATCCGAATTTTCCCGGATAAGCCTATATCCAAAAAGCCAGCAGAGGTCCGCATGGGTAACGGTAAGGGCAATCCGGAATACTATGTTGCCGAGATTCAACCAGGCAAGATGCTGTACGAAATGGATGGTGTGGATGAAACTTTGGCGCGTGAAGCGTTTCGCCTGGCTTCAGCAAAGCTACCGCTGGCCACCACGTTTGTAGTTAGACAAGTAGGGACATAATATGAAGGCCACTGAACTAAAAGCCAAGTCCGCAGCTGATCTGCATACCGAGTTATTGTCGTTGACCAAAGCGCAGTTCGGTTTGCGTATGAAAGTTGCAACACAACAGATGACCAATACAAGTGAAGTGCGCAAAGTACGCCGCGATATAGCTCGCGTTAAAACTGTATTGACACAAAAAGGAGCTGGGGAGTGAGTGATTCTAAAATGAAACGTACACTGACCGGCAAAGTGGTTAGCGACAAGATGGACAAGACGGTAACCGTGCTTGTGGAGCGCAAGGTCAAGCATCCTTTGCTTGGAAAAATTATTCGTGTGTCAAAAAAATATCACGCACATGATGAGGCTAATGAGTTTCACGCGGGTGATGTCGTGTCGATTGAAGAGTGTCGCCCCCTCGCAAAAACAAAGGCTTGGCGAGTTGCGGGCCTGGTTGAAAAAGCTGCCGCAAGTTAATTTCACTTTTTGCTTGCGAAATATATTCGCATTACATATAATGCGCGGCTTCGTTTCATCGCCGCTTGCGGCGACCTAACCCGAACGGGTTCCAAAACTGGCCGCTGTGAGCGGAATAAGTTGGAGATTAAAAAATGATACAAATGCAGTCTGTTTTAGATGTAGCTGACAATACTGGTGCGCGTTCTGTGATGTGCATCAAGGTCTTGGGTGGTTCCAAGCGTCGTTATGCATCAGTTGGCGATGTGATCAAGGTCAGCATCAGGGATGCTGCTCCACGCGGTCGTGTTAAAAAGGGCGAGGTATATAACGCTGTGGTGGTTCGAACTGCCAAGGGTGTGCGTCGTACTGACGGATCTTTAGTTAAGTTTGATGGTAATGCGGCGGTGCTGCTTAACGCCAAACTTGAGCCTATCGGGACCCGTATTTTTGGACCTGTTACACGCGAATTGCGTACCGAAAATTTCATGAAGATTGTTTCGCTGGCACCTGAAGTGCTGTAAGCGATAACGAATGTGGTAGAGGAAAATCATGCGCAAGATTAAAAAAAATGATGATGTAATTGTCATTGCTGGCAAGGATAAGGGTAGTCGAGGTAGCATCCAGAGTGTTAAGGGCGACTATTTGCTGGTCAGTGGTGTCAATATGGTGAAAAAACATCAGAAACCCAATCCTGTAAAAGGATTGAGTGGTGGAATTGTTGAGATTGAGTTGCCTATACACGTATCGAATGTCGCTATCTACAATGCGACTGCCAAAAAGGCTGATCGTGTGGGTATAAAGTCGCTGGAGGATGGACGCAAGGTTCGTGTGTTCAAGTCTAGCGGCGAAATGATTGAAGCTTAAGGGGTATTGGTATGGCTCGTTTGCACGAATTTTACAAGGATGCGGTCTCCAAAGAACTGATGAAGCAGTTTGGTTACAAATCAGTTATGGAAGTTCCGCGCATTGAAAAGATCACTCTGAACATGGGTGTTGGGGAAGCTGTTGCCGATAAAAAAGTGATGGAATTCGCTGTTGGTGATATGCAAAAGATCGCGGGCCAAAAGCCTGTAGTTACAATGTCCAAGAAATCCATTGCCGGGTTCAAGATTCGTGAAGGCTACCCGGTCGGTTGTAAGGTGACGCTGCGAAAAGAGCGTATGTATGAATTTCTGGATCGCCTGATTTCTGTGGCAATCCCCCGTATTCGCGATTTCCGTGGTATTTCGGGCAAGTCCTTTGATGGTCGTGGAAACTACAACATGGGTGTGAAGGAGCAAATCATATTCCCTGAAATAGAATACGAAAAGATTGATGCGTTGCGTGGCATGAATATCACAATCACTACTTCCGCAAAAACGGACGAGGAAGCCAAGGCACTATTGCTTGCTTTCAAACTCCCACTTAAGAAATAAGGGGCGACTAATGGCAAAGATGGCAGTAATTAATCGTGAGTTGAAGCGGCGTGAAATGGTTGCGAAGTATGCGGCCAAGCGTGCGCGGCTGTTTGCGACAATAGAAGATTCCAAATTGAGCGATGAGGATCGCGCAGCCGCAAGATTGAAATTGCAGGCATTGCCGCGCAACTCCAGCCCTGTACGCCTGCGTAACCGTTGTGCCCTGACAGGTCGTCCTCGTGGCACTTTTAGGAAGTTTGGTTTGGGGCGTATTAAGGTGCGTGAATTTGCGATGCGCGGAGAAATACCGGGTATTGTTAAGGCCAGCTGGTAGGGGAAATTATATGAGCATGAGTGATCCGGTTTCCGATTTGCTGACGCGCATTCGTAATGCGCAGCTAGCGGAAAAGCTTACAGTGGTAATGCCTTCTTCAAAATTGAAGGTTGCTATTGTTGAAGTGTTGAAAGATGAAGGTTATGTTGATGGATTCAAAGTTATCAAAGGTGACGGAGGTAAGGCTACGCTGGAAATCGGGCTGAAGTATTACAGCGGACGCCCTGTGATCGAAAAGATCCAGCGCATTAGTCGTCCTGGCTTGCGTATATACAAGGGTTCCGAAGATATACCCTCGGTGATGAATGGGTTGGGTATTGCCATCGTTTCCACTTCCAAGGGTTTGATGACTGATCGCAAAGCACGCGCCAATAAAATTGGCGGAGAAGTGCTGTGCGTAGTCGCGTAGCGAGGTAGATATGTCAAGAGTAGCCAAAAATCCTATCGTTGTTCCCAGTGGTATCGATATTGCGCTGGCAGCGAACGAAATCTCGGTCAAAGGCCCTATGGGCACGATGAAGCAATATATTGCGGGTGATGTGAGTATTGTTCGCGAGGGTGATACGCTTTTGTTCAAAGCGCTAAATGAATCCAAGCATGCCAATGCCATGTCTGGCACATTGCGCGCATTGCTTGCCAATATGATTGTTGGCGTAAGCAAGGGGTTTGAACGCAAACTGACTTTGGTCGGCGTCGGTTATCGTGCGCAAGCTGCGGGCGATACTTTGAACCTCAGTTTGGGATTTTCACATCCGGTGTCGTACAAGATGCCTGCGGGAGTAAAAGTTGAAACGCCTGCGCAAACTGAAATCGTGCTTAAGGGTGCCGATAAGCAGCAAGTAGGGCAAGTCGCTGCTGAAATTCGCGCTTTCCGTGAACCTGAGCCATACAAAGGCAAGGGAGTGCGTTACAGTGATGAAGTGGTGATTCTGAAAGAAACCAAGAAGAAATAATTGAGGCGGATATGTTGATCAAAAAAGAAGCGCGTCAGCGCAGAGCACGCAAAACCCGTGCACGCATTGCTGAAAAGAAGATGGTTCGGTTGCTGGTTAGCCGGAGCAATTTTCACATTTATGCTCAAGTAATATCTGCTTGCGGTAGCAAGGTGTTGGCTAGCGCCTCGAGTGTCGAGACGGATGTTCGTAAGGAGCTGGCTAACGGCGGCAACAAGGCCGCTGCAGTTGTGGTTGGCAAGCGTATTGCTGAAAAAGCGAAGAAAGCTGGCATAAACGCAGTGGCTTTCGACCGTTCCGGAAATCGATATCATGGTCGTGTTAAAGCGCTTGCCGAAGCAGCGCGCGAACATGGTCTGCAGTTTTAAATTGGAGTTGAGCGATGGCTAAGCCGCAAGGAAGAATGCAGCAAGAAAAGCGTGATGACGGTTTGATCGAAAAAATGATCTCTGTTAATCGTGTCACTAAGGTGGTTAAGGGTGGCCGTATTATGGGCTTCGCGGCACTTACTGTAGTGGGTGATGGTGACGGACGTATAGCCATGGGTAAAGGCAAATCGAAAGAGGTGCCGGTTGCAGTGCAGAAGGCTATGGATGAAGCGCGTCGAAATCTTGCCAAGGTGAGCCTAAAAAACGGCACTTTGCACCACACGGTGATAGGCAAACATGGTGCTGCGAAGGTTTTGATGCAACCTGCATCAGAAGGTACCGGGATTATCGCAGGTGGGGCAATGCGTGCAGTTTTTGAAGCTGTGGGAGTTCGGGATGTGTTGGCTAAGTGTATTGGTTCCAGTAACCCATACAATGTAGTTCGTGCAACACTGAATGGCCTGCTGGCAATAAATTCGCCATCCGAGATCGCCGCCAAACGCGGTAAAAATGTTGAAGAGATTTTGGGGTAAGACATGACTAAAGATAAAACCAAAACTATCAAAGTGACGCAAGTCAGGAGCCTGATAGGAACCAAGCAATCCCATCGCGATACCATCCGCGGGCTTGGACTGCGTCGCATCAACCATACTGTGCAACTGGAAGATACGCCAAGTGTTCGCGGTATGATCAACAAAGTTTTTTACATGGTTAAGTGCGAGGCATAAAAAGATGCAACTTAATAATATTAAGCCTGCGCAGGGCGCAAAACACTCAAAGCGCCGCGTAGGTCGCGGCATCGGTTCCGGGCTTGGTAAAACTGCCGGACGTGGTCATAAAGGACAAAAATCCAGGGCTGGTGGTTTTCATAAGGTCGGCTTTGAAGGCGGTCAAATGCCTTTGCAGCGTCGGTTACCCAAGCGTGGTTTTGTTTCGCTGACAAGAAACGACACAGCTCAGGTTCGCTTGTCTGACCTGCAAAAATTGCCAGTGGATAATATTGATCTTTTAGCCCTCAAACAAGCAGGAATTGTATCTTCACGCGCACTGTCTGCAAAGGTTGTTTTGTGCGGTGAAATTTCACGTGCAGTGAAGTTGCAAGGCATATTGGCAACAAAGAGAGCTCGTGCAGCAATAGAGTCTGCTGGCGGCAGTTTCGAAGAATAGGCTATTAAGTGAGTACAATTTCCAAGGCTGCGGCAAAAGGAAAGTATGGCGATTTAAGTCAGCGACTTTGGTTTTTGTTGGGCGCTCTGGTGGTGTTTCGTGTTGGAGCGCACATACCTGTACCGGGCATTGACGCGACGGTATTGGCTGACTTGTTCAAGTCCCAGAAGAATGGCATCTTGGGTATGTTCAACATGTTTTCGGGTGGCGCGCTATCCCGATTTACCATTTTCGCTTTGGGTATCATGCCGTACATATCTGCTTCCATCATTATGCAATTGGGTGCGATAGCAATACCGCATTTGGAAGAATTGAAAAAAGAAGGTGAGGCGGGCCGTCGCAAGATTACTCAGTACACCCGTTATGGGACACTTGCATTGGCGATATTTCAGGGTTTCGGAATTACAGTTGCATTGCAGTCTCAGCCCGGGTTAGTGCCTAATCCAGGGATGGCATTCCAGATAACGGCCATGATTACACTGGTTACTGGAACGATGTTCTTGATGTGGCTGGGTGAGCAGATTACAGAGCGGGGATTGGGGAATGGTATATCCCTGAT
Organism: Gallionella sp.; assembly: GCA_041739955.1. Lineage (GTDB taxonomy): Bacteria > Pseudomonadota > Gammaproteobacteria > Burkholderiales > Gallionellaceae > Gallionella. The sequence goes on along the minus strand of JBGSMU010000036.1, from coordinate 4,570 downwards.
TATTTTTGCCGGTATCGCTGCTGGTTTGCCAAATGCGATAGGCAGTACGCTGGAATTGGTTCGTACGGGTGCTTTTTCAATCCCCTTGGTTTTACTTTTGTTTTTCGGTGCGATCGCAGTAACTGCATTAGTGGTTTTTGTAGAGCGAGGTCAGCGCAAAATTTTGGTGAATTACGCCAAGAAACAAGTTGGTAACAAGGTATATGGCGGGCAGAGTTCGCATTTGCCTTTGAAGATCAACATGGCAGGTGTAATCCCGCCGATCTTTGCATCAAGTATTATTTTGTTTCCGGCTACAATAGCCGGATGGTTCGGAAGTGGGCCAAACATGGGTTGGTTGAAGGATATAAGCGACAAACTTTCACCAGGCCAACCGATCTACGTGATGGTTTATGCTGCCGCAATTATATTTTTCTGCTTTTTCTATACTGCGCTTGTGTTCAGTCCGAAAGAGACTGCAGATAATTTGAAGAAAAGTGGTGCTTTTTTGCCGGGTATAAGGCCGGGAGAGCAGACTGCGCAATACGTGGAAAAGATTATGCTGCGGTTGACCATGGTCGGTGCGGTATACGTCACTTTGGTTTGCTTGTTACCCGAATTTCTGGTTGTAAAGTGGAACGTTCCATTTTATTTCGGTGGAACATCACTGCTGATTCTTGTGGTGGTAACAATGGATTTCATGGCTCAGGTGCAGTCGTATCTTATGACTCACCAGTATGAAGGCTTGCTGAAGAAGGCCAATTTCAAGGGTGGGTTGGCGCGCTAATGTCTAAAGAAGATGTGATTCAGATGCAGGGTGAGGTTGAAGAGGCCTTACCTAATGCAACCTTCAGAATTAAATTGGAAAATGGTCACGTGGTTTTAGGGCATATTTCCGGAAAGATGCGTATGCATTACATTCGTATTCTGCCAGGTGATAAGGTAAACGTGGAATTGACACCGTATGATTTGAGTAGGGCGCGCATTGTGTTCCGCGCAAAATAAGTCGAGCCAGCTAGGAGAAGAAAATGAGAGTTCAAGCATCTGTAAAGAAGATTTGTCGCAATTGCAAAATCGTTATTCGTAATCGCGTTGTTCGTGTAATTTGCACAGAGCCTCGCCATAAGCAACGCCAAGGTTGATTGAGAAATGTCGACCTTGGATGTTATAATTACTGTTTTTTCAAAGATAGGGTAGCTGCATGGCACGTATAGCAGGGGTCAATATCCCCAACCATCAACACGCTGTGATTGCTTTGACTGCAATTTACGGTATTGGCCGTACTCGTTCTCAATACATATGCGCAGCGGCGGGCGTGAACACTTCCACTAAAATAAAGGACTTGACCGACGCGGAAGTTGAAAAGCTTCGAGAGCAAGTTGCTAAAGTAACTGTGGAGGGTGATTTGCGTCGTGAAACGACGATGAACATCAAGCGTTTGATGGATCTGAATTGCTATCGTGGTTTACGCCATCGTCGCGGTTTACCTTGCCGTGGTCAACGCACAAGAACCAATGCTCGTACACGCAAGGGACCGCGCAAGGCAATTGCCGGTGCCAAGAAGTAACTGATATAACGATTTAGAGGATCAAATAATGGTTAAGCCAAGCACGAAAGTGCGCAAGAAAGTAAAAAAGAACGTTGCCGAGGGTATTGCACACGTTCATGCATCTTTTAACAATACCATCGTTACGATCACCGATCGTCAGGGGAATGCATTAGCTTGGTCTACCAGTGGTGCAAATGGTTTTAAAGGATCTCGCAAAAGCACACCGTTTGCTGCACAGGTTGCAGCAGAAACAGTTGGCAAGTCTGCTGTTGAATGCGGGGTAAAGAATCTGGAAGTGCGTATCAAAGGACCTGGTCCTGGCCGTGAGTCTGCGGTTCGCGCTTTAAATGCTGCTGGATTTAAAATTACCAGCATTTCTGATATTACACCGGTGCCTCATAACGGCTGCCGTCCGCCGAAAAAGCGTCGTATCTAATTTTTGGGAGTAGATCTTGGCTAGAAATCTTGATGCAAAGTGCCGTCAGTGTCGCCGTGAAGGTGAAAAGCTGTTTCTGAAGGGTGAAAAGTGTTTTACGGATAAATGTGCGGTTGAGCGCAGGGCGTATCCGCCAGGCCAACACGGACAGAAGAAGAATACGCGCCTCTCTGAATACGGCGGCCAGTTGCGTGAAAAACAAAAAGTGCGCCGTATATACGGTGTACTGGAAAAGCAGTTCCGTTTGAATTACAAGGCGGCTGCCAAACAACGTGGCATCACAGGTGAAAACCTGTTGCAGTCTTTGGAATCGCGTCTGGACAATGTTTCGTACCGTATGGGTTTTGGTGCTTCGCGTTCAGAAGCGCGTCAGGTCGTACGCCATAATTCGTTACTGGTTAATGGAAAGCGTGTAAATATCCCTTCCTATCAGGTACGCCCCGGCGATGTGGTTGAAGTTGCGGAAAAGTCCAGGACTCAATTGCGCATTAAGGCTGCCATAGAAGCTGCAGAGCAGCGCGGTTTCCCGGAGTGGGTTGAAATGGATACCAAGGCATTCAAGGGGGTTTACAAGGCAAAGCCTCAACGCTCCGAATTACCTGCAACCATCAACGAACACCTCATTGTCGAGTTGTATTCCAAGTAATCCACGCGGAGTTAACGTATGTCTAAGAATGATTTTTTGAAGCCACGCATCATCGATGTTCAGAAGGTTTCTGCCACACAGGCAAAAGCCGTGATGGAGCCCTTTGAGCGCGGCTATGGCCACACCTTGGGCAATGCATTGCGTCGCATACTGCTATCTTCTATGCCTGGTGCAGCACCGACTGAAGTGAAAATGGCGGGTGTATTGCACGAGTATGCCTCTATCGATGGTGTGCAAGAAGATGTGGTCGATATTCTCCTGAATCTTAAAGGCGTGGTATTGCGTCTGCACAATTTGCCCGAAGTTGTTCTGAGCCTTAAAAAAGAAGGCCAGGGCGTAGTAACAGCAGCTGACATCAGTGCAAATGCCGATGTTGAAGTGGTTAACCCTGATCATGTAATCGCTCATCTGACTGCCGGTGGCAAGTTGGATATGCAGATCAAGGTCGAGCAAGGCCGCGGCTATGTATCGGCGATCTCACGCATTTCACCCAATGAGACACGTTCGGTTGGACATATAGCTTTGGATGCATCTTTCAGTCCTGTTAGCCGTGTGAGTTATGTTGTTGAAAGCGCTCGTGTAGAACAACGAACAGATCTGGACAAACTGGTGTTGAGTATAGAGACCAATGGTGCTGTCGATCCTGAACAGGCGATACGGAATGCGGCTCGGATTCTTGTCGATCAGTTCTCTGTATTCGCTGCACTGGAAGGAACCGAGCCGGAAATTGAAACTGTTCAAGCACCCAAAGTTGACCCGATACTGTTGCGTCCGGTTGATGATCTTGAACTGACTCCTCGGTCTTCGAATTGCCTGAAGGCGCAAAGTATCCATTACATCGGCGACCTTATACAGTACACAGAGAACGATTTGTTGCGTACCCCGAATCTGGGCCGTAAGTCACTTAATGAAATCAAGCAGGTTCTCGCCGAGCACGACTTGTCGCTGGGTATGAAACTTGAAAACTGGCCTGTACCTGTCGCGTAAGACAGTGCAATATAAAAGCCAAGATTATTAGAAGTTAGAAAGGCAAAATCATGCGTCACCGTTCAGGTTTAAGAAAACTAAATCGTACAAGTAGTCACCGTCTGGCGATGTTCCGCAACATGACTGTGTCCTTGTTGCGCCACGAACTCATAAAGACAACTTTACCCAAGGCCAAAGAGTTGCGCCGTGTTGCTGAGCCTATCCTGACGCTTGGTAAGACTCCGAGTCTTGCAAACCGCCGTCTTGCATTTGCCCGTCTGCGTGACCGTGAAATGGTAACCAAGCTTTTTGATGAGCTAGGCCCCCGTTATGCAGCTCGCAATGGTGGTTATTCACGCATACTCAAATTCGGCTTCCGAAAAGGTGATAACGCACCAATGGCATTGGTTGAACTGCTGGATCGTCCTGATGCGGCTACTGCCGTTGATGTGGAGTAAATAACCGCAGTTCATGCAGCAATAGAAAGCCGGACTTGTTCCGGCTTTTTTCTTCATGACTTGAGTAATTGTGATCAGTCTATTACGTTGCCTCGCAACACCTTGAGCTTTCCCCGCTTTAACTTGCTTTCCATGCGTTTTTTAACCGAGCTGTGAGTCGGCTTGGTTGGCGTTCGCCGTTTTGGTGTAAAGGTGGCTTTCTGAAGTAATTCTGCGAGCCGGAACAGAGCATCCTCACGGTTTTTGTCCTGACTGCGATAGCGTTGCGCTTTGATAACAATGATCCCGTCGGCAGAGATGCGTCGGTCTGGAAACCGGCGTAGCCTTTCCTTGAGATCACCTGCTAGCGACGATGAATTGATATCGAATCGCAAATGTATTGCAGTAGATACCTTGTTGAGCTTCCCCCGATAAATAGTCTTCCAAGGGCGACGTAAAATTAACGTTACTTTTGGAGGAAGCAGATGAAGAGAATACCGAAGCAGGAATACACCGCCGAGTTCAGGGAGTTGGCGATCAAGCGAGTCAAAGATGGT
>JBGSMU010000034.1:0-1713 GCA_041739955.1 Gallionella sp. | reverse complement strand
TCTACCCCTTCAACGCCTTCCGATCCCTGCTCGGGATCGCTGGCGATGTCACTGCCCCGACCTACGCAGAGCTTTACTCCGTAAAATCACGAAACACTACATCTGGTAGGTGTCTGTGACAACCGGATAAGCACGCAATGATCGTATTGACCCCCTTCTTCTTTCCGGCATCATATGAAACCCGAATCAGCTGGATGACATTTTTTCGGACACGAAAATGCACAGCAACACCCCAAGCGATAAAGTGGGCAGTATATTGCCCGAAAAAATCTAATCGGTCAACTATTATTCGTTAAAAAACAATGAATCACTAATAATTTGCGAAATATTTCGGGCAATATGCGGCCATTAATTCTGATCATTATGTGTGAATGGGTCGACTTTCCGGTCTGACTTGTTCCCACGCCCAGGCATGGCGCACAATTGTTTCAAGCTCGGAGTATTTCGGCTTCCAGTCCAGTAATTGTTTTGCACGTGAAGCATCGGCAACCAACCGCGCGGGGTCGCCCGCCCGCCTTGGTGCATCCTGATAAGGCACTTTCTTCCCGCATACCTTTTCAACCGCATCAAGCACCTGCTGGACGCTGAAACCTTCCCCGTTGCCAAGATTGAACGCTGTTGTCTCTCCGCCGTTCCACAGATACTCAAGCGCAAGTAAATGTGCTGTGCTCAGGTCATCGACATGGATGTAATCACGGATGCATGTGCCATCTGGAGTGTCGTAATCGCGCCCGAACACTTTCAACGCAGGCCGCCTCTCCAACATCGCCTGTAGTGCCAGAGGGATCAAATGTGTCTCGGGTTCATGCCGCTCACCGATGCGAGCCCCGGAATCGGCGCCGGCAGCATTAAAATAGCGCAGCGACACGGATCGCAAGCCGTGCGCCTGATCGAAATCGCTCAACATCATTTCAACCATAAATTTGCTCATCCCGTAAGGGTTGATGGGCTGGCGCGGATGAGATTCGTCTATGGGCACATATACCGGCTCACCGAACACGGCGGCGGTGGATGAAAAAATGAGCGGGCCGATTCCATGGGCTATCATTGCCTCGATCAGCGTCAGCGCGTTCGCTGTATTGTTTTGATAGTACTTGGCCGGATCGATAACAGACTCGCCCACTTGTATGAAGGAAGCAAAATGCAACACGCCGTCGAACCGATGTGAGGCAAATAATCTATCCAGTAATGAGCGGTCGCCGCAATTCCCTACCACCAGATCGCCGCCCAGCAGGGCATCCCTGTAACCGTTTGACAGATCATCCAGCACTACCACTTCATGCCGTGCATCGAGGAGGCATTTCACCATGTGCGAACCAATGTAGCCGCACCCACCTACGACCAGAATAGCCTTACTCATTTTTCACCATGCAGAAATATATCAACCTGTCGAATTATACGGAGTGATCTTCATGATTGCTTCACGATTACCGGACTTGTCCTCAAGGGCGACTGCAAGCATGAAACTGGGGGTAAACCACTTCGTAACAGCCAGATTCTGCGGGTGTTAATTCCCCCAGCAAAACCATACCAAGCCAAAATTGCAAGATGCGGGGGAAGGATAACACCATCTGTGAGCTTCCCCCGATAAATAGTCTTCCAAGGGCGACGTAAAATTAACGTTACTTTTGGAGGAAGCAGATGAAGAGAATACCGAAGCAGGAATACACCGCCGAGTTCAGGGAGTTGGCGATCAAGCGAGTCAAAGATGGT
>JBGSMU010000016.1:0-15613 GCA_041739955.1 Gallionella sp. | reverse complement strand
GGATGAAGACCCGATTAAGCGTTCTCAGCGTTCACGTAACATTGTTGGAGTTGTAAGTATTGCCGAAGATGATGATACGGCCAGTGCGTCAGGAACGATAACTCACACTCCCGAATCTATCGATCATTTGATAGCAGCGCGCAGCGCGGCCAAGCAAGCCAAGAACTACGCCGAGGCTGATCGCATCCGCAAGGAACTATTGACTGCCGGCATCGTTCTGGAAGACAGTGCGACAGGCACAACCTGGAGGCGAGCCTGATAGTAAGCTCCGTTACTTGCTGTTATAGTTGGAATGTTTCTTAAAACTTGGCACTTAACTTGATTGCAAATTTAGGATTAAAGAACTTGGGGCATTTGTTTACACGAATGTTATTTTTGACTGCCTGTTGTTTCTCCGCAACCGGTCATGCTATAGCTGATCCCCTGTCTGATGCCCAGAATGCTTACGCATCGGGTAACTACGCAAAAGCCTTTGAAATGTATACCCCATTAGCAAGAAAGGGAGATGCCAAGGCTCAATTGAGTTTGGGGGTGATGTATTACATTGGTCAGGGTGTTACCCAGAGTCATAAAGATGCAGCCAAATGGTTTACGTTTGCCGGCAAACAGGGGAATGTTCTGGCGCAGAATATCATGGGTGAAATGCATGATCAGGGCTTGGGTGTTCCGCAAGACTACACAACGGCTGCCAAGTGGTACCGTCTAGCTGCAGAGCAAGGTGATGCACGTGGCCAATATAATCTTGGAATAATGTACGAAAGAGAGCTGGGTGTCCCCCAGGATTATGTTAAAGCTTATATGTGGATGAGCCTATCCAAGGCTCCTGTTGAGGAACTCAACTCGATTTCAAAGCAGATGACACCTCACCAAATAACCAAATCTAATGAATTAGCTGTCCAGTGCACAGCAAACAATTTCAAGGGTTGTTAACCCCGAAAATAGCAGGAAAACGTATTAAATATTAGTACGTGTCAAAAAGAACCAGCCCCCATACCACTATCACATTCACGATACTGAAGAATACTGCAGCACTGGCAATATCCTTTGCACGCTTGGCAAGTGGATGGTGTTCTAGTGATGTGTGATCGACAGCCGCCTCAAGAGCCGAGTTCAGCAACTCCACGATCAACAACAACAAGATGCTCGCTATCATCAGCGCTTTTCCCAGCATTACTGCCGGAAGAAACAACGCAACGGGAATAGCGATTGTCGCAACAACCGCTTCCTGTCGAAAAGCATCCTCATGCTGCCACGCAGCACGCAATCCTTGCATGGCTATACCGGTGGCGCGCCACGCATGTGTAATGCCCGGACGATGCTTGTGGGGGTGTTCCACTATAAATTCTCCTGCTTCAGCGAGCTCTCAATCAGTCCATCTTCGAGAACTTTATTGGGTCGGATGTTAAGAAACATAGTCCTCAATGGGGGGGCAAGCACAAATCAGGTTTTTGTCACCATACACGTTATCTACTCTGGCGACACTCGGCCAGAATTTGTTCTGGCGCACCCAATCAAGTGGGAAGGCTGCATGTTCGCGGGAATAAGCGTGTGCCCATCCACTGCTAACCACTACTTGTGCGGTATGTGGCGCATGCTTGATAACATTATCCTTCCTGTCTGCCTTACCTGCGACGATTTGGTCAATTTCACCGCGTATTGCGATCATCGCTTCACAGAAACGGTCTAGTTCGGCCTTGGTTTCACTTTCGGTAGGTTCGACCATAAGCGTATCCACCACGGGAAATGATGTGGTCGGTGCATGAAAACCGTAATCCATCAGTCTCTTGGCGATGTCCGCCACCTCGATACCGGCATCGCGCTTGAAATCAGCACAAGCCAATATCATCTCATGCGCACACCTGCCGTTCTTCCCGGCATACAGGGTCGGAAAATGATCTTTCAGGGACTCCTTGATGTAATTCGCATTCAGGATCGCCAGACGCGTTGCCTGAGTCAGTCCTGCACCGCCCATCATCTTGATGTATCCGTAGGAGATCAACAGAATTAGCGCACTACCATAGGGCGCAGCAGATACCGCGTGTATGCCCTGCACGCCACCCGTCTTTACCAGCGAATGTGATGGAAGGAATGGCGTCAGGTGCTCAGCGACACCGATAGGTCCCGCCCCCGGACCACCACCACCATGAGGAATGGCAAAGGTTTTGTGCAAATTCAAATGACACACATCCGCACCAATGTTTCCGGGGCTGGTCAACCCGACCTGCGCATTCATGTTTGCGCCATCCATGTAAACCTGTCCGCCGTTCTCATGCACAATCCGGGTAATATCCTTGATCCCCTCTTCATACACTCCATGTGTGCTGGGATAGGTGACAATCAAACAGGACAGGTCAGACCTGTGTTCTTCGGCCTTCACGCGCAAATCATCCACATCGATATTGCCGTTCTTGTCACACTTCACTACCACGATACGCATGCCACACATCGCCGCACTGGCCGGATTCGTACCGTGCGCCGAAGCCGGAATCAAGGCGACATTGCGTTGACCTTCACCGCGTGAACGATGGTAAGCCTGAATCACCAACAGGCCCGCGTACTCGCCCTGCGCACCGCTGTTAGGCTGAAAACTCATCTGCGCAAAGCCGGTGATTTCCGACAAAGCCGCATCAAGTCCCGCGATGATTTCCTGGTAACCCTCTGCCTGCTCCACTGGCACGAAGGGATGCAAGTTGGCAAATTCCGGCCAAGTCAGCGGCAATAACTCGGCGGCCGCATTGAGTTTCATTGTGCATGAGCCCAGCGAGATCATCGAATGGGTCAAGGATAAATCCTTGTTCTCCAATCGCTTGATGTAACGCATCATCTCGGTCTCGGAGTGATACCGGTTGAACACCGGATGACCCAGTATCTCTGATTGGCGCTGCGGGAAGAGCATCTTTTGAGTTGGGATTTGCTCCAGCAACAATACCGGCGAGGGCTTGTCGGCGGCTTGCGCAAAAAGTCCGAGGATGCAATTCAGGTCATCGATGGAAGTGGTCTGATCCAGCGAGATCGTCAATCCGTCGCCGGTGTAGCGGAAGTTGATCTGTGCTGCTTCCGCAAGCGAATGTATCTTCACACTATCCGTGTGGGTGAGCTTGATCGTATCGAAATACTTTTCCTCCGACACCTCGTAGCCTAGCTGCTTCAGCGAATTCGCTAACGCAACCGCCGATAAATGCACCTGCAGGGCTATGCCTTTCAGCCCTTCCGGGCCGTGATATACCGCATACATTCCCGCCATGATCGCCAGCAGGGCCTGTGCGGTACAGATATTGGAAGTGGCTTTCTCACGGCGGATGTGCTGTTCACGGGTCTGTAATGCCATACGTAGCGCCGGATTCCCGTCAGCATCCACGGAAACACCTATGATGCGCCCCGGCATCGAACGTTTGTGAATGTCACGGCAAGCAAAGTAAGCCGCGTGCGGGCCGCCGTAGCCCATTGGCACGCCGAAACGTTGCGTGGAACCGAGCACCACATCCGCCCCCCACTCTCCCGGCGGGATGAGCAAGACCAGGCTCAGGATATCCGCCGCCACCGCAATGGTCATACCGTTAGCCTTGGCGCGCGCAACAAAATCTGCGTAGTCATGAACCGTACCGTCGGCGGTCGGATACTGCAACAATGCGCCATATAGCCTGTCGTTCAGTGTCAGCGTTTTGAAGTCGCCTATCACCAGTTCAATTCCCAATGGCTTTGCACGCGTCTTAAGTAACTCGATAGTCTGCGGGTAGCATTCATGCGACACAAAGAAGCTGGTCTTGCCGGCCGCTGCCGCTTCGCGCGAACGCAACCCGTACAACATGGTCATCGCCTCTGCCGCCGCTGTCGCCTCGTCCAGCAGCGATGCATTGGCGATCTCCATGCCGGTCAGATCGGTCACCATGGTTTGAAAATTCAGCAACGCCTCCAGACGACCCTGCGCGATCTCAGCCTGATAAGGCGTATATGCGGTATACCAACCCGGATTCTCGAGAATGTTGCGCTGAATGACGGCCGGAACAATGGTATTGAAATAACCGAGGCCGATGTAACTCCGATACAACTTGTTCTTCGCCGCGATGGTGCGCAAATGCTGGTGGTAGGCATACTCTGACATGCCTGCAGGCAAGTTGAGTTGTTGCTTCAGGCGTATCGCAGCCGGAATCGTCTGGTCTATCAGCGCCTCAAGCGATGGCGCACCAACTTTGAGCAACATCGCCTGCACATCCTGTTTACTCGGTCCGTTATGACGATTTTCAAATTGGTCGGTTTTCATGAATATTGGGAAATGGAAGTTTCGTGAGAATGGAAAAGTGAAATGCAGCGTCTAGCCTGCATTTCAGCTTGAACAAGTTAATGCGCTTCGCTATCGACAACCGCCTGATAAGCGGCGGCATCCATGAGCGCAGCCACATCGGCGGCATTGTCGGGCTTCATCTTGAATAGCCAAGCGCCGAATGGATCGCTGTTGATCATTTCGGGTGCGCTATCCAATTCGCCGTTGGCAGCAACGACCTCTCCCGATACCGGCGCATATACATCCGCAGCAGCTTTCACGGACTCGACCACTGCACACTCTTCCCTGGCTTTCAGCTTGCGGCCTACGGTCGGCGCGTCGACGAACACCATATCGCCCAGCAACTCTTGCGCGTGTTCTGTGATACCGATAGTGACGGTGCCATCAGACTCTGTTTTGACCCACTCGTGGGAAGCTGTATATTTCAGATCGGTTGGATTGCTCATAGTCATGTCCTCAAGAAGAAATTAAATTAAACCTTTGCCGTTTCGGGCGAACGGATATTTCACAACCTCCGCCGACAGCATTTTATCCCGTATCGCGATCTGCACATTCCCGCCAATTTGAACACCAACAGGCACTCGTGCCAACGCAATGGATTTTTCCAGTGTAGGTGAAAATGTACCGCTGGTGATCTCACCTTCGCCATACTCGCTTATCACTTTCTGGTGACTACGCAATACACCCCGGTCAAGCAATACCAGCCCCACCATTTTTCTGGCAGGCGGGCTAGCCAGCAACCCTGCCTTACCGATGAAATCGCGTTCACTCTTCATATCCACTGTCCAGGCCAGACCCGACTCCAATGGCCCCACGCTCTCTTCCATATCCTGACCATACAGATTCATTCCAGCTTCCAGGCGGAGTGTATCGCGAGCACCCAGCCCGATCGGCTTCACACCCTTTTCCGCCAGCGTTGCCCAAAAGAATGGCGCAGCGTTGGCAGGGATCATGATCTCGAATCCGTCTTCGCCGGTATAACCGGTGCGGGCAATGAACATCGAGCCCATCTCAACAGCACTGAAAGGAACCAGATGCTCGGTCAATTCCCGACTCCCCGGTAACGCTTCCCACACCTTTGCTCGTGCATTAGGGCCCTGCACAGCTATCATCGCCAATTCAGGATGATCTTTGATTTCCAGTGCAGGCGCGTGTTTGGCTGCCTGCTCCTTCATCCAGGCGATGTCCTTGTCGGCAGTCCCGGCGTTCACCACAATACGAAACCAGGATTCGGCCATGAAATACACGATCAAGTCGTCGATCACTCCGCCGCTTTCGAGCAGCATGCAGGAATAAAGTGCCTTGCCTGGCACTGTCAGTTTTTCCACGTTATTAGCCAGAAGGTAGCGCAAAAAACCTCGCGCGCCTGTTCCCTTGATATCCACGACTCGCATATGCGAAACGTCGAACATTCCGCAATCATTGCGTACCTGATGATGCTCGTCGATCTGAGAACCGTAGTTCACCGGCATATCCCAACCGCCAAAATCGACCATTTTTGCACCCATTGCACGGTGAGCAGCATTGAGAGGTGTTTGCTTGAGTGTCATTTATTCTTCCTAAACTTGAGCTTCAGTTTTGTCTTGACCCGAGGGTTAATCGAATTCCAATAAAAAAGGCGCGGCACGAAATCGTGCTGCGCCCCATCTGTCCTTGTTACCTGAGAGATTGCAACTACAGTTGCGTGCCCCTTCGGTGGTCACAAAATGACACTCTCCAGATTTGCCTGTCCCGATAGTTCTTTAGCCTGAGCGATTACGGGTGTTACGCCTTCGGCGGCGCCCCAGATAATAACTGAACTGGGGCACGCTCTCCCATCGGTCTGAACGGCGGGCAGATTATGCCATATTTGGCATTCTCGAAAATAGCAACTTGAATACTTTTAACCTCATACCCATCCTGACAAAAAGGGTGCAGGCAAACAGTTGCCCATCAATCAGGATAGATCAGCGCCAAACGGTATCCCATAGGTTTGAGATTTGCCGTATCCAGCAGCAACTTGATAGCAAGCTCATGGTCCGGTTGGATCCCCGCAACAGGGTTTTCTGTTTTTGGCAAATAATCCACAGGATTGAAGATACGCCGTGCTTGCGGCATATCGCTGCTGTCGCTAAGTGTTAGCTCCAGACTGGGAAGCGCCTGGGCATAAGGCGCGCGGTTACGCAGCAAGGCCTTGAGTATGATCCAGCCTTTATGTCCAGGATCAGCCTCAAGTCCGGATGACTCGATGCTGATCAGATCCGCATATTGTGGCAACGGAATTTTACAATCGAGCAACCAGCAAGAATAAGCAAGCACTGGTTTGAACAGTGGCATCCGCGCTGAAATATCAACTCGATAGAAGTACGCGGCCTGACCTAGCAATACAAATAACAAGATAAATGATCCCAGTGTCCAATGCCACGTAAATCGCTCAGTCTCGAATTCACTTTCATCATCGACGATGCTGACCTGCTCGGCCAGGGTCATCGGTTGCAATACAGGCAAGCTTGAGGGCGGCTCAACCAGCGTATCCAGCATAGGCAATTCAAGTTGTGGACTGGGCCGGTCTGAAACAAATCTAAGCCTCGCATCGAACGTCTTCCGGCAATATCCGCAACGCACCATGCCGTCATGCGCTTCCAACTGCGTTTCGGTGACACTGAAACGCGAGTTGCAATACGGACAGAGCGTAGTACCGCTCATGACAGGCGCTTTCGTCCGGAAAGGCAAGACCAGCCTTCCTCGAATACCGGTGCGGCAAAATCAAACCATTGATGATAGATATCCATCACGTCCTGTGCCTGTTCCTCAAGTATGCCGGACAGCACGATCTGTCCTCCCGGTTGGGTAGCATTGGCCAACAGGGGGGCTAGCATACGCAAGGGGTTCGTCAGAATGTTGGCGACAACCAGATCATACTTATCCTGAGGTTTCTCGTCCGGCTGATAGAAGCTGACATTCACTACCTGGTTTGCGATGGCATTGTCACGGCTTGACATCACTGCCTGCAAGTCTACATCAACCCCAACTGCACGCGCGGCCCCCAACCGTAGGGCGGCAATGGCCAGTATCCCGGACCCGCATCCATAATCCAGCACACTTTCACCGCCTTGCAGATTATTGTCGAGCCAGCGCAAACACAACCGGGTCGTAGGATGGCTTCCCGTGCCAAAAGCCAACCCCGGGTCAAGCACAATATTGATGGCATTTGCTTCACTGGGCGTGTGCCAGGTCGGCACTATCCATAATCTCGACGAGATGGAAATCGGTTCGAACTGTGACTGTGTAAGGCGCACCCAGTCATTATCGGCAAGTGTCTTGACGTGATGTTCGGGAAGAGGCTCAAGGCCGATGATGATGCATGCCTTATCCAGAATAGACTTTACATCCTGATCGGCATTGAACAGTGCGCTGACCCGATTGTGTTGCCACACCCCGGGCGGAGGCTCACCCGGTTCGCCGAAGATCGCCTGTTCGTCGGGCGTATCGGCATCGGCATCCAGCAAGTCCACAGACAACGCACCAAGTTCAAGCAATGCGTCACTTAATGCTTCAGCGTGCCCGGCATCGGTGTCAACGACGAGGGACAGCCAGGACATTACTTCCCTTTGGTGCGTTCGGCCAACCGCGCTTCAAGATAATGGATGTTGGTACCGCCGCGAATAAATGCAGCATCCTGCAACAATTCACGATGCAACGGAATGTTGGTCTCGATACCTTCAACCGCAATCTCTGACAGCGCGGTACGCATCCTTGCCATTGCCTGCTCGCGAGTATCACCGTATGCAATGAGTTTGCCGATCATGGAGTCATAATGGGGCGGCACAAAATAATTGGCATACACATGCGAATCGACCCGAATACCTGGACCGCCGGGCACATGCCACACCGTGATGCGTCCGGGCGAAGGAGTGAATTTATAAGGGTGCTCTGCATTGATACGACACTCTATCGCGTGGCCTCGAAACTCGATATCGCGTTGCTTGAAAGGAAGTTTTTCCCCGGCGGCAATGCGTATCTGCTGTTGTACGATGTCGATTCCGGTAATCATTTCAGTCACCGGATGTTCCACCTGAACGCGTGTGTTCATCTCGATAAAGTAGAACTCGCCATTCTCGTAGAGGAACTCAAAAGTGCCGGCACCCCGATAACCGATCTTGCGACAAGCCTCTGCGCAACGCTCGCCGACCTTGTTTCGTTGGCGGACATTGAGCAAAGGCGCCGGGGCCTCTTCCAGTATCTTCTGGTGGCGTCGCTGCATCGAACAATCACGTTCCCCAAGGTAGACAGCGTTACCATGCTGGTCAGCCAGCACTTGGATCTCGATATGGCGTGGGTTCTCCAGAAACTTCTCCATGTACACCATGGGATTGTTGAAGGCCGCCTGGGCTTCGGTCTTGGTCATCGTTACCGCGTTTATCAACGCCGCTTCGGTATGCACCACCCGCATCCCGCGTCCGCCCCCCCCGCCGGCAGCCTTGATGATGACCGGGTAACCGATAGTGCGTGCGATCTTGACGATTTCCGCCGGATTATCCGGTAACGCGCCCTCGACACCGGGCACGCAGGGCACACCTGCTTTTTTCATGGCATGTTTCGCGGAAACCTTATCGCCCATCAGGCGTATGGTATCTGCACGTGGTCCAATGAAAACAAAACCGCATTTTTCAACCCGCTCGGAAAAATCTGCGTTTTCCGAAAGGAAGCCGTAACCCGGATGTATCGCCTGCGCATCGGTTACTTCCGCGGCACTGATGATGGCGGGAATGCTCAAGTAGCTGTGAGTCGAGGAAGCGGGGCCGATGCAAACAGATTCGTCCGCCAGCTTCACATACTTTGCATCGGCATCAGCCTCTGAGTGGACCACGACAGTCTTGATGCCCAACTCCCGGCAGGCACGCTGGATGCGCAACGCAATTTCACCACGATTGGCTATTAAAATTTTTTCAAACATTCTGGCGACTCCGAACTTGGACTAATGGCGCGATATTACGCCCCCGGAAATACGGCATTAACCGATGACAAACAATGGCTGACCAAACTCCACCGGCTGGCCATTCTCGACCAGGATAGCCTTGATGACACCCGCTTGATCCGCATCAATTTCGTTGAGCAACTTCATTGCCTCGATGATGCACAAGGTATCGCCGCTGTTAACCTTCTGGCCCACATCAACAAACGCCTTGGATCCGGGTGAAGCGGAGCGGTAAAAAGTACCTACCATAGGCGATTTGACTACATGCCCTTCGGCCACGGCGGGCTTTGCAGGCTCAACTGGTGCTGCCGGAGCAGCAACTGGTGCGGCGACCGGCGCCGCCTGCTGGGGCGCTGGTGCATATAATTGCTGTGATGCCGCTACCATACGGGTAATCCGGACACGTTCCTCACCCTCGCTGATTTCCAATTCGGCGATACCCGAGCCTTCGACCAACTCTATCAATGTTTTGAGCTTGCGTAGATCCATGTTGCCCTCCTGATGTTAGTTTTTATGGTTCAGTGCGAACTGCACTGCGAACTCGTAACCTGCCGCGCCCAAGCCACTGATCACGCCTATGGCCAGATCGGAGAAATAGGATTCCTTGCGGAACGCCTCACGCGCAAATACGTTAGAAATATGCACCTCGATGAAAGGAATGCCCACTGCCGCCAGTGCATCTCGCAAAGCCACGCTTGTATGAGTGTAAGCGGCCGGATTGATGACGATGAATTTCGTACCTTGCTTGCTTGCTTGCTGTACCCGGTCCACCAGTTCAGACTCAGCATTACTTTGGAAACATTCCAATTTTGAACCGCTTTTCTCGGCTAAAGCAATTAAACTTTCGTTAATTTCGCTTAACGTGATTCGACCATATACGTCCGGCTCACGAGTTCCAAGCAGGTTCAGGTTAGGCCCGTGCAAAACAAGAATGTTTTTCATGCGCGCAGTTTGCCGTAAATTATGGCAATTTGTCCAGTATTTTGGCGAAGATAATATGAAGTATTACAACCCAACACTTTGCAACGATTTCAGGAACTGCGCCGTATCCTGATAGCCTATCACCCTGAAATCACTCAGTTCATTTCCTTTGGCATCAAAGAACAAAATCCCTGGCGGGCCAAATAATCCAAAACGCTTCAACAAAGCCTTGTCGGCATCGCTGTTCGCCGTAACGTCAGCCTGCAGCAATATGGCCCGCTTCATCTTTGCCTGGACGGCCGTATCTGCAAAGGTGAAGCGGGCCATCTCCTTGCATGAGACACACCAGTCTGCGTAAAAATCCAGCATCACGATCTGCCCGCCCGCCTGCGCAATGCGTTGATCGAGTTCAGCGTTGTCCTTGATGCGGGAGAAATGAACCTCATTGCCGATCTGAGCCTCGGCACGGCCGATGTTGCCCAACGGGCGAAGTATGTCGTTAGCGCCGGACAGCCCGCCGATCAGATATGCGACACCGAGCAGCAATGCGATCACACCGACACCTTTAAACAACTTGTGCCAACCGCTGGCACTTGGCGGCAGGCTATCCAATGCGTGCAGATAGACCCCCGAGAAAATACACAGGGTCGCCCACAACAGCATTTGGACGCTGACAGGCAGCAACGGCTGTATGATCCAGATCGCCAACGCCAGCAGCATCACTCCAAAGAACTTTTTTACCGCTTCCATCCATGCGCCCGCTTTCGGCAGCAGTGCACCCGCCGAAGTACCGATCAGCAACAACGGTGCTCCCATACCCATCGCCAGCGCAAATAGCGCCACGCCACCCAGAATTGCATCGTGGGTCTGTCCTATATATAGCAGCGCACCAGCCAACGGGGCGGCGACACACGGCCCCATGATGATCGCGGAAAGCGCACCCATTCCGAACACGCCGGACAAATGGCCGCCATGCAGCTTGTTGCTGGTATCGGTCAGTTTGCTTTGCAAGGCACTGGGCAATTGCAGCTCATAAAACCCGAACATCGACAGCGACAACACCACGAACACAGCGGAAAAACTGCCCAGCACCCAGGGTGTTTGCAACGCATTCGAGATCAGATTGCCGGAAAGCCCCGCCGCCACGCCTGCGGCCGAATATGTGATCGCCATCCCCAACACATAGGCCAGAGATAATATGAAGGCATGCATCTTGGTGATCTTGTGTCCGCGCCCGACGATGATGCCGGACAGGATCGGAATCATCGGAAACACACAGGGCGTGAGCGCGAGCAGCAGCCCGGCACCGAAGAAGAATGAAATGATCAACCAGAAACTGCCGCCCTTGAAAAGTTTGGCGATCTGCGAATTTTCGTTATCGGCCACAGGAATCCCGGCCGGAATCGGAGTGATCTGCTCACGGGGAGGCGCTTCACTCATCGTTTGCGCAGGCAGCCCTGTGATGCCGGTTTTCATGTCGGGCAACGCCACGTGTATCACTTTTTCAATCGGGGGATAGCACAACCCCTCCTCGCTGCAGCCCATATAGGTGGCATTCAGGGTGATGCTGTCAGCCGCCCCCGCAGAGCGATCAAGCACGATCACCGCCTGGAACGGGTTATGAAAAACCTCGGTTGGGCCGAAATTCGGGTCCTCTTTCATCTCACCCCTGGGCAAGTTCACCGCAACGATCTTGATCGCCGGATCGCTGGACTCGAATTTGACCTTGTCGTGATACAGGTAGTAAGTCGGTGTCACACTGAAGCTGGCTTGCAATGTAGTGGCATCACGCGCCACGACTTGGAGACCGAACGCCTGGTCGGGCGGGAGGAAAGTCGGCTGTTTGCTGCCAAATCCCGGCAGGCGATCGAGGAAGCCCGTCGCATTCGAGACGGGTGCAATAAGGCACAGCAACAACAAAATGAAACGCATGACTAATCCTCGTTTTTTTCCTGGTCGATATTTGTTTCCCTGCACACCCAGCCCAGATAATCAGGCAATCCAGCTGTCACAGGGACAGCAATGATCTCGGGAAGTTCGTAAGGGTGAGTTTCACGTATCAACCTTTCAAGCCGCGAATATGCCGCGCTTGAGGTTTTAATGAGTAACGGAAACTCGGTTGCGGTTTCGATTTTACCCTGCCAGCGGTAAGTCGAGGTACAGGATGCCAACTGATTAACACATGCGGCGGCCCGTTCCGCAATCAAACGATGCGCCAAACGTGTGGCTGATTCCACATCCGGCAAATTGGTAATGACCAGCAGCGTACCGCTCATCTGGCGAATCTCAATCCGAGTTGCAGCAGTTCGTCCCACACATCACCTTGGCGCAAGCCCTTGATGGTCCTGTCCAGCAAGGCGGCTTGCCGCATGGCGCGCTCGATATGGGGGAACCTCATGCGTCTCGCAGCCCCTTCGACCAACCCCTGCTTCGCGCCCCATACCCTTGCATCACTCATCGCGTTCTTCATGTTTCCGCCGCGCTGTACACCCTGCAACACCTTGCCCAGCATACGGATATCCTCGCTGATCGCCCACAGCACCAGCACGGTCGCCGTCCCCTCGGCTCGCAGCCCATCGAGGATGCGCGCAAAACGTGTGGCATTGCCGTTCAGCATCGCCTCGGAAAGCTTGAAGATGTCATAACGCGCCACATCCATCACTGCATCCTTAACCTGCTCAAACGACAGCTCGCCCACGGGAAACAACAGCGCAAGCTTCTGGATCTCCTGATAGGCGGCCAACAGATTACCTTCGCAACGATCGGCCAGAAACTCCAGAGTGGCGTTGTCCACCGACTGCCCCTGTCGTTTCAGTCGCCCGGCGATCCAGCGCGGCAAGGCGCTACGCGGGATATCATCAGCCGTGATCATCACACCATGTTTTTCAAGCGCCCCAAACCATTGGCTCTTCTGCCCGGTCTTATCCAGCTTGGGCAACGAGATCAGCGTCAACACATCCGGGCTCAGGTCGGCCACATACTCCTGTAAAGCCTTCCCGCCCTCGATGCCGGGCTTGCCGGAAGGTATGCGTATGTCCACAACTTTGCGTTCGGCAAACAATGAAAGGCTGTGCGCGCTGTTGCGCAACTCTTCCCATTTGAAATATTGCTCCGCGATAAAAGTCTCGCGTTCCGCATATCCGGCCGCGCGCGCCGCAGCGCGTATGCTGTCCGCCGCCTCGATCGCCAGCAACAAGGCATCTCCATGCACCACATACAATGGCTTAAGTCCGGTGGACAGATTTTTCGCAAGATCTTCGCTGCTTATCCGCATAAGACTTACAGAGTTTTTGGTTTTGCGTTGGCAAGACGGCGCATGATCTGCTGTACCATGTCAGTACGCATACTTGTCTGCAGCAGTGCCTCTTCCGCCTCTTTGGCGAGGATCTGCGTATCGTCGAATGAATAGTCCCTGCGCTGCACAAACTCCTCCGCAGGCAACCAGTCACGCCGCTTGAGGTCATAGGCACGCAAAGAAACGCGATAATTCAGCCTGAATTCATTCACCCGTCCGTCCGCTCCCAGCGACAACACCTGCTTGTCGGAAGACTCGAACACGACTTCGAGTATCGCATCCGCCTGCTCGGCCTCATCAACCAGAACAACCTTATTGGCTTCAAGATTCCTGCGCAAATCGAGAATGAACAACGTGCCGGGATTGGATGTATTCAGATAAAGCGTTTCGAACGGCATCGACACTGGTCCGCGCAGGTGGAACCCGCAACCCGCCAGCAATAAAGCCGTCAGTAATAAGAAAAACCGCAAAAAAATCTCCCCGTGATATCCATGCCCAACATGTCCGCGACATACGGCTGATCGGGACATTTTACTTCCCTTTCAATCGGCAGGCCTGGTGTTGATCGAAAACTCCAGGATCTCGGAAGGGTTCTCGCGAAACGACTGGCCCAGGCTGATATCGCCCTTCCCCTGCAAGATAAGTTCCTCGCGCGCGAGGCGCACCACATGCCCGTCGGCAAACTTGACATAAGTCCCATTGGAACTCTGGTCGGACAGGACGAATTTCCCCGAACGGAATTCGATAACCGCATGATGCCGCGACGCCAGATTGCCAAGTACAACGATATCGCAGGAAGCTTCGCGCCCCAGCCTCGCTTTGCGGTTGCCGTTGTCTATCGTCAGCGCAATGCTGCGGTAACTCAACACCAGCGACTCGGTCGAGTCTGCCGGCTTTCTGAAGGCGGGCATACCGACACGGGTACTCATCAAGTCATCCGTTTCCCAGATCACGTTGAAGATATCGAATTCATCCTGCTTGCCCTTGAATTCGGCCCGCATGATATGTCGCGTCTTCTTGCGCAGGTCTTCCGGTAGTGAGTCCACCACCTTTCTGCTCGTCATGATCTGGCCTGCCCGGGTGATAGCGGCCACCCGCGCGGCGACATTCACCGTGTCGCCAAACACATCCCCGTTCTCAAGGATCACATCGCCATAATAAAAGCCGATGCGCACATACAACTGGTTGCCTTGCGGGGTCAGCTGCCCGGTCATTGCCGACTGCATGGCGCAGGAAGCATGAAAGACGTCTTCGGCAGTCGGGAAAGTGCAAAGGATCTCGTCCCCTATGGTCTTAACCAGCTTGCCGTCATACTGCGGGAGCACGCCCACCATGATATCGATACAACCGGAGATCACGCGGCGCGCCATATCATCGCCCAGCATTTCGTATAGCGCGGTGCTACCGCAAACATCCGCGAACAGGACGGCGAGTTTTTCCACCTGCTTTGTCATGTCGGCTCTTTACCATTCATCTCACGATTTCCTGCAGACGGTTTGGTTTCAGTGTTGGCTGGCTTCTTCTTCGGGCGATTCTTGCTGTCGTCCGCGAAACGGAAGCGCCCGAACAGCACACATCCCTTCATGCCGATATCGCACGGCAGATTGTTCACCCGCTGGCATCTTCCTTCGACCTCATGCGGACATCCCCAGCCACTCATCCCGTTGCCTCAAGCCTTCTTGACGAATTCCGATTTTAACGACATCGCGCCGATGCCGTCTATTTTGCAGTCGATATCTTGGTCGCCGTCCACCAGACGGATATTCTTCACTTTCGTACCCACCTTCACTACAGAGGTCGATCCCTTAATCTTCAGGTCTTTGATCACAGTGATACTGTCACCGTCGTTCAACTCTGTGCCGAAAGCATCCTTCACCACACGCTTGTCGTCCGCGCCTTCCGGCGCGGCGTCCTTGCCCCATTCATGCGCGCACTCGGGGCAGACATAGTTGCTGCCGTCTTCATAAGTGTATTCGGAATTACATTTGGGGCAATGGGGTAAGGTGGTCATGAGGTATCAGTCGAATAATTTTATAAACTTGAATTAGAGAAAGTAGCATGTAGGCTGGGTGGAGCACAGCGATACCCAACCCACGGGCTTAATAAAAGGGCGACTGCGGCTTAACCTAAGGAAGGTCTGAATAAGTAGCAATAAATG
>JBGSMU010000224.1:0-31604 GCA_041739955.1 Gallionella sp. | reverse complement strand
CTTTATTGAAATTCCACAAGAACTTCACCTTGATTATCAGATTGCCAAACAAGAGAATGGAGCTTTTGCAGCGCGGACAAAAGCGTATGGAATTGCCCTTCATCCTTCGCAGCTTTATGAGTTCTCACTTGAGGGGGTAATGCTGTTCGCGTTACTGTGGATCTATGCGCGCAAACCCCGTCCAGTCGGTATGGTATCAGGCCTGTTTCTGGTCGGCTACGGAAGCTTGCGCTACATCGTGGAATTCACCCGGGAACCCGACAATTTCCTCGGCCTTTTGTCTTTCGGAATGAGCATGGGACAATGGTTAAGCCTGCCTATGGTGCTTGCAGGAGCGGTTTTGATGTATTACAGCAAGCGACGCACTTGACACATATCAGTCACTCGCACACTATTCACGGTGTCTAAATCAAAGAAGTACCACATTGGACGACATCTCATTAAGTACACTGTTCGGCATTCTGCTGTTTCTTTTGGTTTGTAGCGCTTTCTTCTCCGGCTCTGAAACAAGCATGATGGCAATCAATCGCTATCGTTTGAACAGCCTGATACGCAAAGGAAACCGGAGCGCAAAGCTGACCAGCAAATTGCTCGGGAAAGTGGACAAGTTGCTCGGCTCAATATTGCTTGGCAACACACTGCTCAATGTCGCGGCGGCGGCCGTGACCAATATCATCATCCTGCGTCTTTTCGGCCAGAATGACTGGGCGATTCTGATCGGAACACTGACCCTTACATTCGCTTTGGTGATCTTCAGCGAAATCATGCCCAAAATCATTGCAGCCAGCTATCCTGAGAGAATCGCCCTGCCTGCAAGCTATGTTCTTGCACCGATGATAACGTTGTTCCATCCCATGGTCTCGGTGGCAGGCTTTTTAGTTAAGGGCATGCTGTGGTTGATGCGCATCAAGATCGAGACCGACCAGAGCAAACAGAAGATGACGATCGAGGAATTGCGCGGACTTGTGCTCGATGCCGAGCACTTCCTGCCCCGCAAGCACCAGAAGATGCTTCTGAATCTGGTAGATCTCGAGCGCATCACGGTCAATGATGTGATGATTCCTCGCAACCAGATCGAAGCACTCAACATAAACGCCAGTGCGAAAGAACTTCTCCAGCAGATCATTACCTCCCATCACACACTGATGCCTGTGTATGCAGATTCCCCTGGCAATATCATCGGCATTCTTCACATCAAACGTGTTCCTGCCCTAATGCAGTCTGAAGAACTGGACAAAGAGCAATTACGGAATGTTTTGCATGAGCCCTATTACATTCCTTCAGATACCCCTTTGCTGATGCAGCTACAGCAATTTCAAGAACGCCACACACGGTTGAGTCTTGTTGTAGATGAATATGGGGAGTTACTGGGACTGGTAACGCTGGAGAATATTCTTGAAGAGATTGTCGGTGATTTCACCACGCAATCACCCACTCAAGCGGGAAAGTTCCTCCGCCAGCAGGATGGCAGTCTTTTACTTGAGGGTGGCAGCAGTTTGCGTAACTTGAATCGCAAAATGGGCCTTCATTTTCCACTGGATGGCGCCAAAACCCTGAACGGGTTGATACTTGAACATCTCGAAGATATCCCTGAACCTGGTACCAGCCTGAAAATATCAGGCTATCCAATAGAAATCATCCAGACTCAAGACCGCATTGTAAAAGTAGTGCGTGTTTTTCCTGCTCAGGGTAACAACCAAACCAGATTTAAGCAGGGCTGACCTTATTTTTTCAAATGTGCGTAAATATCACCCGAAATCGCCCATTTCTCTTATACAGTCTGCCCATTACGGCTTTACAAGACACCCAAAGCTCGGCATCATGACCGCCAAGATTTGACAGAACCCAGAGGGAGTCGTTATGGCTGTCGCACCAAGAGACCAAAAAACAAAAGCAAAAGAGTTCAACTACGCTTGGGAAGGCAAAGATAAAACCGGAAAACAGGTCAAAGGCGAGATGCGTGCTCCCGGCGAAGCTACTGTTTCTGCCCATCTTCGTCGCCAGGGTGTCAATGTCACCAAGATAAAAAAATTACGCACCTCCAACCAGAAAGTCTCCCCGAAAGACATTGCACTATTCACGCGTCAGCTTGCCACCATGATGAAGTCTGGCGTTCCTTTGCTACAGGCTTTCGATATCGTTGGGAAGGGTCACAGTAATCCATCAGTAGCCAGGCTGCTACTTGACATCAAGACTGATGTGGAAACCGGGAGCAGTTTGCAGCAGGCCTTCAAAAAGTATCCACTGTATTTTGATGAGTTGTATTGCAACCTGATCGGTGCTGGTGAGGCTGCAGGTATACTTGATACCCTGCTGGACAGGCTTGCCTCATACAAAGAAAAAATCGAAAACATAAAAAGCAAGATCAAATCCGCCCTGTTCTACCCTGTTTCAATTATCGTCGTGGCATTCATTATCACTGCAGTGATAATGATCTTCGTGATTCCGGCTTTCAAGGAATTATTTGACGGTTTTGGCGCAGACCTTCCCGCACCAACTTTGGTCGTGATGGCTATCTCGGATATTTTTGTGACCTACTGGTGGGCTATCTTCGGTGGCATAGGAGGAGGCTTCTATACATTCTTCTATTTCTGGAAGCGTAGCAAGAAGATGCAGAATATTATGGATAGGATAATGCTGAAGCTGCCGGTTTTTGGTGAATTGATTCGCAAAGCCAGCATCGCACGATGGAGCCGCACGCTCGCCACCATGTTTGCTGCGGGCGTACCGCTGATAGAGGCTTTTGACTCGGTAGCGGGTGCGGCGGGCAATGCAGTGTATTTCGAAGCGACAAAATCCATCCAACGCGAAGTTTCTACCGGCAACAGCATGACTTCCGCAATGCAAAATACCGATGTCTTCCCCAGCATGGTGATACAAATGGTGACAATCGGTGAGGAATCAGGATCACTGGATGCCATGCTCAGCAAAGTTGCTGACTTCTACGAAGCTGAAGTGGATGATGCGGTAGAAGCGCTTTCAAGTCTGATGGAGCCTGTCATCATGGTTGTTCTTGGAACATTGATCGGCGGCATGGTAATCGCGATGTACCTGCCCATCTTCAAAATGGGGCAAGTGGTTTAATGGGGTTTGCCTGAGACATATGTAGCCATCCCATATTTCATTAGGGCATGGCTTGTGTTTCATTGCTGACAATATCAAACACCAAACCACTAACTTCTCGATAATTTTCCACACTTAATCAACCTATATGACTGAAATGTTCGATATTCTCCAGCATTCGCCGTTGATATTTTCCGGCATTTGTGCTGTGCTGGGATTGGTGGTTGGAAGCTTTCTAAATGTGGTGATACATCGTCTGCCTATAATGCTCGAATCGGGTTGGCAACAGCAGTGCGCCGAGCTACGCGGTGAAGAGTCAGCCTCGACACCCAAATACAACCTGATGGTTCCGCACTCCGCCTGCCCTCACTGCGACCATGCGATCCGCGCATGGGAGAATATCCCGATAATCAGCTATCTATGGTTGCGTGGAAAATGCAGTGGGTGCGGCACTAGGATTTCTCCCCGTTACCCCGCGGTAGAAGGAATTTGCGGCGTCTTGACTGCCTTTGCGGCATGGCACTTTGGTTTCGGCCCCGCCGCAGCCGGAGCGATTTTATTGATCTGGGCTTTGCTGGCTCTTACCGCCATCGACTTTGATACACAATTACTCCCAGACGACATTACCCTGCCGCTGCTATGGACAGGCTTGATATTCAATATTTTCGGGATTTTCGCCGACTTGCCCGGCGCTGTTATCGGTGCAGTCATTGGTTATCTCACGCTATGGAGCGTCTACTGGTTATTCAAGTTAACAACCGGGAAAGAAGGAATGGGTTATGGGGATTTCAAGCTGCTCGCCGCACTGGGCGCCTGGTTGGGCTGGAAAATGCTCCCGCTTATCATTTTACTTTCTTCTATGGTAGGTGCCATAGTAGGTATCGCTTTGATCTTGCTTCTTAAGCATGGTCGCAATATTCCCATTCCCTTTGGCCCCTATCTGGCAGGAGGCGGTCTGATCGCTCTTCTCTGGGGGCAAACATTGACAGAAAGTTATCTTCATTTATTGGCATCCCCATGAAGTTGTGCATCGGTCTCACTGGGGGGATAGGTTGTGGCAAGAGCACCGTTTCCGATATGTTTGCCGAATTAGGTGCCGGCATTGTTGATACGGATGCTATTTCTCATCAGTTGACACAGGCTGGCGGTGATGCAATCCCAGTTATCCAAGAGACATTTGGCAGAGATTACATTTCCAGTGATGGCTCGTTAAATCGGCCCTTGATGCGCCAATTGATTTTCACGGATCCCGCTGCCAAACGAAGTCTGGAGAAAATCCTGCACCCGCTTATCCTCAACCATGCAAAATCATGTTTGCGGCAAACTCGGGCGATTCCGTACAACATTCTTGTTGCACCCCTGCTCCTGGAAAACCCGCAATTCAGGCAACTGGTCCGGCGAATACTGGTGGTTGACTGCAGGGAAGATACTCAAATTGACCGCGTTTCCCGTCGTGACCACTTATCCGAACCAGAAATACAGTCCATTATCTCTCAACAGATGCCCCGTAATGAGAGACTGCGCTTGGTCGACGATGTAATATACAACGATGATGACCTGGTCAACTTATCCATTCAAGTTGCGACTTTACACAAATACTATTCCGAACAATATGCTGCCATTTGACTATATAAGGAATTTCAATATATCGTTCAGTACTATTCTTATTTCACACCACACGTGCTTCACACCACACGGGAAAATACAGCGTGATTAGCTACGAATATCCTCTCAATGAAAAAATGCGCACCTTGTTGCGACTTGAGGATTTATTTTCTCGCGTGGAACTCTTCATTAGTCGCGACCACAGCAATGATCATCATGCTGCGATTTCCACCTTGTTTGAGATACTGGAAGTCGTTTGTCGCGCTGACCTGAAATCGGAATTATTGCAGGAACTTGAACGACAGAGGCGTGTCTTGTCCAGTCTACACAACAACCCGGCGATTTCCGAGACTGCCCTGGATTCTGTCCTATCCGAAATAGACCAAACCTCTGCCAATCTGCTGGCCATGAGCGGAAAAACCGGGCAACATCTGCGCGAAAACGAATGGTTGATGAGCATCAAACAACGTGCAGTCATTCCCGGGGGTACTTGTGAATTTGACCTGCCCTCATACCACTACTGGCAAAATCAGGAGGCAAACTTGCGGCGCGAGAACTTGCTCGTATGGCTGGGCCCTCTCCTGCCATTGAAGGCGGGCTCTGAAATCATACTTAGACTGTTGCGTGAAAGCGGCAAGACGTTCAACTTTACTGCACATCAAGGCACTTTCCAGCAAATGCAAGGAGGGCGCATTGCCCAAATGTTACGTGTCAGTATAAGGAGCGACTTGGCATGCATCCCGGAAGTCGGTGCCAATAAATATGCTATTAACATCCGGTTTATCAGCGCGAATTTCGCAACCAAGTCGACATTGTTCGAACAGGATATTCCCTTTGAGCTGACCTTCTGCAACCTATCCACATGATACTAACCAAAGCGACACCTAAAGTATCCTGCCCACAGTGCGGCAAAGAGCATCAATGGGATACCAGCAATCGCTTCCGCCCGTTCTGCAGTGAACGCTGCAAGATGATCGATTTGGGAAAATGGGCCAACGAAGAATACCGCGTTGCACAACCTTCAAACCAGAGCGAGCAGGAATTTGCCGATCCGCCTTACCAAGCCTGACGCAATAACGAGATCCCGTGTGCGCCATATTGCCATGCAACCTGCATGTCAGCATGAGTCAAACCGCCAAGCGCATAGACTGGAATCGACAGACCCGCCGCTAATTCCTGAAAGTTTTCCCAGCCCAGATGTGGTGCACCTGGATGTGAATGCGTTGGCAACACCGGGCTTAGCAGTGCAAAATCGCAACCCAAAGATTCAGCTTTGCGCAATTCCCCGGCACTGTGGCAGGATGCCGCGCACCAATCCACGTCAGGGCGCTCATCAAGTTCGGCCAACTGCAACCCGGTGAGCTGAACACCATCAGCACCGATCTCCTTAGCCAACTCGATGTCAGCGTTCAATATCAGAAGTGCACCGTGCCGTCGCATCAGCGGCAACATCTTCAACGCCAGTTCGCACATCGCATCGCGAGAATAATTCTTTTCGCGCAACTGCACCAGCCGCAAACCTTTGTGCAACGCTGTTTCAAGCCGCAGCATGAATTCCCCCTCGCCCAGTTCGGCCACATTACTGATCGCATACAGGGTAGGCAAAGACAACGCACGCAAGATCGGTCCGTTGGCGGGCAGAACAGGAGCAACGCGAACATCTGTTACCCCCTGCCAGGAAAATTGCTGCCCTTCATGCGGATGCAATTCGCCGCTCCACGCCGTAACGCGAAAGAAATGCAGCCGCACAGTCGCATGTGGATAGGTGTACACGCGCGTCAGCCATGGGTAGGCGGTGGTAACGGTGATGCCCAGTTCCTCGCGCAGTTCGCGCACCAGCGCATGACGGGGCGTCTCGCCGGGCTCGATCTTGCCACCGGGAAATTCCCAGTAACCGGCCCAGATTTTGTCTGGTGGACGTTGGGCGAGGAGGAAGGAGTGGTCGGGACACTGGAGGACGGCGGCAGCGACTTCGACGATTTTTGTTTTGTCTTTTTTGAAATTCAATGCAACCTTCCATAATTCAAAGCAAAAGTACCTTCGTCGGGGGTAGTCCGGCAGCCAGTTGCTTCCTTTTGCCTCGCCAAATGAAAGTAACCCTAGAAAAGGCTACCCCCGGCGTAGGTACTTTTGCTTTTCTGGATTCCCGCTTTCGCGGGAATTACGGCTACTGCCGTCCCGCCCAATCCCTCGCAAACTGCCATCCCACCCTGCCACTTCTGGATCCTCGCTGGATACTCCATTGCAATGCCGCTTCGCGCGCAATCACATCCAGTTCTCCCGACATCCCGAAGTAATGCAACCAGTGCGCAACGATTGCAAGATACTCTCCCTGCGTAAACGGGTAGAACGACACCCACAACCCGAAGCGTTCGGACAAAGAGATTTTTTCCTCTACACTTTCCGCGGGATGTATCTCATCGCCTATGTATTTCGTCGCGAGGTTATCCTGCATCGATTCCGGCATCAAGTGGCGGCGGTTGGAGGTGGCGTAGATCAGCAGGTTGTCTGAGAAGGCCACCAGCGAACCGTCGAGAGCGGCCTTGAGCGCCTGATAGCCCGGCTCGTCGACATTAAAAGAAAGATCGTCGCAATACAGGATGAAGCGTTCGGGCCTGCCCGCGACCATCGCGATGATGTGCGGCAGGTCGGCCAGCGCGAGTTTGCCGACTTCGATCAGGCGCAATCCGTCTTTCGAGTATTCGTTGAGCAGCGCTTTTACGAGAGATGATTTTCCGGTACCGCGCGAACCCGTGAGCAGGACGTTGTTGGCCGTACGGCCCTGCACGAACTGCCGAGTGTTCTGCCCGATAAGTTGCTTCTGGTTGTCGATGCCGAGCAGGTCAGCCAGCCGAATGCGATGCGGTTGCTGCACCGGAACCAGCCTGCCCAGCTCCCAGCGGAACGCGTGGGCCTCATCCCAGTCCGGCGCACCACCCGTTGCCAGTCTGGGCAACGTGCGTTCCAGCTTTTCCATCAGCCTTTCGGCGCGATCGAGGAAGCGGTCGAGTTTATCCATACAGCTTTCAGTCCAGCAACAGGAATATCAATTGCATGCTTTTGATGAAACTGTTGAATATGAAAGTCATGTCAACTTCGGTAACTCGCATTGATTTTCACGTAATCGTAGGAAAAATCACATGTCCATAGTGTTGCATTCGAATCACCGCGATTCAGCTCTACATTAATCTCTATATCACTCTGCTGCATAACCCGTTGCCCGTCCTCTTCGCGGTAACTGGCAGCCCTCCCGCCATTTTCAGCAACCAGTACATCGTCAAGATATAGCTTGATCTTTCCCACATCAAGATCGTCAACCCCGGCATAACCGATTGCCGCAAGGATACGCCCCAGATTGGGATCGGAAGCAAAGAATGCAGTCTTTACCAGTGGGGAATGGGCGATGGCATAGCCTATCTGTTTGCATTCTGCTTCACTATCGCCACCTCTCACATGGATGGTGATGAACTTGGTTGCACCTTCACCGTCACGCACAATGGCTTGGGCCAGCCACATCGCAACTTCTGTAATGGCTTCCTGCATAAGAGCACGATTCTCAACATCGATGACGATACCACTCTTGCCGGTGGAGATCAGCATCAACGCATCGTTGGTGGAAGTATCCCCGTCCACAGTGATGCAATTAAAGGATCGATTGGCTGCTTCACGAACCATTTCCTGCAGCAAAGGCTGGGCTATAACGGCATCTGTCGCGATATAGCCCAGCATAGTCGCCATATTCGGATGGATCATGCCAGAGCCTTTGGCGATTCCGGTAATGGTGATGTGCTGACCTTCAACCGTTATTTGCCTGGAGGTGGCTTTGGCGACAATATCCGTAGTCATGATCGCGTGAGCAGCATCAAACCAGTTATCCTCTTTCATATTGGTGACAGCCGCAGGCAAACCAGCCGCTATTTTTGCAACCGGCAGGGGCTCCATGATTACACCGGTTGAGAATGGCAAAATATTCGCTGAGTCGCAACCCAACAATCCCGCCAAAGCGGCACAGGTTGTCTTTGCATCTTGCAATCCTTGATCACCGGTACCTGCATTTGCATTACCGGTATTCACAAGCAAGGCCCGAATGCCATTTCCCGAAGCCATATGTTCTCGTGCCACGACAACAGGCGCTGCGCAGAAACGGTTCTTGGTGAACACACCGGCCACTTTCGCGCCGGCACACAATTCCATCACCAATAAGTCCTTGCGGTTAGGACGTTTGATATTCGCTTCGGCCACTCCCAGAGAAACGCCCGCAACAGGCAACAATTGCTCTGCAACGGGCGTATTAAGATTTACTGGCATGATGATTTTTTCCTGTCAGCTTATTGAAAAATTCCGTAATCGTATTAGATATATTTCAGCATGGAAGCCGCGCCATCTGTTTGCTGATGACCAGGAATTGGCTGATCATTTTTCAGTACCGACCATGGGTGCGGTAAATATAATTGCTCAGTTCTGCTGATTGGCTGTTTACACGACGCACTATGCCGTGAACATTGCGAACCACACCCCGCATCACCTTGTAGACAATCATTGGGTGTGAATTGACTAGCTTTTCGAACTTGGCTCTCGGAAGACTCAGCACTTTTGTTTTACCAACCGCATGCAAAGTTGCACTGATATCCGAGGCTGCTCCGCCGACAAAGGTGATTATCCCTGCCAGGTCACCCGGCTTGAGGACATGGATTGTAGACTCCTCGCCTTCGCTTGTAAGCTTTACAGTAATATCTCCATGAGCAAGGATATAAAGATTATCCGGCTGATCTTCCCCTGGACTTACTATAGCCTCGCCTGCCTTGAAATCCTGCACTTCAAACAGTCCGGCGAGAATCTCCATTTCCGCCTCGCTCAATTCTTCCGCTACAGTTGAAATACGAAGTGTATCAATCACTAACGACATTTCATTCTCCTTAATTGCAGGTTAACTCAATTGCCCATGGCACTGCTTGTACTTTTTCCCGGAACCGCATGGGCATGGATCATTTCGGCCTATTTTACGGGCATTTCTGACAAAGGGTTTGTGCTCTTCAGTTTCACCTCCGTCCGTCCCGTCAGGTGAAGAAAGGGCATCAACGTAATCAGCATGATGATATTGCACGTTTTCCAGCGCTTGAGGCGCTTCCACCACCTCGACGTCAGCTTCATCACGGACTTGAACCGTCATCAGAACCTGTGTCACCTCTCGCTTGATCGCATCGAGCATCATTGAAAATAATTCAAACGCCTCACGCTTGTATTCCTGTTTGGGATTCTTTTGCGCATAACCGCGCAGGTGAATACCCTGACGAAGATGATCAAGCGCTGACAAGTGCTCGCGCCAGTGTATATCAAGGCTCTGCAGCATGATCGCGCGTTCATAGTGACGGACCGCATCCGCACCAACCAGATCAACCTTGGCATGGTACAGCTGCCCCGCCTGCTCAACTATGCGTTCACGCAGTCCGGCTTCATTCAGTTGTTTGTCTTCCACCAGCCACTTCACCAATGGCAACTCCAAACGGAACTCGGCGGCCAGTACTTTTTCAAGGGCCGGCACATCCCACTGCTCTTCCATACTCTGTGGTGGTATATATTGATCAATCGTATCATTCAAGACGTCACTGCGCATCGCCTGTACGGTTTCAAATATATCCGCACTTTCCAATAATTCTCCGCGTTGCTGGTAAATCACCTTGCGTTGCTCGTTGGCCACATCGTCATACTCAAGAATCTGTTTGCGCATATCAAAATTGCGCGCCTCAACTTTGCGCTGCGCATTCTCTATCGCCCGTGTTACCCAAGTATGCTCAATCGCCTCACCCTCAGGCATTTTGAACTTGTTCATGATCGCAGAAACGCGGTCAGATGCGAATATCCGCAGCAACGGATCCTCTAACGACAAGAAGAACCGGCTTGAACCGGGGTCACCCTGTCGCCCCGAACGACCGCGCAACTGATTATCTACCCGGCGTGATTCGTGCCGTTCGGTTCCTATGATATGCAACCCACCACTCTTTAACACTTGCTCGTGCAATTCCTGCCACTCTACTTTAAGCTGGCTGATACGTTGCTGCTTATGGGTTTCATCCAGACTTTCATCCTTACGGATCAATTCGATCTGCTTCTCAACATTACCACCCAGTACTATATCGGTACCACGCCCCGCCATATTTGTGGCGATAGTGACCATTTTGGGGCTGCCGGCTTGCGCGACGATTTCTGCTTCCCGTGCATGTTGCTTCGCATTCAGTACTTGGTGTGGCAACTTGTCGCGCTCCAAATACCCCGACAACAGTTCTGAATTTTCGATCGACGTCGTTCCGACCAGCACTGGCTGACCACGCTCATAGCAGTCTTTGATATCTGCGATAACCGCCAAGTATTTTTCCTGGGCAGTCAGGTACACCTTATCCATAAAATCTTTACGGATGGTCGGGCGGTGAGGCGGAATAATCACGGTCTCCAGACTATATATCTGTTGAAATTCATAAGCTTCAGTATCCGCAGTACCAGTCATACCGGACAACTTCTGGTACATTCTGAAATAATTCTGGAATGTGATCGACGCTAACGTTTGATTTTCCTTCTGGATGCTGGCGCCTTCCTTGGCTTCTACAGCTTGATGCAAACCGTCGGACCAACGTCTCCCTGCCATCAAGCGCCCGGTAAACTCGTCCACGATCACCACTTCACCATCCTGCAACACATAATGCTGGTCGCGGAAGAACAGATTGTGCGCGCGAAGTGCCGCATACAAATGATGGATCAATGTGATATTTGAAGTGTCGTATAGACTACCGCCCTCTGGCAGCAATCCCGCATCGGTGAGTATGCTTTCCGCGTGTTCGTGACCAGCCTCAGTCAGCAAAATCTGATTATTCTTTTCGTCCACACTGAAATCGCCTGGCCCATCTTCCTCGGCCTGACGAACAAGTTGGGGAACCAATTGGTTTATTCGCACGTAGATATCGACATTGTCTTCCGCATGTCCGGAAATGATAAGCGGGGTGCGGGCTTCGTCGATCAGAATCGAATCGACTTCATCCACGATGGCAAAATTGAGCCGTCGCTGAAAACGTTCACTGGCTTGGGCAGCCATATTGTCACGCAAATAATCAAATCCAAACTCATTGTTGGTTCCATACGTAACATCCGCCGCATAGGCAGTCTGCTTATTACCCGATTCCATTTGTGAAAGGATTACACCAACTGATAGCCCAAGGAAACGATAAAGCCTTCCCATCCACTCCGCATCTCGACTTGCCAGGTAATCGTTGACTGTAACTACATGAACGCCTTTTCCGGAAATCGCATTCAGATAGGCAGGCAATGTAGCCATCAAGGTTTTACCTTCACCAGTGCGCATTTCGGCAATCTTTCCAAAATGCAAAACCATCCCGCCAATCAACTGTACATCGTAATGACGCATACCGAGCACACGCGTACTTGCCTCACGCACGACTGCAAACGCTTCGGGCAATAAGGCATCAATGGGTTCACCCTGTGAAAAACGCTGTTTGAAGTCATCGGTCTTCCGGCACAGCTCATCATCACTTAATTTGGCGATGTCCGCTTCCAGCTTATTGATGGAAACTACGGTAGCGCGATATTGCTTGAGCAAGCGGTCATTTCGGCTGCCAAATACACTTTTAAGCACTCTGGAAATCATAAATTTTCATTTTCAAAACTACAAATAACAAAGGGTGAGGTAACTTATCACCTCACCCTAACCAATATCCATTACTGCTAACTGGCGGCTTTTTCCAAAAAGCGCACGGGATTCTGAGCGATACCTTTATAACGAACTTCAAAGTGCAAATGATTGCCTGTCGAGCGACCGGTACTGCCAACCTCTGCGATCTTGTCCCCACGCCTCACCACCTGCCCAACCTTAACCGTTAATTTTGAAGCATGGGCATAACGCGTGACTATATCGTTGCCGTGATCAATCTCGACCATATTACCATATTGGGGATGCAAACTTGCGTATGCAACAACACCGCCCGCTGACGCATAGATCGGCGTGCCCGTATCTACCACGTAATCAACCCCTTCATGCATCGCATTTACTCCGGTAAATGGATCAAGACGCCATCCGAAGTTGGAGGAATAGTATCCCTCGTGAACAGGAGGTATTGATGGCAACAACTTTCGGCTCAACTGGTTCTGTAACAACATGGTTTCGAGGGCCAGCAACTTGTCGCTACGATCGCTGATTATCTGCGTCAATCTGCCGAGCTGTTGTTTTAAGCCGTTTTCTGACATTTCCTGTTCCGGAAAGACTACCAATGGACCACCTTGCGCCGGTGGCTGGGCGAATTGGAATTCCTCTGGCTTCATTCCGGTCAATTTTGCCAATCGGGAACCCATTGCATCAAGGCGTTGCACCTGAGCCTGCATCTGGCCGACACGAATTGCCATGGCATCAAGACTACTTTGCAAATAAAGCTTTTGTTTCTGCTGTTCGTCGTTCTCAATATCTGCCAGAATCGAACGTATATCTTCACTTAACCCCTCTGGTGCAAAGCGTACAAGTGCATACTGCATGGCAAAAGCCGCTGAAAGCATCAAAACAGAAAGCAGTAATATCGAAAATGTGATTTGCCAACGGCCCAGAGTAATGCTGCGGGTCTTTGCCATTCGATTGGAAACTAGAATAATATTCACGGCTCCCTCTCCTCAAGTAATCTAAAATTTTGTGTCCAAACAACTCAAAACGCTACTCGACAGCAGTCAAGAGCTGAATCCTCTACTGAACAAAGTACGGTTTTTGCTGGTTTTGCAACGCCTCTTTATCAGCGTCGCCCCGCCCCATCTCAGCCAAACCTGTCAAGTTCTGGGACTCCAGCAGGGAATACTCACCATTTCTGTCGCCAACACCACGATTGCGGCCAAGCTTCGTCAAATCGCCCCGGAGCTAATCCCCCTCTTAAAAAGCAGGGCTTGTGAGATTAGCGGAATACGCGTCAAGGTGCAAGTTTCATTTGAGCGCCAACCAACCAAACGAGAGCCCCGCACACTCAGTAAAGTCGCACAAAAGGTTCTAAATGATTTCAGTGAGGGCATGGATGACTCCCTGTTAAGGGAGACGCTTGCAAGAATTGCAAAAAATAAGGAATTAAAGTAGCACTTTCCAACCGATCAAAACATAGCGCTCAAGAATATATAGAAAGCCAAATACCAGCAGCAAAAAAACGGCAAATCGAATGGCCTGCCACGCAAAGTTGATATAGCGCTGATCACGGGTAAAAATGTACATTCCGCCACTTAATATCAGTAGCAAAATTAATAGTCCCACCAACAAACGAACAATCAACATGGGTCAAATATCCATAACTTTGAAGGTTGGCGAAACATATTGAGCACGCCTCCAGATTACCCGAGAATGAAAGCTATCATGGTTCGCAACTGCATCCGCTTAAAAACAGAAATTAGCTTAATCCATCACTTGAGAATCTGGAACAAATTGCTGAAATCATCTGTCCACATTCGCATACCTGCAATCGGGCTTATGGTGACACTCCTGCTTAACACTTCCGGATCATTCAAAAAATCCCTGTTACGCGTGACGATCACCCAATCGCTATTAGACGAGTATCGGCTATTCTCTGTACGGTCAGCAATCATCACTGCCTCATACCCGGCATCATCCGCTATTTTTTTAATTACAGGAGCCAGACCAAGATATCGGCTGGTAACGTGAAAGGCAACAGCGCCATCAGCTTTGATGTGCTTCAAGTAAATCGTCAATGCCTCGCGCGTAACCAGGTGAACCGGTACCGCGTCTCCTGAAAATGCATCTACCGCAAGCACATCAAACTGTTGCGGTTGTTCCTGCTCAAGAACCAGTCGGGCATCTCCCAAGGCTATCTGCACTTGGGCTGAACTTTCGCTCAGATAATAAAAATAGTTGCTCGCAATCTCAATTACCTTTGGGTTGATTTCGTAAAACTTGAACAAATCGCCCTGCCGACCATACGCAGCTATTGTGCCCACACCCATTCCGATCCCGCCAATCCTGCGTTGAGAGCGGTTAAAGTGTGATAGTGCCAACCCTATGCCCGAACTCTCGGTGTAATAGCTGGTGGGGATACGGCGGTAGGAAGCAGACATATACTCCTTACCGTGAACGATGGTACCGTGCAGCATCATGCGCAGTGTTTCCGGGCTGTTAAAGCCCGCACCCATCTGCTTGACGCTCAAGCGGCCATAAAAATTCCGCTCGGCATGGATTGTTCCTCCCTCTTTTAACAGCCAATTGTAGTCAATTGCGTAGTAGATCACCGTGATCAGGCTAGCAATTGCAATTAGAGGTGCCGCAACCATGACTGGACGTTGTCTAATTTTGGCCAGATAGCGCATGGTCAGCAACAACGCCATAAACGCCAACATCCCCAGTCCTAGCAGCAGCTCCCAGTATGCCGAGAACAGCTTGGGAGCCAGCAGGCCAACAAACATGCCTCCAACCGCGCCTCCTAGGGAAAGAATAAGATAAAAGCGTGTCAAATATCGAGTCGATGGCTTGCCAGCAGCCAGTTCCCCATGGCAAAACATGCACACACAAAACAGCCCTGCACAATATAACGGGATCGCGATATCGATTTCCAGAAAGCCATATTTCGCGGTGACGCCCCATGCCATCAGGCAAATGAAGATGAGTGTTGGCAACAGCCAGTATTTGCGCGAATAGAAACCTTTGCCGCCTCTTCCTTCAAAGCAAAATACAAAAGTAAGCAGATATAAGGCCAGTGGCAATACCCACATGAACGGAATTGACGCCACATTCTGGGTAATGTGGTTGGTCACAGCCAATAACATAATTGATGGGAGGGCAGCCAGAACTAACCAGACCGAATAATCACGCCAACTTGGCAATCTTTCCAGCGTTGATGCGTGTTCTGCCGAAAGTGCATCAAATATAGGCTTGGGATCCTCAGTATGATCAGCTATAGCATGGTCATT
The DNA here is from genome assembly GCA_041739955.1 of Gallionella sp. Classification (GTDB taxonomy): domain Bacteria; phylum Pseudomonadota; class Gammaproteobacteria; order Burkholderiales; family Gallionellaceae; genus Gallionella. The sequence continues at coordinate 15,989 of JBGSMU010000224.1, read as the reverse complement.
CAACTTCAACGCCCGCCAGGCACTCCCAATACATAACAAGGCAAATAAACCATATCCCACACTCCATCCGATTGCCTGTGTGCGGGTTGTGACCCACATTTCAATAGCGAAGGGATATGCCAACAAACCCAGGATTGCACCCAGGTTGGACAATGCAAAGAATCGGTAGACTCTTTGTGCGGTTTTTGGATCAGCGTGTTCCCTTGCAAACCACGATTGAACCAAAGGCCCTGTTGTAGACAACATAAAATATGGCAGTCCTATTGTGACCAATAACAAACCCAGAATTCGCCACAGAGGATCCTCACTTCCAATCGGCTTCCATCCTGATGTCGCCACTATAGGAAGTGCAAGAAGGCTTAACAGCAAGAGCACGATATGAATCATGCTTTGGGTCTTGTGCTTCAGGAATCGATTGGAAAAATCAGAATATGCGTACCCTGCCAACAGGGCCAATTGAAAAAACACCAGGCATGTAGTCCATACGGCGGCACTGCCGCCAAACCATGGCAATATCTGCTTTGCGATGATAGGCTGAACAAGGAAGAGCAGGAAACTGGAAACGAGTATCGTGGCAGCGTAAAGAATCATGATCTGTGTGGGTAACTGAGTGGGTAGAAAAGGGGATGTTTGAAGCAATACACCGTTAGTGCCAAATCAAGCACATAGTCATGCTGAGCTAGGTGTCAGGCAGTCTGCAACTGCAATTTCAGGAAAGCAGGTGCATCCTCGATACTGTCAAACGTGACAAATTCCCATGCTTGTTTGTCGTTCAGCAGTGCCCGAGCCAGGGCATTATTCAGGGCATGGCCGGATTTATATCCCGAAAAAGCGCCTATCAACGGGTAACCCAGCAAATAGAGATCGCCAATGGCATCAAGCACCTTATGTTTGACGAACTCATCTTCGAATCTCAAACCATCGGCATTCAACACCCGATAGTAGTCCATGACGATGGCGTTATCAAGACTCCCCCCCAAAGCGAGACCTTGCGCTCGCATATATTCCACATCCTGCATAAAACCAAAGGTACGTGCACGGCTTATATCCCGCACGTATGATTCTTCACCCAGATCGACGGTGACATGCTGTTTCGCGTTTGCGAATACTGGATGGGCAAAGTTGATCGTAAATGTAAGTTTATAGCCCTGATAAGGTTCAAAGCGTACCCACTTCTCGTCCTGTTTCACCTCAACGACTTTTTTTACACGAATGAATTTCTTGGCTGCTGACTGCTCAACGATGCCGGCCGTTTGCAGCAGGAAAATGAACGTGCCTGCACTTCCATCCATAATTGGCACTTCAGCACTATCCAGGTCCACATACGCATTATCTATACCCAAACCGGCAAAGGCTGACATCAGGTGCTCTATCGTTGCCACACGGACACCATTCTTTTCCATGCAGGTTGAGAGGCGTGTGTCATGAACCATTTCAGCACGAGCGCAAATCTCTTCGACCGGCTTCACATCGACACGACGGAATACGATACCCGTATTAACGGGTGCCGGGCGCAGGCCGAGTGTGACTTTTTCGCCACTATGCAAACCAACCCCCGTCACGCTGACGGAGTTTTTCAAAGTGCGCTGTTTAACCATAGGTGTCTTAAGTGCCGGAATCACGGGGGATATTTTACCATAGCCGAAACTACCGGCCATTACCCCACGAATTCAGTACTAGTCCGCTTGCTTGCGCAAAAATGACGGAATATCGTAAGTATCCACGCCGGATTTTTCCATCGCATCTACAGCAGCCCTGCGTCCACTTCTCATGATCGTGGGAGTATCCAGTTCTCCGTAATTCACACCGGAAACCGGCATGTTATCCGTGCCTGTTCTTTGCACGTCATTACTCTGAAACACGATTTCCGGCTTGCCCTGCTTGCGTGCCATAGGTGCCCCAAGACCTGTGGCAACGACAGTCACGCGCATTTCATCGCCCATGCTCTCATCGAATACCGATCCCACGATCACCGTAGCCTCTTCAGCCGCAAACTGCACACACTCCATCACATCGTCAATTTCCTTCAATTTCAGGCTGCTGCTTGATGTTATGTTCACCAGCACTCCGCGCGCGCCGGACATATCGACATCCTCCAGCAACGGGCTGGCGATCGCGCGCTCGGCGGCAATTCTCGCTCGGTCTGCACCTGAAGCAATCGCCGAACCCATCATCGCCATACCGTTTTCCGACATCACGGTACGCACATCGGCAAAATCAACGTTGATCAAACCGGGTACATTGATAACCTCGGCGATTCCACCCACGGCTCCCTGCAACACGCCATTTGCTGCCTTGAAAGCTTCAGGCACGGTAACGTCATCTCCCAGCACTTCCATCAGTTTGGAATTCGGAACAACGATCAGTGAATCCACAGATTCTGTCAGCGCTTCGATACCCGCCTTGGCAAAACGCATCCTGTTTCCCTCGTAAGAGAATGGCTTGGTGACCACCGCCACAGTCAGGATATCCATCTCCTTGGCGATTTGCGCCACGATGGGTGCCGCTCCCGTACCCGTACCACCACCCATACCGGCAGTAATGAACACCATATGCGAACCTTGCAGCATCTCCCTGATGCGTTCGCGATCTTCTTCCGCAGCCGCTTGACCGACTGAGGGTTTTGCGCCGGCTCCCAGTCCTTTGGTGATATTGATACCTATCTGCAACTGGGTTCGTGCCTTGCTACGCTTGAGAGCCTGCGCATCGGTATTTATGACGATGAACTCGACACCCTGTACGCCTTGTTCAATCATATGATCCACGGCATTGCCGCCGCATCCACCCACCCCGATCACCTTGATTACAGCATCCTGAGTTATTGTTTCCATGATTTCAAACATCGCCATCTCCTTAATATTAAATTACACAAATTAACCAAACCTGCCTGGAACCGCCATCGCCCGAACTACATTAAAAATTCTTCTGCATCCACATCTTCATCCTCCCCAAAACATCTCCGAATGAATTAGATTGCATACGCGTCTCCTCATTGCGCCGATGATGCTCCAGCCCGTACAGCAACAAACCGACACCTGTCGCCATCCGCGGCGTTTTAACCACGTCAGATAGCCCGCCCACATATTTGGGAATCCCCAAACGGACCGGCAGATGGAAAATCTCCTCGCCCAGTTCGACCATCCCCTGCATGGCGCTGCTTCCCCCGGTGATCACGATCCCGGATGAGAGCAAATCCTCGAATCCGCTGCGTCTCAATTCTTGCTGAACCAGCGAATACAATTCTTCGACACGCGGCTCGATCACTTCCGCCAAAGTCTGGCTGGACAACATGCGCGGTCCGCGCTCCCCCACCCCGGGCACCTCGATGGCCGCCCCATCAGCCAACTGCCGAAGTGCACAGCCGTGCTTGATCTTGATATCTTCCGCGTCCTGAGTCGGGGTGCGTAATGCCATCGCAATATCGTTGGTGATCTGATCGCCGGCAATCGGAATCACCGCAGTGTGGCGTATCGCACCTCCGGTGAAGACTGCAATATCAGTGGTACCACCGCCAATATCGACCAGACACACACCCAGATCCTTCTCGTCTTCTTCCAGCACCGCCTTGCTCGATGCCAGCGGCTGCAAGATCAGCTCGTTCACTTCCAGTCCGCAGCGATGGATGCACTTCATGATGTTCTGCACAGCCGCCACCGCTCCGCTGACAATATGTACCTCGACATCAAGACGCATCCCGCTCATACCCAGCGGTTTTTTGATCCCGTCCTGTCCATCGATACTGAACTCCTGCTCGAGGATATGCAGGATTTGCTGGTCACCCGGAAGGCTTACCGAACTGGCTGTCTCGATCACACGTTCTATGTCGGCGATGACGACCTCTTTCTCCTTGATCTTCACCATTCCGCGCGAATTGATACTGCGGATATGGCTACCGGCAATCCCTGTATAGACTTCATAGATCTTGCAGTCGGCCATCAATTCAGCTTCTTCAAGTGCCCGCTGGATCGCGCCAACCGTCGCTTCGATATTGACCACCATCCCTTTTTTCATGCCTTCGGATTCGTGCATGCCCATGCCGATCACTTCCAGCACACCGTCCTGCCTGACCTCGCTGACGATGACCACGATCTTTGATGTGCCTATATCCAATCCGACCACCAGATTTCTTGCTTCCTTGTTTCTGCTCATCACTAGATCTCCACTACCGCCATTCAACTTTGTTGTGCCATAACCAACGACTTGCCTGATTGCAGGCTCAGTCTGTTGGTCAGTGGTTTCGCCTGATTACCTACCGCAAAACCATTCCGATATCTCAAGTCCACATATTTGAATTTGTCCTGTTCGGCGGCAAGCGTGTAGGGATACACCTCCACAAACCTTGCCAATCGCTGCTCAAGATCCTCGCGCCCCAACTCCAGAACGACACCGTTGGTCAGGCGCAGTTGCCACGCGTGGCGTGGTGACAAATTGATCTTTTCCATATGCAAATCAACAGTGGCGAGTTCCCTGCTGAAATATTCAAAGTAAGCTGCAATTTCAACCGATGTTCCCTCCGGCCCAAAAAACTCCGGTAATGCCCGATCAAAATCCGCACTGAAAACCTCGCCAAAATTATTGACCAGCATGTTGCTGTTCCAGCGTGCCAATACCTGATGCTCTTCCAGTCTCACCGCCAGTCTGTCCGGAAACTCGCGACGAATACTGACGCCCCGAACCCAGGGCAAGCCTTCCAGCGCATGCTTCACATTTTCAATATCGACAGTCAGCAAATTCCCTTTCACTCCGTTTTTGGCTATCCGCAACATTTCCTCCGCCGACACTCGCTGCACCGCCTTTTCCAGCCGCACCGTGTTGAGCGGCAGAAATTCCGGCAAATGAATTGCGTAATGGATCGCCCCATACAACATCAACGACACACTCAATGCAAAGAGCACATCGGCCAGACCGCCCAGCAGCTTCGGGTTATCCCACATGTGCCAGCTCCAATATCCGCACTACCAGCTGTTCGAAACTGATCCCGGCCTGACGTGCGGCCATGGGCACCAGACTATGGTCGGTCATGCCAGGTGAGGTGTTGGCCTCCATCAAATACGGCCGACCGTCTTCATCCATCAGGAAATCGACCCGACCCCATCCCTGGCCTCCTATCAGCATAAATGCCTGCCGTGCCAATTGCTGCATCTCGGCCTCACTCTTCGCAGTCAAACCGCTCGGGCACAGATACCTTGTATCGTCACGCAAATATTTTGCCTCGTAGTCGTAAAAATCCTTGGCCGGCTCGATCTTGATCACCGGCAATGCCTCTTCGCCGAGGATTGCAACCGTATATTCCCCGCTTCCGATAAATCGCTCGGCAAGCACCAGTTTGTCGTGCCTGAATGCTTCAAGATATGCATCCTTCAGTTCACCTGTCGCTTTCACTTTGCTGATACCCACGCTGGATCCCTCATTCGCGGGCTTGACGAACAACGGCAAACCAAGGCGTTTGGATATCGCATCCCAGTCGCTGCGCTCATCGAGTAATTCGTATTCCGGGACGGGCAGATCCGCGGCCAGCCAGACCAGCTTGCTGCGCCATTTATCCATACCCAGGGCGGATGCCATCACACCGCTTCCGGTATAAGGAATCCCCAGCAATTCCAGCGCACCCTGCACCGTACCGTCTTCCCCGTATCGCCCATGCAGTGCGATGAACACTCTGTCGAATTTTTCATCCGCCAATTCCTGCAGGTTGCGCTTAGCCGGGTCGAAAGCGTGGGCGTTTATCCCGCGACGCAAGAGGGCGTCCAGCACGGCCGCCCCGCTTTTTAGCGACACCTCGCGCTCGGCCGATCTTCCACCGAGCAGCACTGCCACTTTTCCTAAATCACCCATCCAGTTTCTCTCCGACTATCCTTACTTCAGGGTGCAACTCGATGCCCGTTTGCGCCAATACCGTTACACGTACTTCGTTGATCAGGTTTTCTATGTCGGCTGCCGAGGCACCGCCCACATTGACGATGAAATTCGCGTGTTTTTCCGACACCTGCGCACCACCGATAGTTTTTCCCTTCAAACCACATAGCTGTATCAATCGTGCCGCATGATCACCTGCAGGATTACGGAACACCGATCCGGCATTTGGCAACTGCAAAGGCTGGCTCGCGATACGCTTGTTCAACAACTCCTTGATCTCCTTACGAGCCGCGGCTCCATCGCCCGGATCGAACCCGAGACGTGCCGAGACAAACCATTCACTGCCGTTTTCCTTCAACGACACATGGCGATAGCCGATCTGGTAGTCAGCTGGATTCCTTGTTCTTAATTCACCCGACCTGTCCACGGTTCGCACACTCAAAACCCTGTCCCATGTCTCGCTGCCGTAACAGCCCGCATTCATCGCCAGCATGCCGCCCAGCGTCCCCGGGACGCCGGCAAAGAATTCACCTCCGTGAAAATCATGCAATGCCGCATAGCGCGCCAGCTTCGCACCGGGCACCCCGGCCTCCGCATATACAACCTCAGGAGATTCGACTCTCAAAGCACTCAAGCCTCCGTGCATGAGCAAAACCGTGCCGCGCAAACCGCCATCCCGCACCAGCAGGTTGCTGCCCAACCCAACCACGTAAAGCGGTTCACTGTCCGGCAAGCCGCGCAGATACGCGCACATATCTTCCAGATCAGCCGGCTGATACATGCGCTCGGCCATGCCTCCCGCGCGCCAGCTGATATGTTTCCGCATCGGCACATCACGACTCAATTTGCCGCGCAATGTTGTCGTGTGAAAATGTCGCGATTCGCTCATATTCATGACTCACCCGATAGTTGCGCCTGCAAGGCTGGCATTTTTCCAGTCGCGTCGATGTCGTTTCTTCCCAGTAGTCTATTGGGTATCCCGCCTATCGAACCCGCCCCCATGGTGACCACCACGTCACCGTCACGCGCCATCTGCATGATGGCCTCCGGCATAATCTGGATATCACCGACAAACACCACTTCGTTCTGCCCCGCCACTCGCAATGCATGCATCAGCGCGCGGCCGTCTGCGGCAACGACAGGTGTCTCACCTGCCGGATACACTTCGGCCAGCACCAATGCATCAACGCCGCACAGTACTTTCACAAAATCCTCGAACAGATCGCGGGTGCGGGTGTAACGGTGCGGCTGGAATGCCAGCACCAACCGCTGATTCGGGAATGCGCCCCTGACTGCAGCCAACGTGGCAGCCATCTCTACCGGATGGTGTCCATAGTCGTCGATCAATGTAAAACTGCCTCCGCCCGGAAGTTCAACGTTGCCGTAACGCTGGAAACGCCTTCCGACGCCTTCAAATTCAGCCAGCGCAGAAACTATCGCTTCATCTGCCACGCCGACTTCCAGTGCGACGGCAATTGCAGCAAGCGCGTTTAAAACGTTGTGCATACCCGCCAGATTGAGCGTGATTTTCAAATCCTTGGGGGTTCCGTTCTGTCTGCATTGCGCCGTGAAATGCATCTGCCCGCCCTGATGGCGGACATCCACTGCCCGTATCTGTGCGTCCTCACTGACCCCGTAAGTGGTAATGGGTTTGCTGATGCCAGGCAAAATCTCGCGCACATTGGGGTCGTCTATGCATACCATCGCCATTCCATAAAACGGCAAATGACCGACGAAATCCACGAATGCCTGCTTGAGCTTGCCGAAGTCGTGCCCATAGGTCTCCATATGATCGGCATCGATATTGGTGATCACCGCAAGTATCGGTTGCAGATACAGGAATGACGCATCCGATTCATCCGCCTCGACCACGATGAATTCCCCGGTTCCCAGCTTGGCATTGCTGCCGCTGCTGGTCAGCTTCCCACCGATGACGAATGTGGGGTCAAATCCGCCCTTTGCCAGGATGCTGGCTGTCAGCGAAGTCGTCGTCGTCTTGCCGTGCGTTCCGGCCACTGCAATTCCCTGGCGCAATCTCATCAACTCGGTCAACATCATCGCGCGCGGAACGACCGGAATATGGCGCGCCCGCGCTGCCATCACCTCGGGATTATCCTCACCAACCGCTGTCGACACGACTACCGCATCGGCATCGGTCAGATATTGCTCTGAATGCCCGATGAATATTTGCGCGCCCAGTTTTTCCAGACGCCTTGTCGCCGCATTCCTGCCCAGATCGGAGCCGCTCACCCGATAGCCCAGATTGATCAATACTTCGGCTATCCCGCTCATGCCGGAGCCGCCGATACCCACGAAATGCAGATTTTTAACTTTATGTTTCAAAATAAAACCTCATTTGGATATTTGGCTTCGGCATAACCTAAAGGTGAGCCTACGCCGCAACAAGTCGCTTCGCGCCGTGTTGTCATGCTTCCGCCATTCTTTTACAGACCAGCGCGACATCCTGCGCGGCATCTTTTTTCGCAACGGCACGGGCCTTTTGTGCCATCTCAGACAGCTTGTCCCGGCTGAATTCTTCGAGGATTTGCGCCAGTTTTTCAGGATTCAGCTCATCCTGCGGCAACAGCAATGCCGCACCGCGCTCGCTCAAAAATCGTGCGTTTTGCGTCTGATGGTCATCTACCGCAAAGGGGAACGGAATCAGGACGCTGGCAACTCCCGCAGCGGCCAGTTCCGCAATCGTCAATGCGCCTGCCCGACAGATCACCAGATCGGCATCGGCATAACATGCCGCCATATCATCCAGAAACGGCCTGATATCTGCCTGCACACCAAACTTTTTGTAGAGTTGTTGTACCGCCTCAAAATGCTGCTTGCCAGTTTGGTGGATGACTTCCGGGCGCCTGCCCTCGGGTAGAAGCTCCAATGCCTGGGGCAACATCTCATTGATCGCTTTTGCTCCCAGACTGCCTCCCACGACCAATACTTTCAGCACGCCAGTTCGCGCTGCATATCTTTCTTGTGGCTCGGGCAGATCGGCAATAGTCTGGCGTACAGGATTTCCACACCATACCGCGCCCGTTAATACATTCGGAAAGCCGCTCAACACCTGTTGGGCAACTTTCGCCAGTACTTTATTGCTCAGGCCGGCAACTGAGTTCTGTTCATGTATAACCAGCGGCTTGCGCAGCAGTGCAGAAGCCACCCCCCCGGGGAAAGTGATGTATCCACCCATACCCAGTACAACGTCCGGGCGATACTCGAACAGTGCAACTGTACTTTGCCATAGCGCGATCAACAGATTGAAAGGTAGCATCAACTTGCGCATTAAACCCTTCCCTCTCAAGCCCGAAAAACGCACCCGCGCCATATCGTAACCATGCTTGGGAACCAGTTCCGCTTCCATGCTCCCGGGCGCGCCCAGCCAGGTCACCTGCCACCCCCATGAACGCAGGACATCCGCAACTGCAAGCGCGGGAAAGATGTGCCCTCCCGTGCCTCCTGCCATGATGAGTATCGAACGGCTCATGCAGGTTTCCCCCTTGCAATACGCCTGTTTTCGTAGTCCACCCGGAGCAACACTGCTGCCGCAACGCAATTGGCCATAATCCCGCTGCCGCCAAAGCTCAGGAACGGCAGGGTCAAGCCTTTGGTTGGCAGCACCCCCATATTCACCCCGATGTTGATCATCGCCTGTGCCCCGATCCACACCCCGATACCCTGTGCGACCAGTGAGGAAAAATTGCGTTCGAGGAATGCCGCGTAGCGGCCGATCTGGAAAGCGCGAATTACCAGCAACCCGAACAACACGATCACGGCAGTGACCCCGACCAGGCCCAGTTCCTCGGCGATCACGGCCATCAGGAAATCAGTATGCGCTTCGGGCAGATAGAATAATTTTTCCACGCTTCCGCCCAGCCCTACGCCAAACCATTCGCCGCGGCCGAACGCGATCAGGGCATGACTCAATTGGTACCCTTTGCCATACGGGTCGGACCACGGATCCATAAACCCGATGATGCGCTGCATCCGGTAGGGCGAAGACAAAATCAGCGCCGCAAATGCCAGCGGCAACACCAGAAGCAGCGCCATGAATACTTTCAGATTGAATCCGCCCAGCCACAATGTGCAGAAAGCGATGGACAGAATCACCACAAACGCGCCCATATCGGGTTCCAGCAGCAATAGAGTGCCTATCAAAACCATCACCGCCAGCATCGGCAAAAATGCCCTGCTGAACAGATGCCCGATTTTGCTTTTGCGCACCGTGTAATCGGCCGCATATAGCACCGCAAACAGTTTCATCAGTTCCGAAGGCTGCAAATTGATCACAAAAAGTGACAGCCAGCGGCGGCTCCCGTTCACCTCACGACCAACGCCCGGAACCAGCACCAGTATCATCAGTGCCGCGCCAAACAGGAACAGATATGGCGCATAGCTTTGCCAAATGTGCACGGGGACCTGAAAGGCAAACAGGCCGACCAGCAACCCCGCGGCAATGTATATACCGTGCCGCAATAAATAATATGCAGGCTGATACCCTATGAACTTGTTCGCCTCTGCCGTGGCAATCGAAGCCGAGTAAACCATCACCAGTCCGAGCATAAGCAGGGCGATCAATATCCAGATCAGCAACTCGTCAAATTGAGCCTGCGGCGGACGCCCCCTAGTCTTCACCAGCGCGCTCATGCAATCACCCCTACTTGCAACTCGCGAACTGCCTGAATATAAACTTCGGCGCGATGTTCATAGTTACGAAACATGTCAAAACTGGCGCAGGCCGGAGATAGCAGTACCGCATCACCCGGTTGCGCCAATTCCGCTGCCATACTCACCGCTTCCGCCATACTGGCGCTCCGCACTACCGGTACACCGCAACCTTTTAGCGCTGCCTCGATCAGAGGCGCATCCCTGCCGATAAGCACGACGGCACGCGCGGCTTTGCCCACTACCGGCATGAGCGGCGAAAAATCCTGTCCCTTGCCCTCGCCGCCCGCAATCAACACGGCTTTGCGCCCCAGGCCCTCCAGCGCGGCCACAGTGGCGCCGACATTGGTGCCTTTTGAATCATCGAAATAAATCACACCGCCGATCTCCGCAACGAGTTCAACCCGGTGCGGCAGCCCTTTAAAGCTGCGCAATCCGTCAAGCAGGGAATCCATCGGCAAATCTATCGCTCTGCACAAAGCGAGTGCGGCCAGGGCATTGGCCGCATTATGCAAACCGTTCACTGTTAAATCTTTCACCTTGATCAGCGGCTGGATGCCCCGCGCAAGCCACTGCTCCCCATCCTGCTGCAGGATCCCGAAATTCAGTTCACCGTCGGGCGCGCCCAGACCAAACGTGACCCGGTCACATCCCTCATGCGCCATCACCATACTGCGCTCGTCATCCCGGTTCAGCACTTGCACTTTTGCACCCATAAAGATGCGTTCTTTGGCAGCTGTATACTCGCCCATGCCGGGATACCTATCCAGATGATCTTCGCAGACATTCAGTACCGTTGCCGCATCCGCATTCAATGTCGAGGTGCTTTCCAGTTGAAAGCTGGACAACTCCAGCACCCATATATCCGGCTGAACACCACTTCTTTTCTCCAGCACGTCCAGCACAGCGGGAGAAATATTCCCCGCCGCCACCGCCACTTTGCCCGCCACCTTGCACAGATGCTCGACCATGCTGGTAACGGTGGTCTTGCCATTCGACCCGGTGATTGCCAGCACCCGCGGGCGATCCTGTTTGGGCAGGGTCCATGCAAACAGCTCTATGTCACCCACTACCGGAATACCGCACGCCACAGCTCTCGCTACAACAAGATCGCGTAACGAAACTCCAGGGCTAATCGCAATCAGGTCGATCCCCGCAAACAAATCGTCTTCGAACGGTCCGCAAGTGATCACTGGATCGACCAAATACTCCCTTGCATTTTCCAGACCGGCAGGACTGGCACGAGTATCTGCGGCACTCACGTGAGCACCGCGCTCCTTGAGAAAGCGGATCATGGACAGGCCCGTTTCTCCCAGACCCAGCACCAGCACCGATTTGTTTTTTAGCTCCATCATCTGAGTTTGAGTGTTGCCAATCCAACCAAGACCAATAACATGGTGATGATCCAGAAACGGACCACCACCTGGGTTTCCTTCCAACCCTTCAATTCATAGTGGTGGTGCAACGGCGCCATGCGGAACACGCGCTTCCCGGTGAGCTTGAATGAGATGACCTGTATCATCACCGACACCGCCTCGACCACGAACACGCCACCCATGATGAACAGCACCAATTCCTGTCGGATGATGACCGCAACCGTGCCCAGCGCGGCACCGAGTGCCAGTGCACCGACGTCACCCATGAACACTTCAGCGGGATATGCGTTGAACCACAAAAAGGCCAGCCCGGCGCCTGCCAGCGCACCGCAGAACACCGCAAGTTCGCCCGCGCCGGGCACATAGGGAATGCCCAGATACTTGGCGAATACCGCATTGCCACCCACGTAGGCAAATATCGCCAGCGCGCTACTCACCATCACCGCAGGCATGATGGCCAAACCATCCAGCCCATCGGTAAGATTCACTGCATTGCTCGTGCCCACAATGACCAGATAAGTCAGCAGTAGAAACAATATGGCTGGCAACGGGAATACCAGGAATTTCATGAACGGCACGATCAATTCCGTATGCACCGGCTCGCTTGCGTTCATCAATAGATATATACCGACTGCCAACGCAAAGATGGATTGCCAGAACATCTTGGCCTTGGCCGACAACCCCTTGGAATTGCGATGTACAACTTTGCGGTAATCATCAACCCAGCCGATCACGCCAAATCCTGTCGTGGTAAGCAATACCACCCATACATACTGATTGTGCAAATCGCCCCAAAGCAGCGTGGTGATCGCAATTGAAGTCAGAATCAACGCCCCACCCATCGTCGGGGTCCCGGCTTTCACAAGATGGGTTTGCGGTCCGTCGTTGCGCACCGATTGACCTATCTTGTACGCGGTCAATTTCCGGATCATCGCCGGGCCAACCATAAAGGAGATACCCAGAGCAGTGATCGCGGCCAATACGACGCGTAGCGTGATGTAATTGAACACGCTGAAGAACCTTACGTCCTGCGATAACCACTGTGCGAGCGCTAAGAGCATGCACCCTCCTTTACTCGACCCGACTGAAAGTCAGCTCCCCCAGCCTCCAAAAACCGCACCACACGTTCCATGCGCATGAACCTCGAGCCTTTCACCAAAAAAGTTGTCTGCACATCCAGTTCATGTTCCAGCGCGATTTGCAAATCCTCGATTCGTTCGAAATTTTGTGCGCCCTCACCGAATTCCCGCACCGCGTTGCTGCTCAGTTTTCCAAGGGCATATAATTTTTCGATTCCCGCGCGCTTTGCCTCTTTGCCGATCTCCGCGTGAAACTTTGCCGCCTCGTCACCCAATTCACCCATGTCACCGATAACCAGCACACGCTTGCCTGTTGCTTTCGCCAGCACTTTGATCGCGGCACGCATCGAAGCGGGATTGGCGTTATATGTGTCGTCTATCAGCATGGCTCCGCACAGGCCGGTTTTATGCTGCAATCGCCCTGGAACCCCGGCAAAATTTGCCAGACCGGCGGCGATCTTTTCCAAAGGGACATTCAGTGCAACGGCAGCTGTCGTCGCTGCCAGCGCGTTAAGCGCATTATGTTCACCGGCTACTCGCAAGGCGGTGTCAAACATTCCGTGAGGCGCTGTCACGTCAAGATGCAAGCCTTCATCACTGGGCTGCCATGTGCCACTTACATCCGAATCAGGATTCAACCCGAACTCAAGCAATTGATGCGCGCCGGCAAGCTCGCGCCATAAAGACGCATGATCATCGTCCGCATTGATCACCGCAGTACCTTGTGCACTCAAGCCGTTCAGGATTTCAGCCTTGGCATGCGCTACCGCCTCCACCGACCCCAAGCCGGCCAGGTGCGCACCACTTGCGTTATTGATCAACGCGACATCCGGCGCTGCAATGCGAGTCAGATAATCAATCTCACCGGGATGATTCATGCCCATTTCAATTACCGCGTAACGATGGGACGCATTCAGCTTAAGCAAGGTTAGAGGCATACCGATGTCATTATTCAGGTTGCCTTGCGTTGCAAGTACTGCATCGGCGCTACCTGCCGTCACCCTCAAAATACTTGCCAGCATTTCCTTCACGGTCGTTTTGCCGTTGCTGCCCGTTATCGCAACCAGCGGTATCGGGAACTGTTTTCGCCAGTATGCCGCCAGCGCGCCCAACGCAATCCGGGTGTCTTTCACCAGCAGCAGCGGACATGCTGTCCGCTCACCGAGATAGCTATCGGAATTTGCCAGCACCGCGACCGCACCCGCCGCCGCCGCACTCTCGATGAATTCATATCCGTCGAAATGCTCACCGCGCAATGCAACGAACAAATCGCCTTGCGCAATCTTCCGGCTATCGCTGGAAACAGCCGCAAAATAAAAGTCTGCACCGATCAACTGTCCATTCAGAATCTGCACGGCTTTGGATAGCTGCATCATGCCGTCACTCCGGTTTCATCCTGAACAAGTCCAAGCGCGTGTTGCGCTACCTGCACATCACTGAACGAATGGCGAACGCCCTGGATTTCCTGATAGGACTCATGACCCTTGCCGGCAATCAACACGATATCGTTTTGTCCGGCGCGACTGATCGCCGTCCGGATCGCCATGGCCCGGTCAGCAATTATCTCGTGATTTTCCCCGTGCATACCGCCGACGATTTCCATGATGATGGCATCAGGATTTTCATTGCGGGGGTTGTCCGAGGTAACGAAACAGTTATCGGAGAACTTCTCCGCGACCAGACCCATCATCGGTCGCTTACCACGGTCGCGATCTCCGCCGCAGCCAAACACGCACAGCAATACCCCGCCCGATTCCTTGCCGACTTCGCGCAATGCCAACAGCACTTTCTCCAGGGCGTCAGGCGTATGTGCATAATCCACAATGACGGTCGGCTGCCGCCCTACGCTCACACGCTGCATCCGCCCGGGCACCGAAGTGGCAACGTCCAGAGAATGCACCGCATCGTCCAACTCGACTTCGCTTGCCAGCAATACCGCCAGCACACCTAGGAGGTTGGACGCATTGAACCTCCCAATCAACGCGCTATTTATTTTCGCCGCCCCCCAGCTGGAGTGGACGGATACCTTTAACCCGCTGCCATTCATTTCGAGGATATTTCCGTACACCATCCTCACGCCCAGATTTTCGGCATGCCTTAGCGCAGAGTCAGTCAACCCGTAGCCGATCACTTCCACTTCCGCGTCCAGCAATTGCTCGCCGAGCTCAGCACCGTAGGGATCGTCAAAATTCAGCACCGCATATTTCAGCCGATCCCAATCGAAAAGTTTGCGCTTTGCCGCCGCATAACTTTGCATATCCCCGTGATAATCCAGGTGGTCTCGGCTCAGGTTGGTGAACATAGCCACATCAAATCTCACACCATTCACACGACCTTGCGAGAGCGCATGGGAGGAAACTTCCATCGCCACCGCCCGAGCATCCGCCCGCAAATATTCGTCCAGCAGACCATGTATACGAACAGCGTCCGGGGTCGTATTTGCACTGGGTTGTAGCTCATTAACAAATCCGTTGCCCAGCGTACCGACAAGCGCGCACTTTCTTCCCGCATCATTCATTGCGTGCGCTATCCAATGGCTGGCGGATGTTTTTCCGTTGGTGCCGGTGACGCCTACCATCCACAGCTTTTCAGAAGGCGTCCCGTATACCGTGTCGGCCAGCCAACCCGCTTTATGGCGCAAGTCGGATACGCCCAGATTTGCCACCTGCCCCTGGCCAGTCCATTCAAAGTCATGACTTTCCCATATCACCGCATTCGCGCCCCTCGAAATCGCCTGATCGATGAATTTTCGTCCATCCATCCTTTCTCCGGGGTAGGCCAGGAATGTGTCACCCGACTGAACTGCGCGGCTGTCAGTCTCCAGACGTGATATTTCCACATTCATGCTTTTCAGTTGATCGAATGGAAAGCTCATACCTCCTCCCTGATCACATCGGGTGAAGTGGTAATCACATTGTCCAAGGGCGCATCGTTGGGAATGTTCAGGACATGCAAGGCCGCGCCGGTCACCTTGCTGAATACAGGTGCTGCAACCTGCCCGCCGTAATAC
>JBGSMU010000217.1:0-2988 GCA_041739955.1 Gallionella sp. | reverse complement strand
TGCAGACAAATTGCGATAACGAAGAATTTACCGTCATTCCCGCGCAGGCGGGAATCCAGAATGTAGAACTGAATGAGTTCCCGCCGTAGCTTGCCCTCGAATGGGGCAGTCGGGAACGACAAACCCGGATGGGATGGATTTGATTTTTACGAAATATTTTTATTGGAGGAAATGAAATGCAAATTGGAATGATCGGCTTGGGCAGGATGGGGGCAAACATGGTGCGTCGTTTGCAGAGCGCGGGACACCAGTGCGTGGTGTTCGACCGCAGCAGTGATGCAGTGCAGGCATTGGCAAAAGAGGGCGCAACCCCGTCCACCAGTATGCAGGATTTCCTCGCCAAGCTCCCCGCGCCGCGTGCCGTGTGGCTGATGCTCCCGGCTGCGGTGGTGGATGCCAGCATAGACGAACTGACCCCGCTGCTCGGCGCGGATGACATCCTGATCGACGGCGGCAACTCCTATTACAAGGACGACATCCTGCGCGCTAAAAACCTCGCGACTAAGAAGATCCATTACGTCGATGTCGGCGTCAGCGGCGGCGTGTGGGGGTTGGAGCGCGGCTACTGCCTGATGATAGGTGGCGACCAGGCTTCCGTCTCGCGTCTGCAACCGATATTTTCGACACTGGCACCTGGCGTTGAAACCGCTGAAAGAACAGAGGGACGCGACGGTACGCCGAGCACGGCCGAGCAGGGCTATCTGCATTGCGGCCCGGCCGGTGCGGGACACTTCGTCAAGATGGTGCACAACGGCATCGAGTACGGACTGATGGCGGCCTATGCCGAAGGCTTCAACCTGCTGCGCCATGCCAATGTCGGCGGCGTGAAGCAGAGCGCCGATGCAGAGACCTCGCCGCTGCGCGAACCGGAAACATTGAGCTACGACATCAACGTGTCAGAAGTGGCCGAGCTGTGGCGGCGCGGCAGCGTGGTCGGCTCATGGCTGCTCGACCTCACCGCACACGCGCTGCAGGCCGATCCGAACCTGAAGAACTTCGGCGGAAAAGTGTCCGATTCCGGCGAAGGACGCTGGACCAGCATTGCCGCGATCGAGTCCGGCACCCCGGCGCCGGTGCTCACCGCCGCGCTGTTCAATCGCTTCTCGTCACGCGGCGAAGCCGACTACGGCGACAAGCTCCTATCCGCGTTGCGCTTCGAGTTTGGCGGGCACCACGAGAAGAAGTAACAAAATAAAATGTGCCGGTGACAAATTAAAAAGGTGACCGATTGGTCGCCTTTTTAATTCTGGGAAGTCCGTAATTTTTCCTGCAAAACCCAACTACGCATTTTCCCCGGGGAATATCCTGCTCACTTCATGAACGACGGTATCTCCTTGCAGCCGGACTGAACAAAATCATGCGCCAGCGCTGGCCGGACGATTCCTATCGGTACCTCAAGTACGGTAGTCAGCCCGGTGAAAAGCAGATCGAACAGCCGGTGCAGCGGAATCTGATGCGTCTTGTGCGTGGTGGCGTAGACCCAGTCGGAGAAAGTCAAAAAGCGCGCGAACGGACTTTCATCCAGCAAGAGTTTCAGCGCCTGCGGAAAACGTCCCGAGTTACCCACCAGATCCCAGTAGCGGGCAAAGCGCACCAGTCTTTGCATGGTGGCAAAGTCGATGCGGTCGGTGGCGAGTATGGTGTAGGGCGGGTAGGGGGTGTAGCGCATGCCGTACGTCTCGGTATGGCGGATGATGGGTGTGCCGCGCAGGCGCTTGAGCACGCCGACCTGGATCTCCTGCTGCTTCAGCGCGATCAGGCGGTCGAAGCCATAAGCGATACTCTCCACATCTTCACCGGGCAGGCCGATGATGAGATCGACGTGGACATGCGCGTGGCTTTCTTCTTGTAGCCAGAGCAGGTTATCTTCTGCCTTGGCCGTGTCCTGTTTGCGCGAGATCCGTGCCTGCACTTCGGGATTCAGGGTCTGGATGCCCACCTCGAATTGCAGCGAGCCGGCAGGGAACTTGACGATCAGCGCTTTCAGTTGCTCGGGCAGGTGATCGGGGATGACTTCGAAGTGCACGAACAGCTTATCGTCCAGACGTTCGAGGAAAAATTCCAGGATGCGCGCACTGTCCTTGATGTTGAGGTTAAAGGTGCGGTCGACGAATTTGAACTGGCGCGCGCCGCGCTGATAGAGCTTGTTCAACTCAGCGAGGATGCAGTCGAGATCGAAGGCCCAGGCCGTCTTGTCCAATGCCGAGAGGCAGAATTCGCATTTGAACGGGCAGCCGCGCGAGGCTTCCACATACAGCGTGCGGTTCGCGATGTCGTCTTCCGAGTAAAGCGCATAGGGCAGCTTGATTTCGCTAAGCTTGGGCTGAATGCCGGCAATGATCTTCTGCGCCTGCGGGCGCTGCTGCAAAAGTTCGCGGCAAAGTTTGGCAAAGCTGATATCTCCCCAGCCGGTGATCACGTGATCGGCCAGACGCACGACCTCCTGCTCATCACATTCGTAACTGACCTCGGGCCCGCCCAGCACCACGGTGATCTGCGGGGCGACGCATTTGAGCAAAGCGACCACGCGGGTGATCTCGGTCACATTCCAGATGTATACGCCAAAACCGATGATGCGTGGCCGGGCCGCAAGCAAAGCCTCGACAATCTCCTCGGGCCGGCTCTGCAGGATGAACTCCTGGATCTCGGTGTCGTCTTCCAACTCACCCATGTTGGCGGCGAGATAGCGCAAGCCCAGCGAGGCATGGATGTAGCGCGCGTTGAGGGTGGTGAGGACGATGGCGGACATGCGGGTCAGGGGTATCGAAAGGACCGTATGCTACGCTAGTTACTAGCGCTTCTGGAAATCCGGCTTTGCGGAAATCATAGGGGCAGGCTGAGTTAAGCCCTTTAGGGAATCTCTGATTAAGTCCTGAACGATTTCGTTTCATGATGTCAGAAGCGAAGATCGAACAAACGGAGCCGAACGATGAAACAAATAACACTCTCTGCAAGCAGCTTTGACCGCTACAGCAAGACGACGCGACG
>JBGSMU010000216.1:0-5643 GCA_041739955.1 Gallionella sp. | reverse complement strand
CGTCGCGTCGTCTTGCTGTAGCGGTCAAAGCTGCTTGCAGAGAGTGTTATTTGTTTCATCGTTCGGCTCCGTTTGTTCGATCTTCGCTTCTGACATCATGAAACGAAATCGTTCAGGACTTAATCAGAGATTCCCTAAAGGTTGGTCACTTATCGGCTCAAACAAGTCCATACGTTTCTCGGATGCGGTTAATAATCGTCGTCAGATTTGTTTGTCCCAATCCCATGCTCTTCAGGTCAACAGCTTCTTGCAAGATCAGGCCAAGAAAGCGGTTCAAATCCTCCGCGACCCGAACGGGCAGATCGATCCGCATTGCAGGCGAAAGCAATTGGGAAAGGCGCACGACATCGTTCATGTGCTTGCGCACATTCTTGTGATCGATAGCTTCGCCCTGCTGCTGCCTTACACTCAGATCGAGCCATGCATTGGCCTTCAATGGAATCAGCCGATCCGGCCCCACCCAGGAAATACCATTCTTCGCGGTAGCACCCGCCAGGATGAAGGCGTAATAGTCATTATCCAGCAAAATGGCCGACAGGCTCGACACCGCCTCATCAAGGGGAATTGGCGTCAGGTGTGCATCGTCCGACAAAACCAGTCCGTCAGGCATACGGGAAAATAACTCCAGCATCACCGGAAAACTCAGGTTCGTCGGCTTCTGAAAGCGATAGAAGTGCGGCTTGCCTTCGCTACGCTCTCGAACCTGATAGCCCCCATCCTTGATGAACTGCCAGAAGTGCTGGCCAAACTCGACATCCATCGCCTCGACCACCAACACGAGATCGACATCCTTGGTTGCCCGGAAATCTAGCCCCGCTTCTTCCATCGCCAGTGTGGCGGCCACACCGCCAATCAGCACATACCGATCGGTGTAGTGTTCGAAATGACGACGAAAAACATCCAGCCCTTTGATCATGACAAGCCTTTCTCAAATTCATTCAGCGCTTGCTGCACACGTTCGTCGCGCTCGTTGCGCAAACTCAATATCAGCGACAAAGGATCGACTGATCCGGCAACGGGGCAGATGTTCGGGTCATAACGCCAAATCTGCCAGAGGCAAGCACCGGGTTCAGGCGACGGCAAAGCGCGCATTCCCAGTTGCTGAGCGCGCTTCCATTGCTCGCTACTGATTGCATAGACAGGGTGTACGGGTTCAGCAAGCAAGGTGGCATGGGCAAGCGCGCTTTCGCCAGCCAAACGTGCTTGTTGCTGCACACTGGGATCAGGCATCGCCCAGACGCTTTGCTTCACCGGGTCTCGCAGCAGCGGCAACGCCTTGCGCCAAACCGCCTGTGAATTATCTTCAAAACGCAGCCAACGCTCGCGCCCCACACCCACTACCGAGGCGAGTCCGGCATTTTCCAACTCCTTGACCGCACGCGACAAGGTCATGCTGGTGTAGCCCAACCCAGCACCCAACTCAGCCGGATGCATCTCGGCTTTCCACGGATGCAGTAATGCGCTAATCAGCAAAGCTTGCGTTGCAGGGCTTAATTCCTTGTCAGGTGTTTCGCGGCGTTGGCGAAAATACTCGCGCAGATCGATGCCCAGATCGGGCAGATAGAGCTGGTTGCCGGGTACAATGAAAGGCACGCGTTGCCCGACCAGTCGCTTGCGGTCGTAGGAACTCAAAGCCGCCGCCACATAAATGCCCACCGCTCCGCTTGCCTGCGCCAGCGTATCCAAATGCTTGCGCACTTTGCTCGCACTGGTTGCTTTATCCCGTTCCAGCATCAACACATACGGCGCACCGACAAGCTCAATGCTGGCGAACTCGTAAGCGTCGTGCAGAAAATACGGCAAAGCGGCGCCTCCAGCCCAAGGCTTGACGATGGCCGTCAGTCCCAGTACATCCTGAAGGTAGCGTTCAATATCTGCGTGGCGCATGATCAAATAATTTGTAACATTGTGTTAGCACAATAACATACACAATGTTATTGTGCAATTTATATGTTACACGCAGCAATTTCCCCCGCTATTACCCTTCATGCACCCACCGCCATCACATAAGGTTGTATCAGGCTGGCCGCCTGATTGCGACCTGCTGCACCAGGCCTGGACTATTCACTTCAGCACCCTCAAACATTCCATCAACGACCAGCCATACATCCCGAACGCTAACAGATACTCGCGCAGATCACCCGTGCATAGCTTGAGCGGCGAGACGAAGCGCTTTTTGCTTGGCCACAGCAGCGGTACACCAGAGTTGGTTAGCCAATCCCCCAGCAAATGAGACAAATACCCGGCAGCGACACCCACCACCATAGGAACGGCGAAGCCTTTATCCCAATGAGCCTGTTGAAACACCCACCACATCAGCCAGGACATGCCTGCGACCGCAATCAGACTATGCGTGATGCCTCGATGCCCGAAAATCGCCGAAATCGGCATGGAAAGCGGTAGAACGCGGCTACCGAATGCGCTCTTTGGATGGTCAATATCAGGCAGGTAGCTACCCGCCACACCGCCAGACAGGATGAGTAGCGATTGAATAGGGCCAGCGTGCAGGTATTGAGCAACCAGTAGCGCAGAGGCAGAACCGGCAGCGGCATGAGTGAAGGCCATCATGGTCTTAAATCCGCTTCTGCAAGTTGCCCAACCATATCCAGCCGGCCATCCCAACAGCCATGATTGCCAGCGGCGCAACGACTGACGGTATTGGGAATGGCAGGACGATCCAGATGGCGGCGCAGATGAGTGTGGTGTTGGACAGGATGACTCCAAATCTGTGTTTCATGGGCGACTGAGAAGAAAAACGGTGCATGCTGATCTCGCGCACCCACCATCCGTCCATGGTGATGGCGATGACGAATGGAAACAGGATGAAGAAATACAGCAGGAGCGTGTAGGCACGATAGATAATCAGTGAGTACCACAACCAGCTCACGATGATGCGCTCCTGCGACCAGTTTTTGAAAATCGAGGGGAGCGCTCGGGTGTCTTTGATGGCCGACGTGGAGCCCTTGAGCAAGTCCGTGCTGGCGGATATGGATTGGGTATATATCCAGCGGTCGGCGTCTATACCGCCCATTTGAACAGCAAAGGCGCGCTCGGCTTTCAGTGAGTTCATCAGGAATTCGGGCGAGATGAGCGACCAGACCGCCATTGCACCCAATATCGCGAACATGGCGATGACAGCGCCAGGGCTGCCTTTGTCTTTTTTGTCGGCCATGTTCAGTCCTTATCCTCGAGTATCTTGATCTTGCCTTTGATGATCCGGCCACCGGATACTTTTGCGAAGAAATGGAGAGGCGCCAGTTCACCCAGGATCGAAGGTGGGATGATTTTGGCTTCCTCTTCGAGTACGGATTCCGCGTAGGATGATTTGTACTCATCTTGCAGGTGCGCATCAGCCCCGTGTCCGTAGCGCATCGAGATTGATTTGTATTTGAACGTTGGCAGGCTATCGCAGATGTATTTCTGGGTGTCGGCATCGGTCACACGGAAGATGATCATGTTGTTGATGTTGCCAAGCACTTGTCTGGCTTTGTTTTCATCACCAAGACGCGCCGGAAGGTCGGCAAAGGTCTGCATTGCCAGGGTGACGCGGAAAAGCGCACCGCCGCCCTTGTTCATGAGCTGGATGGTGGGCTGGTTGATGACTTCGGCAGCCTCGTCAATGAAGAGATTCACCGGACGGATGGAGTCGATGCCGTAGTTGTAGCGGTCACCGGCCACTGCGGTCAGGTCGGCCAGCATGATCGAGCCTATGGCACTCCCGACCGTGCCGTCGGCCAGGCTGTCGAGTCCAAGGTACAGGACTTGGTTGTTGTTGATGATCTTGGCCATGTCTGTCGATTGGCGCTTGCCGCCCATCTCTGAAGTGGGCGACAACAGGTCTGTCAGCGGGTCGGATGTCAGCATGGATAAAATCGGGATGAGGGATGCCACCATTTTCTGGAAATGGTCCCGGTTGTGCTCAAATGTGGAGATCAGGCCGTCCAGGTCGGAAGATTGGGCTTCGTGTATGACGATTTGCTTGTAGAAGTCGATGTAGGCTTCAAGCACTCTGTCTTTATGCCTTTTCACGAATCCGCTTGAGCGCGATTCCCAGTCGGGTACGCGGTCAATGAAGTGGTGGCGCAGGGTGTTCAGTACAAGGTTGTCAGCCCCACCCTCGATGTAGTGTTTGAGGTGGGCCAGATTCGGGCTTATGCCGGTGGCCACCAAGCCGTTCACGATGTCGTTCAGGACTTTCCATCCGAAGGCGGCAAACGGGTCTGCGCCAGTTTCCGACGGGATGAGTGCGGCAACGCGGCTGGCCAGTTCTGTGCGGCGATTCCAGTTTCTCATCGGGTCGAGTGATACTGATGCTTCCGGGTGAGCCGGGTGGAAGTACACGAAGCGCTCAGGCTGTCCCATTTTCCCGCAGATGCGCTTCATGTTTTTTGACAAGGCATGATCCCCTTTAGGGTCGATGACGATGACGCATTCGCCCCGTTGTATCGCTTGCCCGATCATCAGTTCCATGCCGCGCGTTTTACCCACTCGGGTCGTGCCGACGAACGCGGTGTGTCCTACCAGATTTC
Source organism: Gallionella sp. (assembly GCA_041739955.1). Taxonomy (GTDB): domain Bacteria; phylum Pseudomonadota; class Gammaproteobacteria; order Burkholderiales; family Gallionellaceae; genus Gallionella. Next base: position 1,114 of record JBGSMU010000216.1, on the reverse strand, counting down.
CGATGTCCATGAAGCGGTCGGTCTCTTTGCCGAGGCCGTGAAGCCAGTACGCGCCGTTCAGTCTGTGTTCGTCGGTAATCTTGCCGATGGTTTTTGCGACACCCATCGAAATCATCGAGTGCATCTTTTGGGCTTCGATGTCCGTCCAGTCAAAACCACCACCAAGCCAAACAGCTTTCTTGTTCATTGCAAGCAACCCCTTTTGAGCCAGTTGCTCGATGGTGATAAATTCCATGCCAAAGTTCGAGAGTCGGCTGCTGTCCGCGTAGCGACGCCATGCCGCAATGCCTCGGTACGCTGCCATGCCCGTACAGACTAACGCAGCCGTTGCGCTAAATTTAAGCGGTATCGGCACAGGCATGTACTTGCCGATAATCAGGGTTGCCGTTGCGGCCATGCCCCAAGCCATCGCCATCTTTGCTTCGATGTTCGGCCTCCAGGGGTTCTCCCAGTCAAACGATTCTGTCATGTGCTACTCCCTACTCCCTTGTTCGCAGCGTGAGGATGGCTGCGGAGAGGTACACGCCCACAATCACTTCGATAAACATCTGTCCGCTTCCGGTCAATACCAAGAGCAGTACCAAGAGGGTCATCGCCGGGATGGAGAGCAGGAAGACGGCGGACATGAGGCGTTTGTTGATGCGCATTGCCCCATCTTCCGAAGCAAGTAGCCAGATCGATGATAGCCAGACCACGGGGATTGCAATCGCTCCCTGAAAACCATACTCGACATAGATTGCAAGGGTGCTTACGGCGAACGATACGACACCAAGGAGCGCGCACAGCGTTGTTGAGTCTGGCATGTCGGTCCAACGTCCACGGAAGGTGTTGTAGCGCCACGAGAGTGTTGCGAGCGCCTTGATGAGGTATCCGAGGTCGTTCATTCGGTCTTAATGGCGTGTTTGAGCAGTATGATCGCCTTGCTTGTCAGGGTGACTTCTCGGCGAATTTCTTTCAGCTTCGGTTCGATGGTTTGAACCGTGCTTATCCGGTTGTCACAGACATCCACTAGCGGTAGTATGTTGAGTATCTGCCCCCAAGTGGAATAATCATGGTTATCGACGTACTTGAGCGAGACGATCTGCCGTTCCCGCGCTCGCTGCCGGAGTTTCAA
>JBGSMU010000215.1:0-9714 GCA_041739955.1 Gallionella sp. | reverse complement strand
CGTCGCGTCGTTTTGCTGTAACGGTCAAAGCTGCTTGTAGAGAGTGTCGTTTGTTTCATCGTTCGGCTCCGTTTGTTCGATCTTCGCTTCTGACATCATGAAACCAAATCGTTCAGGACTTAATCAGAGATTCCTTAATTTGTCAACCATCACTGACCAAGCGGCTCGGGATCGCATCGAATCCGACCAAATAGATGTATTGATTGATTTATCCGGGCATACCGCCCATAACAGACTGGGTATATTTGCGCGTCGGGCCGCCCCGATCCAGGCACATTACCTTGGTTATATGGGTAGCACCGGACTCACTGAAATGGATTACTGGATTGGAGATGCATCCCTGACACCTGCTGAAACGAACCATCACTATAGCGAAACCATATGGCAACTGCCCGATATATGGATCAGCTATCACGGAAGACCTGACGCTCCCATCAGCGAATGGGCAACTTCAGACAATGGAGATATCTGTCTCGGCAGCTTCAACAACCTTAGCAAAATAACAGCTGCCACAATAAATCTTTGGGCCAGAGTGCTGCTCGCGCTCCCCCGCGCGAATTTACTTTTGAAGACCAGAGAATTGGCCGACCCGAATAACCGTCAACGCATACTGGGCAGCTTAAGCGCTCTCGGCATCCAGCCCGATCGCATTGAACTTATGGATAGCAGCATCACGCCTGAATGGCATGAGCATATGGCATATTATGACCGTTTGGATATTGCGTTGGACCCTGTAGGCGGGATGGGTGGCGGGACCACGACCTGCGACGCGCTCTGGATGGGTGTGCCGGTCATCACGCTCCGAGGTGATCGAATGGCATCATTGATGACTACCTCAATGCTGAATGCGCTCGGTATGCCGGGATGGATTGCGCAAACAGAGGATGAATATATAGACAAGGTAGTTGCTCTGGCGAACGATGTCGAATTGCGCAGAAAACTTCGGTCCTCACAACGTCTGCGCATGGAAAATAGCGCATTGTGCAATGCGGCCCAACTCGCAAAGAATCTTGAGGTGGCCTACTTTGAGATGTTCTCCTTGTGGCAGGACAAGAAACCGTCAGCATAGCCCCGATAAGGCTTTGAATGCATCCTGCCTTAAACAAGACCAGTTTATCAGCTGCCCGCCACCGTCATCCCTTCGACCAGGATCGAACCGCATTGCCGGGATCCCTGCACCAGCACATCATCGCCGACTGCAACGATGTTAAGAAACATGTCCTTGAGGTTTCCGGCGATGGTAATTTCATGCACCGGGTACTGTATCTGGCCGTGCTCCACCCAAAAACCGGCCGCACCCCGGGAGTAGTCTCCGGTAACCTGGTTAACACCCTGCCCCAGCAGTTCGGTTACCAGCAAACCTTTACCCATTTTTTTCAGCAAATCATCAAAACTCGATTCCGTTGAGGACGACAAGATCAGATTATGGTTGCCACCTGCGTTGCCGGTACTGCGCAACCCAAGTTTGCGAGCCGAATAACTGCCGAGAAAATACCCGCGCAACACGCCGGCCTCGATGATGGAGCGGCTTTGCACTCTCACCCCCTCGCCATCGAACGGGCTGGACGCCAAGCCTTTGCGGATATCCGGAACATCGCGAATATCAATATGGTTCGCGAAAACAGGCTGGTCCATCCGATCCAGCAGGAATGAAGATTTGCGGTAGAGACTGCCACCGCTCACCGCACCCACCAAATGCCCGAGCAGGCTCGATGCCACCGGCGCCTCAAACAAAACCGCGGTTTTCATGGTGCCCATCTGCCGGGCATTCAGCCGACGCACGGTGCGTTCTGCCGCAATACGGCCCAGTTGTTTCACCTCGACGATATCCGCCGCATTACGCGCAACGCTGTACCAATAGTCGCGCTCCATTGCACCCTTGTGTTCCGCAATCACTGCGCAACTGACACTATGACGCGAAGTCGGGTAACCGCCGATGAATCCCAGGCTGTTGGCATGGATGAACTGTGCCTCATGCACGTTCACGGTCGCACCTTCCGAATTTGTGATGCGCTTATCTGCGCCGAGAGCGGATTGTTCGCATTCACCGGCCAGCGCTATCGCATCGTCTACCGGCAAATCCCAGGGGGAGTACAGATCCAGGTCGACATATTTGTTTTCGAGCATATCGGAATCGGGCAACCCGGAGCAATCATCCCTGGCGGTAAAACGCGCAATCGACATGGCGGCATCCACGGTATCGCGCACAGCACCGGGTGAGAAATCCGAAGTGCTGGCATTACCGCGTTGTTGACCGATATAAACGGTAACCGCCAACCCTTTATCACGATTGTATTCGATGGTCTCAACTTCGCCGTTGCGTACCGTGACCCCCTGACCGAAACCTTCCGATAGTTCCGCCGCCGCCGCAGTGGCCCCGCGTTGCCCGGCATAGGCCAGCATATCTTGCGCAATGGAACACAGCGTATCGGTGGTAAGCGAGAATCTGGACTGGGTTTTCCCGGAAAGATGTGATGCGGTCGGCACTAGCGGTTTCATAAGCAAATCTGATTAATGATGAAAGGCGTTATCATAGCAGCATCAACAAGACACCTTAACCGCCATGAATTCGAGTAATAAAGACCGCGACAATAATCAGCCTATACATATCCATCTGGGCGATGACGATGATGAGCATGATGACTCGCTTGAGCATGATGATGGCGATGTCGAAGTCATCCGCCCCCGGTCACCCAAAGCGGACGGCCGCTCCACACGCGGTCGCGGCTTACGCAACCAGCCGGAAGTGACCGATGAAGAAGAGGAAGAACTTCCCCCAAGCAAGACCAAGATAAAGAAACAGATGCATGAGTTGCGTGATCTGGGCAAGGAACTGACCGAGCTCGGCAAAGACCAGTTGGCGCAGCTCGACCTACCGGAAAACCTTCGCGACGCGATACGCGAGATGAAGAACATCAACAAATTCGGCGCGATAAAACGCCAGATGCAATATATCGGCAAGCTGATGCGCGAAGTGGATACCGCACCCATACTGGCCAAACTCGATGTCTGGAAAGGAAGGTCACTGGAACATGTGGCTTACTCCCACCAACTGGAGCGCTGGCGTGACCGCCTGATGGAAAACGACAGTGCGTTAACCCAACTGCTCGCAGAGTACCCGGGTACTGATGCACAACGCCTGCGTTCACTGATACGCAATGCCCACAAGGAAATCGAATCCGGCAAACCCCCGAAGAATTTCCGTGAGCTGTATCAGGCATTGAAAGAAATCATTCCCGAACCAAAATGATTTCCGAGCGGACTATGCAGAACAATCCTCCTTCCATCATCCTGCAGACCGGAGAACAACCCCGACACAGCATCATCTGGCTGCATGGCCTGGGTGCTGACGGGCATGACTTCGTCCCTGTCGTTGATGAGATCGTACTTCCCTGCCCGGTACGCTACATCTTCCCCCATGCACCCATGCGTCCGGTCACTATCAACGGCGGATACGTGATGCGCGCCTGGTATGACATCACCCAGCCCGCCATCTCGGCCGGCTTGTTAAAAGATTCGGATATGCATCAGGACGCAACAGGGATACGCGACTCTCAACTCATCATCGAATCCCTCATCGCGCGGGAAGTCGCCAGCGGAATCTTGCACGAAAATATTTTTCTGGCCGGCTTTTCACAGGGGGGTGCGATCGCACTTCATACCGGATTGCGCCAGCCGGTCGCGTTAGGCGGAATATTGGCTTTGTCGACCTACCTCCCGCTGGCAAACAGTGTAGCCGACGAAATGAATCCGGCCACGTTGGCAACACCCATTTTCATGGCACATGGGTGCAACGATACTGTCATCCCCTGCGTGATGGGAGAAGCTTCAAAAAACCGGTTGGATGCCGCAGGTTATCAGGTTGAATGGCACGAATACGAAATGCAGCATTCGGTTTGCGGCATGGAGCTAAAAGACATTGAAGTCTGGCTGGGTAAAAAAACCACCTAGCTTCGAAAGCCCGGACAGCTTCTTTCAGAAAAGGAGCAGAGCGTATCTCAGATCGCTTCAGGGGAACCGGATTCCTTTACGACAAAGCGGAATTTCGCCAGGTCATAATCGAGCCCCTTTTCCTCGAGCACGTTGGGCATCAGCAGATAATTCTTTCCGCCCAGCAGGATCTGCAGGCTGCGACTTGGTGAAAATGTATCCGCCTTCATCAACATCTGCGCTTCTCCGGTCTTATCATTCTGTCTGGCGTACAACCATAATGCGGGTTGCCCGCTCCCGGCTGAGCCTGCAGCAGCGTCTTTCTCATTCAGCATCACACTGGAAATCTGGTTTGAAAGTATCTCGGCACCGATACGCAGCTGGTTATTTTCATCGTCGCGCAGTAATCGCCGAACCACCGCGACTCCCCAGTGATCAACCCCCTCGGGTTGAATACCCAGCAAACTGCCGATACCGACACTTTCGCTACCCTTGACCGGGATTACGCAACTAAAACCACTCGCGCTGATCTCTTCAGTGGTCCACTGCATGCTGTCTTCATTGCCGAATCCGATCCATGCCTCTGCACTCTGAACGACCTGTTCAAAACCGTTCACAACATTCATCGTAACGCTGACCGAACGGCGCGAATTACGTCTTACGGGCGGAGCGATCACGTAATTCAACAGGTACTGGGCCGCCTCCTTGATGACGTCTGCCTCGTAACTTCCACCCAGATTGAGATCGCTCGGAACGATATTCTTGTTCAGTACCTTCATCAAATCTTCAAGCTTGGGTTTCATATCGGAAATACCGACGAATCTCATCGAAGCTTGAGTTCCCGCATCCGCATTGATGCGCTTGGGCTCGGCGGGGTTGTCGAGATCGAAGTACAAACGGCTGTTCTGGTTTGCCTTGGTCAGGAACTCTATCGCCGCGCAATGCTGTGCCAGAATGCGTTCGGTCAAGTGAATATACATCGGGCTCAACACGGTCAAGCCCGCGTCATACCATATCATCACGTGGCCCAATTCAGCCTTGACCGAGGTATTACCGGGAACCATCGGATACATGCTGACCGGAGTGTCCAGATGCTGGTTCTGCTCGGCATACTTGTATATTTGCAGCATGCTCGCCCAAAGCGAACTATCGACCTGGCCGTAATGGGAACAGATGTATTTCAGTTTCCACATCAGCGCATGTATCGCACGCACCGCAAGCAGGGGTACCTGGGCCTTGATGGTGGGGCCGGCCTTCTCTGAGTTGCGATATTTGGTGAATACATCCCAATATGCACCGGAAACCCGATTCGACCAATTACTCAATATCAACCACAGACGGTTTTCCTGAAACTTGTTGATCTCGAACGGCGTAAAGTAATCGCGCGCCAGTTTTCTGGCGTAAGGCTGGGCCGCCTCGTCAAGCAGCCGCAACACCGCAAACTGGTGGTCCAGCTTGAATTCCGAGCTGCCCGACAATGATTCGACCAGATCGGTAATTTCCGTGAGGGATTTGAAAGCATCACTTTTAGGCAAATCTGCAAGCAATGCCTGAACCGATTTGATATCTGCAAGCGGATGGTCGGACTTCTTCCCAAAAATCGTTGATAACATTAAATACCCCTAGCGCGAATAACTTGCATCTGCGTCAATATAAACACAAAATCAAACCGATGAACAGGTGCTATAAGGATTATATTGATTCCCTGGCTGACTGAGGATCTTGCATTTCCCGATGTTGAAAATGCATTGCGCTCACCGAATGGATTGCTCGCGGCAGGGGGTGATCTTTCCGCCCCGCGCCTGCTGCAAGCATACCGTAACGGCATTTACCCATGGTTCAACCCGGGTGATCCTATACTCTGGTGGAGCCCTGATCCGCGCATGACCCTGATGCCGGCTGAATTCAATATCTCCCGCTCACTAGCACAGGTACTGCGCAACACCAACCATGAAGTTCGTTGCGATACTTCATTCGAGCGGGTGATGCTTGCCTGCGCGGCCCCAAGGGATAACCAGGCCGGAACCTGGATAAACAACGAAATGATCGCCGCCTACACCGCCCTGCATCGTTCCGGGCATGCACATTCCGTCGAAACATGGATGGGCGGAGAACTGGTCGGCGGATTATATGGCGTCAGTATCGGGCGCATGTTCTATGGCGAATCGATGTTCAGTCTGGCCAGCAATGCTTCGAAGATCGCGCTGGCGCATCTCGCCAGGCAACTGGAGCGCTGGGAATTCGGCATGATTGATTGCCAGATGAACACCCCGCACCTTGCATCACTGGGCGCACGCGAAATACCTCGTACGGAATTTATCGCCAAACTGCAAGACTTGGTACACTGTGAACCAATCAAACATTGGCAATTCGATACCGACCTGTTCACATGAGCCAACTAAACGACATACCGCTGTCCGCGCTGCACTTTTACTTGACCGCGCCATATCCCTGCAGCTACCTGCCCGGGGTTCAGGCACGATCCCAGGTCGCCACCCCTTCGTTCATGATCAGTACACCGGTATATTCCGAACTGGTACAACACGGTTTCCGGCGTAGCGGAACTTACACTTATCGCCCTCGTTGCGACGAATGCCAGGCCTGCGTACCGTTACGCATCCCTGTCAGCCAGTTCATTCCAAACCGCTCACAACGACGGGCATGGAAGCAACATGCCGACCTTGTCGCGACACCGAATTCACTGCATGACAGCTCCGAATATTTCGGGTTATATCAGCGCTATCAAAAATCCCGCCATCCAAACGGCGGTATGGATAATGACGATCACGAGTCGTACCAGAATTTCCTGTTACAAAGCCATGTCGATTCGTTTCTGGTGGAATTCCGCGAGTCGGGCATACTGCGCATGGTCAGTGTGATCGACCTGCTCAGCGACGGTTTGTCTTCGGTATATACCTTCTATGATCCTGATCTTCCCCGTGCCCGTTTTGGCGTCTACAACGTGCTGTGGCAAATCGAGTTGTGCCGCAAGCTCGAACTCGACCATGTCTATCTCGGTTACTGGATAAAAAACAGCCGCAAGATGGCTTACAAAACAGGGTATCGCCCCGCACAGGGTTTGCTGGAAGGCACCTGGAAAACGCTAGCAGAGGATGCAATATGAAAACACGCTTGGCAATTTTTGTAACGGCCCTGATCTTGATGCCTGCGACTGGCATCTTGCTAAGCGGAGCCGATTGGAACGAACTGTTCGCCTACAGCACGGGGCAGGAGACAGATATCCCGGCGGTATTGCTTACGACACTGCTGTTTGCCGGATATATCCTGCTCATCAATCAATCGGTCCGCATCCTGACCGGAAACAGCCCCATCCAACTGCAACAAGATTTCTACCTGTGGATGGCAGCAGCCGGTGCCTTATTGAGCTGGTCGTTCGTATACCTGAATCTGTTTGTGACCAACTGGTCCATGTCATTTGAGAACATGATCCTGCAACTCCTGCTCTACACTCCCCTCTTTGCCATGCTGGCACCGGCAGTATTGATCACTCGCGCCCTGCTCGGAACTTCCGGCAGCCTGCTGAAATTCCTGTCCCGTGGATTCGCATTGCCGTCCTTAAGCGGAGAGAATGCTTTTTTTGTGCTTGCGCCGATCGCTTCCCTCGGACTGGTGGGCGGTTCGGTATGGTCGGAGCAGCTGTTCTGGTTGCAATGGGTCTCACCCCTTTTATTGCTGGCCTCGCTACAACTGCTGTGGAACGAGAAAACGATCTTTGCCGCGCTGGCGTCTGGCGACTGGGGACGAATAATATGCACAGCGCTGGCCGGTGTGGTCGTCGGCAATTTTGTCATGTTCGCCTACCGTTACAATGGCGGCAGCGTGATTTTGAATCTGCCTTTGCCGATACTGGCACAACTCGGCTACATCATCTTCGGCTTGACCTGTCTGCAACTCAGCGATGTCATCGCGGAAAACTGGCGCGGAAAGCAACGCCATGAACTGTTCCCGAAAAAGAAGTTCCCGATCCCGATCATCGTCAAAACCACGTCCCACAAATAAAATTGAGCATGTACAACCTGTTACGCCCCGCCCTTTTTCATCTCGACCCCGAATCCGCTCATCACCTCACACTCTATAGCCTGATAACAGCCAATGCGCTGGGCGTGAGCTGCCTCATTTCCTCCCGCCCGCCCGACGATCCGCGTAGCGTGATGGGACTGACTTTCCCCAATCCGGTCGGTTTGGCCGCCGGGCTCGACAAGAACGGTGACTGTATCGACGGCCTCGCGGCTCTCGGTTTCGGTTTCATCGAAATCGGCACCATCACCCCCTTACCCCAGCCCGGCAACCCGAAACCCAGACTGTTCCGCCTGCCCGAAGCCAACGCCATCATCAACCGCATGGGCTTCAACAATGACGGTGTGGACAGGCTGATTGCGAACGTCAAGCGCGCAAAATTCAAAGGCATCCTCGGCATCAATATCGGCAAGAACGCCTTGACGCCAATTGAAAACGCCGCAGACGATTACCTGAAGTGCCTGCGCAAAGTGTATGCGTATGCCAGCTATGTCACCGTCAACATCTCCTCGCCCAACACAAAAAACCTGCGCCAGTTGCAGGATGAGGATGCGCTGAACAACCTGCTCTCGCAACTCAAGGCCGAACAACAAAAGCTTGCCGACATGCACGGCAAATATGTGCCCATCGCGCTGAAGATAGCGCCGGACATTGAAAGCGATCAGGTCAAACAGATTGCCGCATTACTGATGCAACACCACATCGACGGGGTGATCGCCACCAACACGACACTTTCACGCGACGGTGTCGAACATCTTCCCCATGGCGGCGAAACGGGCGGGCTGAGTGGCGCGCCGGTGCGTAACAAATCCACTGAAGTGATCCGCCGGCTTGCCGCCGAACTCCAAGGCACCCTGCCCATCATCGGCGTGGGCGGCATTTTGAACGGTGCAGACGCGGCAGAAAAGATCAACGCGGGAGCAGCACTGGTGCAGATATATAGCGGCCTGATCTACCGAGGCCCCGGGTTGGTTGCGGAAGCCTGTGCCTCCATCCGCAAAAAATAGTCAACGGCTATCGGGATAGTTTTTTCGTATTGTTGAGTGATGGGCTAGACGGATTATTCGACCAATGGCTGGTTCAGTTCGGTACACCAGTTTGCAGGATTGTGGTCAGATTCCGGTCCCGAGATATAGCACTCCCACAGATCTTCCCGCGGCCTGAGCCCTTGCGCGACAACCCATTTCTTGAATTCTCCCCAAGCCGGGCCTAGCCCCTCGTAAGCACCGCGATAGGTCGTTCTGGCAACATTGGCAGCAGCCAATTCACCGGCATTCACGCGTCCCACGGGTTTCACTTGGGCGCTAACGGGTACACATATCCTTAAATCGAACATCCCGGGATCCATCTTCAGATGATGCGAGAATAAGGGCCCGACAGGCGTGATGCCTTGCGCCGAAACAGCCGACACAAGCTCTGCGATACCTCGACGCATGATCATCTTGATCTCCAGCCTTGGAACAGCGACATGGATGAAAGCGATCAATTGATGTCGGGTTTTAATGATCTTTGGCGTTTCCAGCATGGTTGTCTTCCTGAGAAATATAGTCACGGGTAAGGAGCCCGGGCATCATTTACCCGCTCGGAAAGCGTTCTCCTGAATAATTCGTGCTTATCCGGTTGTCACAGACACCTACCAGATGTAGTGTTTCGTGATTTTACGGAGTAAAGCTCTGCGTAGGTCGGGGCAGTGACATCGCCAGCGATCCCGAGCAGGGATCGGAAGGCGTTGAAGGGGTAGAAGCG
>JBGSMU010000175.1:0-3145 GCA_041739955.1 Gallionella sp. | reverse complement strand
GTATCAAGTTCGCTGCGCTCTTGCTCGGTAAGTGTTACCCGGTATCTCGGTGACATGGTGACCTCCTTTGATTAAGGGTTTCACCAGTATGCCACAGGGCTCTACGATGCGAAATAAATAATGTTACATGGCACTAGCATGGATGTATACGTCAATTGTGGCCCCACGTTCGTCCAGGCTACCGCCTTGTTCACCGCAGCCTGAGCATCGACCACACCGAAACCGTACTTCTGATTGAAATGATAGACGGGGGTCGTGGTGCTGGTAGCCCATCCCGCATCGCCCGCATCGTTCTTGCGGGCTGTCTCCGCAAGGATCAGTCGCACGTCTCGCCAGCCCAGAAGAGGATTGGCCTCCAACAGCAGCGCAACAGTGCCCGCAACAGCAGGAGTTGCCGCGGAAGTGCCGTTCATACACCTTGTGTAATTCATGTCTGTGTAATCGGAATATCCCAGCAGAGGATTATCGCCTGTCACACCGCTGCGATCCGTGGTGGTGATGGCGTGCGAGCTGCAATATTCTCCGCCCGGGGCGCTTATCCAGACGTTCGCGCCGGGTTCTGAGTAGCTTGCCTGCTTGCCCTGATCATTGACCGCCGCCACCGTGATCACCCCCCGGTAATTGGCTTGCCCGTCGAAGTTGGAATTATCGGTATAAAACGCGCCGTTGCCTGCGGCCCATATGTAGATCGTGCCCAGGTTATGCCTACCAGTGCTCAAGCCAGTATCGATCGCAGTACGCCAACTGAAAAGCGAGGGATGCAGATCGGCATCATCCGGCGATCCCCAACTGTTGCTGGAGACATGGATGTCCGTTGCGCCCCTTGTCATCGCGTCCGCCTCGTTGGATGCGGTCGAGTCAAGCAGCATGTTGTACCCGACCAGGTTGGCACGCGGTGCCACACCGCGAACGCCCAATCCATTCAAGTCGCGCGCGGCGGCGATACCGGCAACGGTTGTGCCGTGACCGGACGCTATGTCTGTCGGGTCATAGGTCGGGTCGGAACTGCCGGTCACATAGTTGTAGCTCATTCCGGTCGCCGCGATATTACTCGCCAGATCCTCGTGGCCGATCTCTATCCCGTCATCCACGATGGCGATGCGCACGCCCGTTCCCTTATATCCGGCCCAGACCGGCTCGACGTTGATATCTTCACCAGTGATACCTGTCGAGCCGGCGCCGGATTGCCCGCTGTTCTTCAGGTGCCACTGGTCGGGATAGAGCGGGTCTGCTGCGACGGTCGCGGCAACCGGTGCCCCACTCGCCTCGGCGGATATCGCGCTTTCGCCGTTGGCGTCCAATGATGTGACTATATAGTAATAGGTCGTACCGTTCGCCAGCCCGGTATGCGTCTGCGGATTGTTGGCATGACTGATCAGCGTGCCATTCGATATATTCACGCCTGAGGCAGTATTCCAGTAAACGTTGTATGAGATCGCGTTATTGACTGTAGTCCAACTGATGAGATTGTTGCCATCGCGGGCATTCACCGACACGCCTGTAGGTGTGTCGGGCGGTAGCAGAGTAACGCTGCCATCAAGCCCGCATGAGGCAAGAAACAGCGAGAACAATACGCCCAATCCGTAACGTGTAAAGACGGGGGAACTCAATAAAGATGTGCCAGATTTAATCTTTTGTATCATCCGCCATGATATGTACTACTTCTTTTGCGGATAGTACATCTGGTAAAACCACGCATAGGCCGTCTCGATCTGTGCCTGGATGCGCTGCGGAATCTCATGCCGTGCGGGTTTGGCAATCTTGTCGTACTGATTGTGCAAATACTTCATCCGATAATGGCTGTCGCTTTCCTGTATCCCTTTTTCCAGTTTTTCAGGATCAATCTCGAAAGGCGAGAGCCCAAGCCATGTGTAGAGGTGCGACATGCATGCCGCCGGCCGCTCCATCATGTCCTCGAATCGGAGAAAGTACAAACGCTGCTGCACATGTTTGGGCAAGTCAGGCACGGCATGCAACGAGATCAATGGTGCGCCGATCGCCTTGTCCTTGGCGAACAGGATATCGGCACGTCCGAAGCGGTCATAGTCGGCCAGATGATCGATGAAATCCACCAGGATCGTGCGTTGGTGTTGCGCCTCGATGGAACCGTAGATCTGGCCGAGTTCACGTATGCAAACAATCAGCTTGGCTTCCGGTTCGATGTGCAGCAACAACTCGATGGCATGCAGCCACGCGCGGTTCTTGTCCACCACCGCTTTCTTCGAGCAATCCTGGTTCCATCCCCGCAAAAATCCCTGCATGGCTGAGGCCAGATGGGCATAGCTGGCATCGAACGAATTATCAAGCTGGGACAGGAAAAACTGGTCGTCGCTGATCATGCGCCGGATGCCCAGCAAGGTATTACACAGAGGTGAGCTGTGACCTTCGCAATTGATTTCGGGATGCTGTGCAAGCATCTGGCAAAGCAAAGTCGAGCCTGATCTAGGTAGCCCCGTCACTCCGATAAAGTTTGCAGTCATTCTGTGCACCGTTCATTAATTAAATTCAAAAAATCACCACCTGTCGAGACTGTACCATGATGCTAGGCAAGTTGGCACTCTGCCCCGTTCATATGCCGAAGATCCAAGCTATAACTAAAGCCCGTTTGCGGAATTAAAATGAAAAATGCCGCCAGAATTCGAAATCCCGGCGGCACGTTCACCAAAATCATACATTCCATCAAATCAAGTTCAGCAGCGGATGGCCTGCATGTTCATCCTCAACTAAGGGATCACCGCCCCGACGACGCTGTTGACCATGACATTCTGGTTCGAGATAGTGGTCGGTGCGCCCGCCACCAGCAGCGTGGCCGCATTATTGATGCGCTTTACCGCACCCGTGCTGGTTACCACCAGATTACTGCCGATGTTGGTGGCTCCCTGGAACAGTGTCTTGGCCAGTATTCCCGTGGTCGTGGTCGTCAGGCTGCTGCCCACCGCGCCATTTACCTTTAATGTATCCACCGAGCTCAAGGTCGTTGAGCCCGTGCTGGTCACCTGTGCAGTCAGTGAGCTTCCCCCGATAAATAGTCTTCCAAGGGCGACGTAAAATTAACGTTACTTTTGGAGGAAGCAGATGAAGAGAATACCGAAGCAGGAATACACCGCCGAGTTCAGGGAGTTGGCGATCAAGCGAGTCAAAGATG